>JACQZJ010000005.1 GCA_016213895.1 Planctomycetota bacterium | reverse complement strand
GGCGGCGGCGCGCCGCGCGGCCGGAGGCCGCTCCGCCGGCGAGGAGCAGCAGGAGCCCGCCGTTCAGCAGCGCTTCTGCTGCGGCCGGCCAGCGCAGCGCCGCCAAGAGCGGCGTGGCGAGCACGACGAGCAGCATGAGCGCGACGGCCAGGGGCCGGCTCGGAGCGCGACGCAGGCCCTCAGGCGGGGGATGCTGCGCCGGTCCGGCGCGCGGCTTCTGACCGTCGCGACCGGTCTGATGGATGTCCGCGGTCATCGCTGAGCCTGGCCGGGATCATCGGCAGGCCCCGTTCCGCGGCTTGAGCGGCCGGCGCGCGGCCCGGCGCTACCTGCCCTCGGCGGGCCGGACGACGACCTCGTCCCAGATCTCGTGCAGCAGGAGGTTCTCCAGCTCCGCGTCCCGGCCGGCGAAGCGCCACGGCTCGGCCGGGTTTTCCGCCACGTCATCCCGCAGCTCGTCCACCTTGCAGAAGATCTCGACGCGCGTCCCCTGCTCGGCCGGCAGCACCTCGAGGAACACCTGGAGCCGGCGCGGAGACGAGCTGAAGGCGCGCGGCAGGACCTCGAGCCTCCGCCCCACCGGATCCTCGATCAGGCGCCCGCCCGCGAAGTGCACGCGCAAGAGCGCGCGGGCCACGTCGTATACGCGGACCGGATCCGCGTCCGGCAGCTCGAGACAGCGGAAGACCTCGTCGCCGGCCATGCCGATGCCCTCGACGTCCTGGGGATCGCCGGCGCTGGAACAGGCCGTGGCAAGCAGCAGAACGAGGAGCGCGAGCGGGCGCGCGGCGTCGGGACGGGTCATGCCCCTGATCCAAGCGCGCGCGACGGGCGCTGGCAAGGGTCCGCCTGCCGGCAAACCACGCCCAAGGCGCCCTTCCGCCTCGCGCAGGCCGTTCAGGCCTCGAAGCCGCGCTCGGCCAGCTCCGCGCGCACCCTGGTGCGCGCGTCGGCCATCACGCTGCGCACGTTCTCCTCGGAGCAGCTCAAGCGCCGCGCCGCCTCCTGCTCCGCCAGCCCGTGGAGAGCGACCAGCGACAGGACCTTGCGCATCGGCTCCGGCAGGTGGCGGATCGCCTTCATGACCGCGACGTGCAGGTCCTTCGCGTCCGCCTCCACGTCCGGGGAGCGTGTGCACTGCGAGGGCACGACGTCGGCGAAGAAGCGCGTCTTCTGGATGCCGTCGAGGAAGATCTCCTCCCCGCTGGTCAGACCCTCCCTGGGCGCGACTTCCTCGATGTCCTGCTCCAGGGAAACGCTGCCGTTGCGCTCCGCCAGCTGGTCCTCCTCGCGCACGATCACCTCGTAGGCGCAGGTGAAGAGCCAGCGGTCGAAGGGCACGTCCTCGGGCTTCTCCGCGCGCCGCGAAAGCGCCGTCAGGACGGTCTCCTCCACCACGTCGCCCACGTCGATGCCGGCGCATTCCGGCCGGTCCAACACCTCGCGGTGCCTGGTCAGCTCCCGGCGCACGAAGAGGTAGAGCTCGCCCAGGGTCTTGTGGATCACCTTGGCCATGTCCGCCGGCTCCTCGGCCACGATGCGCTCCAGCAGGCCGTGCAGATCGCCCGTGATCTCGTGCCGCAGCGACTTGCGCTGGCGCCGTTCGCGCCGGTAGCGCTCCTTGTGGCGGTCCAGCTCCACCAGCAGGTCATCGACCGCGTCGCGCAGGGCCGACAGCACGTTGCCGCCCACGCCGCGAGCGTTGAGCTTGCCGGTCGGCAGACTCAAAGTCAGGGACGCGTACCCCTCCTTGAGGTGCTGGTTGAGGTCGATCTCGCACTGCAGCGAGACGAGGTCGCTGGGCAGGCGCCCGAGGCGTCGCACGATGCGCTCCTGCTCGCGCTCGAACAGCTCTTCGAACTTCGCGTCGCGCCGCGCGCGCTTCATGGTCAGCGTGACATGCATGGTCTAGTCCGTTCTCAGCGCTGGCCCCGCGCCGGCGCGGCGTCTTGCTGCTGCGGCAGCACGCAGAGCATCTCCCAGGCAGCCTGGGCCGGAGCCGCGCCACGCGTGAACACGCAGATTGATAGCCGTTTCTCCAGGGCGCCGGCAACGACGCCCTGCCCCGCTCGTCCGGTCCTCCCCAACCCGCGGGAGAACTGCCGAGCGCGGGCGGGACGAAGCTCCTTGACCGGCGCCCGTTCCATCTTCGAGGAACCGGACAGCGATCTTGAGGAAGGATCTTCAAGACCCGCTGCAGTGTAGCACGGCCGCGGCGGGCGCGCCGTCGCGCCCGCGCGGAAACGTGGCGCGCGGCGCGAGTGTGTTCTCCCGGGCCGAGCCGGGTGTTCTGCGGGCCAGGCGATTTCGCTTGACGCTCTGCACACGTGCGTCTACCGCGAGTCCGACAACTGGACGGCGCGCACGGACTTCCCGAAGTCCCCGCCGGCCTCCGCGTGAGGTTCGAGGAGTGCGCGCGCTCTCTCCGGCAGGTGCCGGGCCACGGCGGGCGGAACCACGGCGCGCGCGGGAGGCTGGTGGGCCCGGCAGGATTCGAACCTGCGACCGATGGATTATGAGTCCACTGCTCTGACCGGCTGAGCTACGGGCCCTTGGCTTCCCCGCTCTGTTCGTTCTCGGCGCGCTTCTCCTCGAGCTGCTTGAGAACGTCCTCGATGCGGCGGCGCACGCGCTTGTTCGTCTCCTGCTCGAGCGCCTGCTCGAGGTACCTGCGTCCCTCCGCCTTCTCGCCCAGCTCGATCAGCACGAAGCCGAGGTTGCCGAGCGCGCGGTGGTCGTCGTGATCCGGTTCGAGGGCGAGGCACTGCTCGTACAGGTCGCGCGCCTCCTCCAGGCGGCCCTGCTGCTGCACCACCGCTCCCAGGCTGAACATGATGTCGCCGTGGCGCAGCGGAACGCCGGAAGCGGCAGCGGCGGCGAGCGCGCGCCGCAAGAGCTCCTCGGCCTGGGCCGCGTCGCCTTGCTCGGCCCGCAGGCGCGCCAGCCCCTGCAGGGCGAGGTCATCCTCCGGCCCGAGCTCCACCGCCTTCACGAGCAGCTCCTGGCCGCGCTTCTTGTCCTCCCGCTCCGCGCTCGCGAGCAAGAGCTCCGCGAGGCGGAAGGTGGCGCGCGCGTCGCTCGCAGACACGGCGAGCAGGGCCTCCCAGGCCGCGCGCTCCGCCCTGGGCTCGTTCAGAGAGTGATGCGACCAGGCGGCGAGCTGCAGCGCCTCCAGTTGGGCCGGATCGAGCTCGAGCACGCGCCGCAGGTCGACCAGCGCGCGGCTGTAGTGCATGCGGTCGAACTGCAGCTTGGCGCGCACGTAGAACGGCTCAGCGTTCTCGGGGTCCGCCTCGCAGGCGAGCGTGGCGTGCCGCACGGCCTCCTCGTAGACGCGCGGATCGAGCTCCGCCACGCCGCGCCGCGAACCGGCCCGCGCCGCGGCGAGATGGCTGCTCGCCGCGTATGGGTCCAGCTCGAGGACCGTGTCCGCCACCTCGTTCGCCTTCTCGATCTCGTTCTCGGCCACGAGCTGCGCCGCGATCGCGGCGCCCTCGGCCGCGCGCGCTCGGTCCGCGGCGCTCGGCTGCGGCGGCGGCGCCGGCGGCTCGCTGGCGCATGCCGCCAGGATCAGGAGCGGCCCCAGGAAGGCGCTGCGCTGCTTCACGACCGAAACCCCTCCCGGCGGCCCGCGCCGCGCCTCGCGGCGCCGAGCGCGACCACCGCACTCGCTCACCGACTGCGCCCCGGCCGCGGCCGACCGCCGGCGCAGGACACTCTAGCAGGCGGCCGTAGAATCACCCCACGAATCGGGCGCATCGCGGCCGCGCGGCGGCCTACTCGACCGAGAACGAGGCCTTCTGCAGGACGAGCGGCGCGCGCGGCTTGTCGTCGCCGCCACCGGGCGGCGCGCTGTCGGCCTCGAGCGCGCGCAGCGCGGCCATGCCCTCGCTGATCTCGCCGAAGACCGTGTAGCCGCCGTCGAGGTAGGGCTTCGGCGCGTAGGTGATGTAGAACTGGCTGCCGTCCGTGTTCGGCCCGCTGTTCGCCGAGGCCAGCATGCCCGCGCGGTCGTGCCTCGCCTGAGGGCTCACCTCGAGGTCGATCCGGTAGCCGGGATCGCCGTGGCCGTTCCCCGCCGGGCAGCCGCCCTGCACCATGAAGCCCTGGACGGCGCGGTGGAAGGGCAGGCCGTCGTAGAAGCCCAGCAGCGTCAGGTAGAGGACGTTCGCCACGTGCATGGGCGCGACGTCCTGGAGCAGGCGCAGCCGGATCGAGCCCTTGTTCGTCTCCAGCTCCCAGTAGTAGGTCTTCCCGGGAGTGAACTCGACGCGCGGGGGCTTCGGCAGCATGTGCTTCCATTTCGGCCGGGTGCGATCGATCCTCCCGAGCGGCTCCTCTTGCGCCTCGTGCTCGGCGATGAACTCCTAGAGCTGCCGAAGGGCCGGATCGGGGTGGCGCTCCGGCGCGGGCGGCCCGCTCG
>JACQZJ010000192.1 GCA_016213895.1 Planctomycetota bacterium | reverse complement strand
TTCGCCTGCGGCGCCGTGGCCTGTCTGGGGCTTGACGCCCAGCCGGCCGAGATCGCGGCCGCGCTGCAGGGCGGGGGCGCGCGCCTGGCGGTGCCGCCCTCGTCGCGCTGGCGCTTCGCGGGAGCGCCGGGCAGGTGGTGCTCGGGCACTGACCTGATCCTGCACGCGCTCGCCGCCCTCGGCGCGGAGGCCGCGCGCGGCAGCGCCGTCGAGCTCTGCGGCCCGGCGCTGGAGCGGCTCTTTCTGGTCGAGCGCCTCGCCATGTCCGTCCTCGCCGGGCACGGCGGCGCGGCGGCGGCGTTCTGCTACCCCGACGAGGCGGCGCTCGCCTGGCTGAGGGCGCGCTCCACGCGCACGCTGAAGCCGCTGCTGCCGGACAGCGGGGCCGCCTACCGGGACGCGCGCGACATCGACGTGGACGATCTCGAGCCCATGGCGGCGCCGGCGCGCGCTCTCTGCACGGGCCGGCGCCTGAGCGAGCTGCCCGAGATCCCGCTGGATCAGGTCGTCATCGGCGGCGGCTCGGGCGGGCGCATCGAGGACCTGCGGCTCGTGGCGCGGCTGCTGAAGGAGCACGGCGTGCACGCGGGCGTGCGCCTGCTGGTCATCCCGGGCAATCAGCGCGCGTTCCAGCACGCCGTGGACGAGGGCTGCGCTGCGTCCTTGCTGCGCTGCGGCGCCTTGGTCGCCGCGCCCACGTGCGGCCTGTGGGACGATCCGCAGCTCACGACGCTCGGCGGCGCCGAGCGCTGTCTCGCGACGTCCGTCGCCGGCTGCCCGGCCGCGAGCCTCGCGCCGCAGGCGGAGGTCTACGTCGCCAGTCCGGCCGTGGCCGCCGCCTCGGCGGTGCTGGGACGGATCGCTCATCCGGACGAGGTTCTGAGGAGTCGTCGTGAGGCGGTGTGAGGCGGGCGCGCCCCGGTCGAACCCGCCCCGGGGCCGCGCGCGCGGCGCCAGTCCAGGGTGTTCGCACAGGAGAAGCAGTCAGGGAGTCGGAACATGAGCAAGTACCACTTCGCGGTGTTGCCCGGAGACGGAATCGGCGAGGAGGTCGTGCGCGAGGGGCTGAAGGTCCTCGCGGCGGCGGCCGGCTCCTTCGGCTTCGACTACGAGTCGCGCCACTACCCCTTCGGCGCCGACCACTACCTCGAGACGGGCGAGACCATGCCGGAATCGGTCTTCACCGAGTTCCAGGACTTCGACGCCATCTTCATGGGGGCGATCGGCGATCCGCGCGTCGAGACCGGCCTGCTCGAGCACGCCATCATCGGCGGCACGCGCTTCAAGCTCGACCTGTACATCAACCTGCGGCCGGTGAAGCTCTACTCCGAGCACCTCTGTCCCTTGAAGGACAAGAAGCCCGCGGACATCGACATGGTGTTCGTGCGCGAGAACACCGAGGACGCTTACACCCGGCTCGGCGGGATCTTCAAGCAGGGCACGCCGGACGAGGTGGCGACGGCGACCATGATCTACACGCGCAAGGGGTGCGAGCGCGCCATCCGCTACGCCTTCGAGGTCGCCCGCAAGCGCGCCAAGAGGAAGAAGCTCACGCTCGTCGACAAGGCCAACGCCATCCGCGCCCAGGACATCTGGACCCGGACGTTCGCCGAGGTGGCGCAGGAATACCCCGACATCGAGACCAACCACGCCTACATCGACGCGGCGTGCATGTGGATGCTGAAGAACCCGGAGTGGTTCGACGTCGCGGTCACGACGAACATCTTCGGCGACATCATCACCGACCTGGGCGCCATGCTGCAGGGCGGGCTGGGAATCGCCGCTTCCGGCAACATCCACCCGGGGAAGGTGTCGATGTTCGAGCCGATCCACGGCTCGGCGCCGAAGTACCGCGGCAAGAACGTGGCCAACCCGATCGCCGCGATCATGGCGGTGGCGATGATGCTGGACTACGTGGGCGAGGCACGCGCGGCCGGGGCGATCGAGCAGGCCGTGCAGGAGAACATCGTTTCGCGCCGCATCCCCTCGCTCGACGCCGGCACCCTCCCCACCGATCGGATCGGCAGCATGATCGCCGCCAGCGTGGCGGCGGCCCGCTGAGCGGCCGCCTCTCCGGGCTACTTGCCCTCGAGGCTGTACTTCTTCATCTTCCGCCAGAGCGTGGTGCGGGAGATGTTGAGGTTCTTCGCGGTCTGCTTCAGGTTGCGCGGATTGCGCCTGAGCTCCTCCTCGATCGCCTTCTTCTCCTCCTGCTCGATGCGGGAGCGCATGGCGTGGGTCTCGCTCTCCTCCGCCTCGGCCGGCCTGATGCCGAGCTTGAAGAGCACCTCGGGAGTGACCTCGCCCGAGAGCGCCAGGGCGCTCGCCTGCTCGGTCACGTCCTGCAGCTCCTTCAGGTTGCCGCGGAAGGGGAGCGCGGCCAGCACCTTGCAGGCCTCGCGGCTGAACTTGACCTGCGGTCCGCCGCGCTGCCGGTGCTTGCGCACGAAGTGCTGGACCAGGCGCGGCAGGTCGGAGCGCCGCTCCCGCAGGGGAGGAAGGCGGAGCGTGACCGCCTTGAGCCGCACGAACAGGTCCTCGCGGAACATGCCGTCCTTGACCAGCTCCTCCAGGTCATCGGCGTTCGAGGCCATGACGCGGGCATCCGACCTGGCCGCGGGCAGTCCGGCCTCGCGCGGCACCTCGCCGTCCTGCACGTAGCGCGTCAGCTTGGCCTGGCTCTCCGGCGGCAAGTCGGCGACGCTGTCCAGGTAGAGGGTGCCGCCGGCGGCGTCCACCAGCCGGCCCGAGCCCGAAGCCGTGCCGAAGAGGTCGGCGTCGAGGTCGTCGCGCGCGGCGAAGCAGCGCACCGGGATGAAGGGCGCGCCGGCGCGCGGCGAGGCCGCGTGGACGGCGCGGGCCAAGGTCTCGCGGCCGGTGCCGATCTCGCCGAGGAGCAGGACCGGCTTGTCCGTGGCCGCGGAGCGGCGCGCCAGCTCGAGCACGTCGGCCAGAGCCGGCGTCGAGCCCACGAAATCCTGGAAGGGCGAGCCCTTCTCGGCGCCGGATGCCTGGCCGACGCCGTACTCGGCGAGCGCCTTGTTGACCACATCGAGAAGCGTTTCCTTGGTGAACGGCTTCTCGAGGTAGTGCGACGCGCCCATCTTCATGGCGCCGACCGCCGAGGGAATCGAGGCGTAGGCGGTGATGAGGATGACCGGGATGCCAGCCCAGCGCGCCCGGATGCGGCGCAGCAGCTCCAGCCCGTCCATCTCGGGCATCTTGACGTCGATGAGGGCGAGCACGAACTCGCGTTCTTCCAGCAGCTTGAGCGCCTCGCTTCCGGAGGCCGCCGTGGTGACGCTGAACCCCACCTCATCGAGGCGTTCGGCGATCGAAGCCCTCACTCTGTGCTGATCGTCAACGACGAGAACGCGAGCGCCCATGATCGTGTCTCCTCGTCATTAAGCGGGTACCTGCTCCAGACTGCGCACGCCAGCCCGCGCCAACTTTCTCCTCGACACGAACGCCGCCGGCCGGGCCGCCGCCCGCACCGAAACCCTCCTCGGAGCGAGTACGAGGATCATAGCCAAGGGGCGCGCCGCAAGGAACTCCGCGGCCCGTGGATTCCGCTGCCTCCGCGTCCGGCCGCCGGCGAATCCCCCGCATCTCCTCGCCGGGGCCTCGCGCCAAGTGGTAGATATAGCACTTTCGCAGCGACAGGCTCCGCTCCGCAGTCGGGGATTCGTGAGAACGTCCTTTCCAGCGCCGGGCGAGCGAAACCGGGCCGCGGCTGTCCGGGATTTGGAGGCGCGCGCGCGCCGGCGCGTGCTCTTCCCGGCCTCGACCCCCCTTTCGTTCGCGGTGTTCGCTCCTCTGGCCAGGGCTCTGGCCGCCGATCCGCGCGTCGCGGTCGTGGTCACCGCGCGCCACGGCGGGCGCGCGCTCGCGCGCGCCTGCCTGGACTTCCCGTTTTCCTACATGCCTGGCCTGCTCGCGCGCTGGGCGCGCTTCGACGCCGCGGTCTGCCCGGGCTTCTTCTTCCGTTCGCGGCGCGCCGGCCGTCTGGTCGAGATGTTCCACGGCGTCTCGCCCAAGAACTACGCGGTGCGCGGCGACGCGGCGCGCTTCGATCGCCTCTTCCTCATCGGGGAGTACCATCGGCAGAAGTTCGTGCGCGCCGGCCTGCTCGCTGACGGCGATCCGCGCGGACTGAGGATCGGCATGCCCAAGACCGATCGGCTGCTCCAGCCTGACGCCGCCTGCGCCGCCTTCCTGCGCGACCTGGAGCTGGACCGCTCGCGGCCCGTGGTCGTCTATGCTCCGACGCGCTCCGGGTCGGCCGGCTCCTCGCTCGACCAGGACGGCTTCGACTTGGTCGACAGGATGGCGAGCATGCCCGTCAATCTCCTGGTCAAGCTCCATGACCGCTCCCTGCGGC
>JACQZJ010000191.1 GCA_016213895.1 Planctomycetota bacterium | reverse complement strand
GTCCCTCTCGATGAACTTGCGGAACTCGTCGGTGGTGGTCGCGCCGATGCAGCGGATCTCGCCGCGCGCCAGGTGCGGCTTGAGCAGCGAGGCGGCGTCGCCCGTGCCCTGCTGCCCGCCGCTCGCCAGGATGGTGTGGATCTCGTCGATGAAGAGCACGATGTCCGGGTTGGCCGCGGTTTCCTCGACGAGCTTGAGGATGCGCCCCTCGAAGTCGCCGCGGTACTGCGTGCCCGCCACCAGGTCGGCGGCGTTCAGCTCGAAGAGGCGCAGGTTGGCCAGGCGCCCCGGCACCTGGCCCGCGGCCAGGCGCTGGGCCAGCCCGGCGACGGTCGCGCTCTTCCCCACGCCCGGCTCGCCCACGAGCACGGGATTGTTCTTGGTGCGGCGCGCCAGGGTCTCGAGGAGCGCGTTGACCTCGGTCTCGCGCCCGATCACCGGGTCCATGCCGCCGCGGCGCGCGCGCTCCACCAGGTCGCGGGCGAGCTGCGCGATGATCGAGTCCTCGGCGAGCGGCGCGGCGCGGCGCGCCTCGCCGCTTGCCGGCGCAGCGCCGTCGGCCTCCTCCTCTTCCTCGATCACGGCGCCGGGCGCGAGCGCGAGCGTCAGCAGGGCGGCGGTCTCGATCTCCTTGGGATCGACGCCGAAGCTGCGCAGGATGCGCGCCGGGAGCGTGTCCTCGCGGCGGCAGATGGCGATGATCGCGTGCTCGAAGCTGAGCGCCTCGCCGCGCGCGATGGCGCGCGACGCCTTCAGCGTCTCGAGCAAGGCGGGGGTGGCGCGCGGCTCGCTGAAGGGGCCGGGCGCGCCGGGCGGGAGGGCGGCGCGCACAGCCTCGACCAGGTCCTCGCGCTTCATGCCCGCCGGCCCGAACAGGCGGCTCGCCTGGTCCGGGAAGCCCTGCAGCAGGCCGAGGAACAGGTGGCCGATGTCCACGGCCGCGTGGCGCAGGCGCACGCACTCCGCCTGGGCGATGTCGACCGCGTGGGTCAACGGCCCCTCGATGCCGCCCAGCGCGTCCGCGTTCATCCGCGACTCCCTTCGCCTGCCGGCGAGGTTCCAGAGGGCTCACGGTAACCCGAGAGGCGTGTTCAGTTCAACCTTCCAGGTTGGCGAGTTGGCGGCGCGGGCGGTGCTTGCCGGCCTTCAAATCGGCCTCGTACTCCCTGAGCTCGCCGGCGACCTCGCCGCCGAGGATGTACAGGCCGATGATGTTCGGGAAGGCCATGAGCAGGATCATCGTGTCGCCGAACTCGAGGACGTTCCCGGCGGTGATGATGGAGCCGAGCACCACGAAGAACAGGAAGAGCAGCTTGTAGAGCAGCGACCAGCGCTGGCCGAAGGCCATGGTGAAGCAGCGCTCGCCGTAGTACGACCAGGAGATCATGGTCGAGTAGGCGAAGAGCACGACCGCTACGAGCAGCACCCAGGGGAACCAGGCCGCCAGGAAGGGGACCGAGGCGAAGGCCTCGCGCGTCAGGGCGGCGCCTTCCTCGGCGGCGATCAGGCCGGCGTAGGCCGGGTTGGTGAAGTCGTAGGCGCCGGTGATGACGATGACGAGTGCCGTCATGGTGCACACCACGACCGTGTCGATGAAGGGCTCGAGCAGGGCGACGATGCCCTCGCGCACCGGGAAGGGGGTCTTGGCCGCCGAGTGGGCGATGGCGGCCGAGCCCACGCCGGCCTCGTTCGAGAAGGCGGCGCGGCGGAAGCCCATGATCAGCGCGCCCACGATCCCGCCGTACACCGCGTCGCCCGAGAAGGCGGAGGAAACCATGGTGGCGCAGGCATCCGGCACGTGGCCGAGGTGCCCGACGATGATGGCCAGGCAGCCGAGCACGTACACGATGCACATGAAGGGCACGATCTTCTCGGCGGTGTGGGCGATGCGGCGGATGCCGCCGATGATGACGATGCCGGTGAGAATGGCCATGATCACGCCGTACACCCAGCCGTGCGCGGCGAAGAACGGCACCTGCGTGGCCAGGATCCCGAGGGACTGCCGCACCTGGAATGCGTTGCCGCCGGCCAGCGACCCGCCGATGCAGAAGACGATGAAGAGGAAGGCGAGGACCGCGCCCAGGCCGCCGAGGCCGCGCTTCTTCAGGCCGGCGCTCAGGTAGTGCATGGGGCCGCCGGAGACGCGCCCCGCGGCGTCGATCTTGCGATAGCGCTGTCCCAGGGTGCACTCGGTGAACTTCAGCGTCATGCCGAACAGGCCGGCGGCGATCATCCAGATGGTGGCGCCCGGACCGCCGATCGACACGGCGATCGCGACTCCGGCGATATTGCCGAGACCCACAGTGGCGGAGAGCGCCGCGGACAGGGCCTGGAAGTGGGTCACCTCGCCCGCGTCCTTGGGATCGTCGTACACGCCGCGCACCAGCAGGACGGCGTGGCGGAAGAGGCGGAAGTTGACGAAGCGGAAGCGCAGCGTGAAGAAGACCGCGGCCACGATCATCCAGACAACGATCAGCGGGAGCTTGGTGACCACGGGCTCCTTCTTCGGGCCGACGAGCGGCGCTCCGTCCTCGTCCTGCTGCGGCTCGGCCCAGAAGGCGATGTTGAGGAAGGGGATGAAGGAGAGCCACTTCAAGTAGACGCCGAACTGCTCGTCGACCTTCTCCTCGAAGGTCAGCGCGCGCGGCGCCGCCGCTTCGGGCGCGGCGGCCTGCGGCGCGGCCGGGAGACGCTCCTGCGCACCCGCGTCCGCCGAGGCCAGGAAGGAGGCGAGCAGCGCGAGCGAGCAGAGCGACATTCTCATGTTCATGTGGGTGGGACTGCCGGGAGGGGGGGACTCGAGCGCGACATGGGTGCGGATCTTGCCGACTCGAGGCCGAGCGATCAACCTCTGGCCGCGGCCAGGGTCCGCTCACGCTCCCGTGGCCGCGGCGCCGAGGAAGAGGGCGCGCAGGCGGGCGAGCAGCTCTTCCTGGCGCGCGCTGCGCTCCGCGTCCTGCCCGCCGCCGAAGAGGTGCGAGTAGGCGAAGACGCAGACGTGGGGCGAGCGCGCCAGCGCGTCGAGGATCTCTGCGCGCACGGCCGCGGGCGTGCGGTCGTCGAGCCGCGCCATCACGCCGGGGACGACCGGAACGCCGCAGGCAGCCGCTGTCCAGGCGTCGAGTCGCGCGCGGAACTCGGTCGGATCGGCGGTGTAGTTCATGGGGTAGAGGGCATCCACGAGACCGTGCCGCGCCCAGGCGGCGCTGTCGCGATGGTGGCGGGCCGCCGGTCCCTCGGGTGTAGAGCCGACCGCGGCCGAGAGCACGACTTCGGGCCGCGTCTCCTCGATCATGTCGCGGATCGCGCGCACGAGCGCCGTGACCTTGGCGGCGCGCCACGCGTCCCAAGCCGGGCGGTTCCGCTCCGGCTCCTGCCCGGCCTCGGCGGCAAAGAGCGCAAGCGTTGCCGCGTCGCGCGGGTAGTCGGCGCCTGGCGGCGAGAGTTCGTCGACGAAGCGGATGTAGTCGAGGTGCAGGCCGTCGACCTCGTATTCCTCCACGATCTCGCGGCACACTTCGACCAGGTAGCTCCGCACCTCCGGCAGGCACGGGTTCAGGCTGACGTAGAAGCCCTCGGCGAGCGGCTGTCTCTGGCCGTGCTGGTCGTACCAGTGCCATTCGGGCCGGCTGTTGTAGAGCTGCGCCGGGTCGGCCGGCGGCCTTGCGCCGCGCCAGGACGGCATGACGTTGACCCAGGCGTGCAGGTCCATGCCCAGGGCGTGCGCCTGGTCGCAGGCCTCCTCCAGCGGGTCGAAGCCCGGGTCCGCGCCGCCCAGCTCCTCGGCCCTTGGCTCGATCTCGGAGTCGTAGAAGCTCGTACCGTTTCCGCGCACCTGGAAGAGCACGGTGTTGAAGCCCGCTTCCCGGCAGTTACGCATCACTGCCTCGATGTCCGTCTCGTTCCGGTAGTCGAAGCGCGTGACCCACACGGCGCGGAGCGGACCGGTGACGCGCGGACCGCTGCTCTGGCAGGCGCAGAGATTCGCGGCCAGCACGAGCAGCGCGGCGGCGCGGAGAACGGCCTTCATCGTGCGCGCGCGCATCAGTCCGCCTCCGCGCGCGGCGCGCGATCGGCGAGCAGCCAGCCGAAGACGAAGGCCACGGTGCAGCCGATGGGCGCGTACCAGGGCCAGGCGATGCTGACATGCACGATCTCGCCGGTCCCGCCGGCGCGCACGAACTGCCCGTAGTGGTTCACCAGCAGGACGAGAACCACGCCGGCCGCGAGCAGGGCCGTCGTCGCCAGGAAGCGCGCCGGCCTGCGGCCGCGGCGCAGGCCCGCAAGAAGCCAGGACAGAAGGAGCACTGCTCCGCCCGCCCAGCAGGCGGGAGCGGTCCACTCCTGGTGCCAGACCAGGGCGAAGACGAAGAGCACGGAGAGCGGCGCGCTCCACAGGTAGCCGTAGCCGTTGATCGGCAGCCTGAGGAACGAGAGCAGGAACCCGGCGAGGAGGCCCCCGCCCGCATAGCCTGCCATGGCCAGGGCGAGGTCGAGGATCGAGGGGTAATAGGCTGCGACCTTGTCGGCGAGCTGCGCCGCCAGGCAGAGCACGACGCCCCAGAAGACCACCAGGAGGCGGCCGGCCAGGACGTCGCGCTTCTCATCCTGGCCGCTCCTCGCGCCGCTCCGGCGCCTGAGCGGCAGGACGATCGCCGACATCACGGTCTGGGACAATGCCGCGAGGATGGAATCGAGGCTCGAGACGGCGGCCGCGAAGATGCCGGCGATGATCAGGCCCGTCAGCCCGGGCGGGATCTCGTTGATGATGAAGATGGGGAAGATGCGGTCGCCCTTCTCCTGGTAGGAGGCGAGCGCCTCGCCGCTCAGCGGGTGGGCGCGGTAGAAAGCGTAGAGCCCTGCGCCCACGACCATGACCAGGAAGGTGACGACCTGGCCGGCCGTGCTGCTGATAACCGCGAGGCGCGCCTCGCGCGCGCTCCGGCAGCAGAACATGCGCTGCGCCATGAGCTGGTCCGTGCCGTAGGCGCCCACGCCGCCCCAGGTGGCGGCGATCGCGGCGGTCCACACCGTGTAGGCGCGCGTCGGATCCGGGTCCCAGTCGAAGAAGCGGAACTTGCCGGCCTCCTGGCCCACGGCGATCATCTCGGCGAACCCGCCGTCCAACCTGCTGGCGATGACCACGACCGCGGCGAGCGCGCCGATCAGGAACACGCCGAAGAGGATGACGTCGGTCCAGATTACGGTGGTGATGCCGCCCATCAGGGTCCAGAGGACGGCGATCACGCCGATGGTCCAGATGGACCAGGCGAGGCCGTCGATGCCCGTGGCTTGCTCGAGCGGCGCGAACACAGTGGGCCCGAGGACCAGGTCGAGGACGATGGCGGTGATGTACACGCGCGCCGACTGGGCGAGGACCCCGCCGAGCGCGAAGAGCGCGCTGGTCACGCCGCGCACGCCGCTCCCCAGGCGGTTCCCCATGTAGTCGTAGGGGCTGTAGATCTCGCGGCGGTAATAGGCCGGGATGAGCACGTAGCCGATGATGACGCGCGCCAGGAAGGAGCCGATCAGCCCGAGCTGCAGGTAGGTGAAGTCGCCGCCCGGCTTGAACACTACGAACGGCACGGAGACGAAGGTGACGGCGCTGATCTCCGTGGCCACGATCGAGCCGGCCACCGCGTACCAGGGCAGCTTGCGCCCGCCGAGGAAGAAGTCGCGGATGGTCGCGGGCTTGCCCGCGAGCCTCGCCCCCAGCAGCGTGGTCAGGAGGAAGTAGCCGAGCACCACGCCCCAGTCGAGCAGGGTGAAGTTCGAGCCCGGGTGCGCGGCTGCGGCCGCAAGCTCGGGGCCGAGGTCGAGGAGCATCGCTTCTCCGCCTCAACGCGCCGCGCGCCGGGCTGTGCGTCCGGCCGCGGCCTCGTCGGCGAGCACGGTGACGTCGCCGTGCTCCAGCAGGAAGGAGGCCGGCAGCTCCGCGCTCGCCGGGCCCGCGAGCGCGCGCGCCAGCACGTCCGCCTTGGCCGCGCCAAAGGCCAGGAGCAGGATGGAACGTGCCTCGAGGATCGTCTCGATCCCCATGGTCATGGCCCGCTCCGGCGCCTCGCCGCCGTCGAAGTCTCGCGCGTTGTCGCGGCGCGTGGTCTGGTGCAGCGCGACCACGCGCGTGCGGCTGTCGCGCCCCGAGCCCGGCTCGTTGAAGCCGATGTGGCCGCTGCGGCCCAGGCCGAGCAGCAAGAGGTCGATGCCTCCGGCCGCCTGGATGCGCGCCTCGTACGCGCGGCAGGAGCGTTCCGCGTGCTCCTCGGGCGCGGCTCCATCCGGCAGGTGGCGCTTCTCCGCCGGGAGGTCGACGTGGTCGAAGAAGTGGCGGCGCATGAACGCGTGGAAGCTGCCCTCGGCCTCGGGAGCGATCGGGTAGTACTCGTCCACGTTGAACGATTCGACGCCTGCGAAGGAAAGGCCCGCGCGGTGGCGAGCCACCAGCTCGGCGTAGACCCCGATCTGGGAGCGGCCCGTGGCCAGGCCGAGCACGGCGGCGCGGCCCTGATCGGCGTGGCTCTGGATCAGGCGCGCGATCGCGTCCGCGGCCGCGGTCGCCGCCTGCGCGGCCGCGGAGAAGATCAGGAGCCGCGGGCCGCGGCCGGGGGGCTTCTCGTGTTCGTGCGTCATCTCAGGCGCCAGAACGTAGCGGCGCGCCAGGGTGCTGTCGATCACGTAGGATGGCGGCCGCACAAGAACGAACCGAGGCGGAGGACGTGGCGCGTGATTCTGGCGCGAAGGGCTTTCACTCTCCTTGCCGGCCTGGCGCTCCTCTTGCCCCTGGCCTGCGCCAGCGGCCGAAGCGCGGCCGAGCGGGCGGCGCTCGCTGCCGAGCCGCTCGTCCCGGTGGCGGACGTCGACCCGCGCATCCGCTTCGACATGCGCTACGCGAGCGCGAACAACTTCACCGGCCAGGTGCTCTACGACAGCCCGGTGTGCCTGCTGCGGCGTTCGGTGGCGGAGCGCCTCTCCCGCGTGCAGGAGCGCCTGGCGCGGCAGGGGCTCGGCCTGCTGGTGTTCGACGGCTATCGCCCGCTCTCGGTCCAGGAGCGGATGTGGCAGCTCGTGCCCGACACGCGCTACGTGGCCGATCCGAGGAAGGGCTCGCGCCACAACCGCGGCGCGGCCGTGGACGTGGCGCTCGTCGATCGCTCGGGCCGGCCGCTCGAGATGCCGACCGACTTCGATGACCTCAGCGAGGCGGCGCGTCGCGGCTTTCCGGGCGCTTCCGCGGCCGCGCGCCAGAACCTCGCTCTCCTCGAGGCGGCCATGACCGCGGAGGGCTTCATCGGCCTCGAGAGCGAGTGGTGGCACTACGACGCGCCGGACTGGGAGGCCTATCCGGTCATCGGGCGGTGAGGGGCCTGCCGCTCTGCCGGAACCTCACGGGAGCCTGGCGAGGAGCGCGGCGTGCCGCGCGCGGCGTGTTTCGAGGCCCGCCGCGGCCGGCCCGGCGCCCGCGGCCGGAATCGAGGTCAGGCGCGCGAGCCGCGCCGCCGGCGCAGGGTGCGTGCTCTTCCAGCCGCCCGCGCCCGCGACGTGGGGCATGTGCGACAGGAAGCTCCTGATGCCGTCCGGCGCGAAGCCCGCGGCCGCGGCCAGGCGCGTCCCCAGCTCGTCCGCCGCGAACTCCAGATCAGCGCCGTAGCCGCCGGTGAGCAGCGTGAAGACCACCTTGTCCGCCGACTCGCCGAACGTCTTGGAGAGGCGCGCGAGCTGCCGCTTGAACTTCTTCTTGTCCTTCTTGCTGTCCGTGCCGTGCTGGGCATAGAGCTCGGTCATGAGCTGCCCGGCCTGCACCATGTTCGCCTGCGGAATGGCCGCGAGCCCGTGCTTGAGCGTGACGTGGCTGATCTCGTGGGCGAGGATGCCGGCCAGCTCCTCCTCTGAGCGCGTCTCCTTCAGCATGCCGGTGGTGATGAAGATGAAGCCGCCCGGCGCCGAGAAGGCGTTCAGCTCGTCGGAGCGCAGCACGGCGAAGCGGTAGCCCTTGAAGGTCTGGCGCACGCGTTCCGAGGAGAACGCCACGGCCAGGCCGACCATGTTGACGTACTCGATGACCTGGCGGTCCTCGAGCAGGGGATAGCGATCGCCCGCGAGCGCGGCCGCGCCCACGGCGCGGCCGATGTAGTGCTCCTCGGTGGGCAGGAAGTCGTCGGCCTTGCGGATGCTGCGCGCCCAGGACTCGCCGAGCTGAGAGAAGCGCTGGTCGCCGGTCGCGCCCGCGGCGATCTGCCCGCCGGTCCTGAAGATGTCGCCGGTCGTCTGGCGGCTCTGCGGGCTGCCGCAGGTGACGAGGAGCATTGCGCCCGCGAGCGCGGCGCAGGCCGCGGCCGCGCGCCAGGGAGCTCTCTTCCCGCTCATGGCTCGATTCCTCCCTCGCGCACGAAGCGCGCCACTTCCTCGACCGGGATCGAGATGGCCTCGATGCGGTCGACCAGCCGGTAGCCCTGCTCGAGCTGCGGCTGCTCCTCGCGGTGCTGCGCTTCCACTTCAGGGTTGAAGCCGCGCGCGGCCGCGGTGCGCTCGGCGTCGGTGACCTCGCCCGCGCCCGCGCCCGCCGCGCCCAGGTCGTAGTCGGCCTTCTTGTACAGGCACGACGAGTGCAGGTAGCCCTCGACCGCTCCAGCGCGCACCCGGTACCAGCCGCCCTCCGGCGCCAGGATCGTGACCAGGTCGCCCTCGCGCAGCGTGGCCACGCTCGGCGAGAACATGCGCGCGGCCTCGCGCAGGGTCGCCGTTTCCAGGCCGATGCGTCCCTGGCTGCCGGCCGCGAGGGTCTCCTGCGGCGTGGCGCGCAGCGCCGTCCCGAGAAGCGCCGCCGCCAGGACGAGCGCGCTCCAGTGCTTGGCTTTCATCGATCCGTCGCCCTCCATGCCGAGCGGCCGGGCGCCTGCCTGGCCGCGATCCAGGGATGCAGCTCTTCAATACTACGAATCCGCGCGCCCGCGGCCGAGGGGCGCGCGCTACTTCTCGTGCAGGGTGATCACTCCGTCGAAGTCGCGCGGCCGCCGGCGCGCGTACTGGCCGCTCAGCTTCAGCAGCTCTTGCGCAACCGGATCGCCGCCCGGCCGCTCCTGGTCGGCGCGGCGGAAGAGTTCGGCGGCGGCCGCGAAGTCCCCCTGCTCGAACAGGGCCATGCCCTGCGCGAAGGTCTCCGCCCACTCCGGCGGCATGGCGAGCCCGGCGTCTCCGGCGCCGAGCAGCTCGTGGATGCGCACGGGCTTCTCCTTGCCCTTCACGCGGATGCGGCCCAGCGGCCGCGTGACCGCTGCGCCCATGCCGGCCGCGTCCAGCGTCTCCTGCGAGACCATGATCGAGCTGCCGAAGAACTTGTTGGCCCCCTCCAGGCGCGAGGCGAGGTTCACGGCGTCGCCGATCACCGTGTAGTCGAACTTGCGCGTCGAGCCCATGTTGCCGACCACCATCGGGCCGGTGTTCAGGCCGATGCGCGTGGCGAGCGGCGGCCGGCCGCGCGCCTCCTGCGCGGTCGAGAAGGCGCGCAGCGCGTCCTGGCAGCGCGCCGCCGCCAGGAGCGCCAGGCGCGCGTGGTCGGCGCGCTCGAGCGGCGCGCCCCAGAAGGCCATGATCGCGTCCCCTTCGTACTTGTCGATCGTGCCCTGGGCGTCGAGGATGACGTCCGTCATGACCGTGAGGTACTCGTTGAGGAAGGCGACCAGCTCCTGCGGGTCCATGTTCTCGGACACGCTGGTGAAGCCGGCGATGTCGGAGAAGAGCACGGTCAGCTCGCGGCGGTCGCCGCCGAGGCGAAGGAGCTCCGGGCGGTCCTCGAGTTCGGCCACCAGGTCGGCGGACAGGTACTGGCACATGGAGCGGCGGATCTCGCGGCGCTTCCGTCCCTCGGTCTGAAAGAGGTAGAGGGAGGCCGCCAGGCAGGCGAGGAACGCGCCGGAGAGGGGCGTCACCACGTCGAGCACCCAGCCCAGCCAGAAGAGCAGCACGGCGAGGCCGAGGAAGGCGCCGGCCAGCAGCAGGAAGGCGACGAGCACGGCGCGCATGCGCTGGAAGAGCGTGGCGCCGGCGCCCACCAGGGCGGCGAGGAGGAACGCGATCAGGTCGAGCAGCACGGTCGGCGGCCGCGCCAGCGCGTCGCCGCGCATCAGGTTGTCGAGCGCGGTGGCGATGATCTCCGGGCCGGGGAGCGACTCGTCCGTGGGCGCGGCGTGCACGTCGGGGTTGCCCTCGATGTTGACCCCGAGCACCACGACGTCGTCCTTCTTCAGCCCCTCGAGCCAGGGGCAGGGGTT
Organism: Planctomycetota bacterium; assembly: GCA_016213895.1. Classification (GTDB taxonomy): domain Bacteria; phylum Planctomycetota; class B15-G4; order B15-G4; family JADJEK01; genus JACQZJ01. The sequence goes on along the minus strand of JACQZJ010000191.1, from coordinate 1,808 downwards.
CTCCGCGCTCGCCAGCGCCGCGGCCAGCTCCGCGATCCCGACCGTGGCAAAGGACCCGCGCGGGCCGCGGTAGTTGAGGAGCAGGCTGCCGGCGCCGTCCAAGGGCACGTCGATGCCGGCGAAGCCCTCGAGCCAGCGGCCGCCCGCGGCCACGTTCATCGAGGACTCGCCGAAGGCGGTCATGGCGGCCGCGACCGGCAGCGAGGGGACGTAGGTCTCGCCGGCCTGCATGGCGAGCGGCACGCGGCGGATCACGCCGTCGCCGTCCGGCTCGATGAAGGCGTTGCCGATGCGCGCGGCCGGCTCGATCAGGCGCTCGACCGGCAGGGCCGGCGCGGCGCCGTGCGCCAGGCGCTCGGTGCTGCCGTAGACGGCCACCGCCGCCTTGTCCGGCAGGGCAAAGGGCTGGTCCGGGCCGTCGCGCCGCGGCTTCATGGAGAGCGGCAGGATGGCGCGCGCCGGCGGGGCGAGCGCGCCCGCCAGGAAGCGATCGTCCTCGGCGCCGTAGGGCGAGGGCGTGGCGAGGATGAGGTCGACGACCAGCGCGCTCGTCCCGCGCGCGGCCAAGCCGGCGATGATCTCGCCCCACACCTGGCGCGGCAGCGGATAGCGCGCTAGTTCGCCCATGCCCTGTTCCTGCCAGAAGCGCAGGTCGCCGTCGGTCAGGAGCGCGATGCGCACGCGCGAGGAGCGCGCCTGGTCCGCGTCCGCGAAGGCGCGCGCCAGCAGGTCGAAGGGCGCTGCCTCGAAGCTCCGCATGAGCGAGGTGGAGCCGAGGAGGACGGCGAGGACTCCGGCCGCCGCGCCGAGCAGCAGGCCGGCGCTCAGGGGTGGAACTCGACGCATGCTGAGGGACCGGGGGCCCAAATCGGCGTTCTACCCCGCGGCGCCCGGGAGGTCAATTCGTCGAGATGCTTGCTCGGCGATGCGGCCGGCGGAGCGCCCGCTGGGCGGGCCCTCCGCGGCTGATCGCCGTGGAGGGGGAGGGTTGGCGGCGTATTGCCGCGCCGCGGACGAACCGTGCGCGCGGCGCCCCCTCGTGTACGATGAGGACCTCGCTGGCTTCCCGGGAGGACTCCCTGGCTTGCGGATCAAGACGCTGCTCCTGCTGCTCGCGCTCGCGGCGCTCCTGCTCGCCCTGGACGGGCGCAGCGTGGAACTCCTGCGGGCCGCGGCCTGGCGCCACCTGCCGCGCGCGCTCGTCTGGCGCGCCGACTATCGCGTCCGCGATCCGGGCGGCATCTCGTCCCACCTGGAGCGCTTCGAGGCGGCGGCGCTCGATCCCGCCAGGCCGTCTGGCGAGCGGCTCGGCGCGGCCGAGCTGTTCTGGCTCGCGACCTCGTTCCGCGGCGACCCCTCGCGCGCCGACCTCTTCGAGGAACGCGTGGCCGTGCTGCTCGACGTCGCGACCGATCTGGCGGGCGAGCCCGCGGCCTGGGCGCTGGTGGTGGACGCGCTGCGCGCGCGCCGCGCCGTGGCCGGTCTCGCGGACGAGCCGGCCGAGGCCTTCCGCGCCGGCGAGGTCCTGCGGCTCGCCGCGCGCTCTGCGCCCGAGAACGGCTTCTTCGAGCTGTTCGCCGCCGAGGTGGCGCTCGCGGCCGGCCGCGAGGCCGAGGGCCGCGACGCCCTCATCCGCGCCTCGCGCTCCGCCTGCGTCGATCCGTTGCTGCGCGAGCGCAGCGCCTGCGCCTACGACTTCCTGCTCGCCAGCGGCCTCCCTGACCTCGAGGCGCGCGAGGTGCTCATCGACGACGCTTCCTCGAACCGCGGCTTCTCCCCCGGCGACCTGCTCGAGGAGATCGCCCGCC
>JACQZJ010000004.1 GCA_016213895.1 Planctomycetota bacterium | reverse complement strand
GGAGGACGCGGCCGCGGGCGGGCGCGCGCACGCCCGCGAGGAGCCTGAGCAGCGTCGTCTTCCCCGACCCGTTCGGCCCGATGATCGCGCTCAGGCTCCGCTGCGGGAAGGCGAGGTCGATGCCGGAGAGCAGCGCCCGCCCGGCCACTTCGTAGCCCGCCCCGCTCGCGGCAAGGAGCGCCGTCACGCCTCGAGCCTCCGCGCGCGGTAGAGGAGCCAGAGGAAGAACGGCACCCCGGCCACGGAGGTGACGATGCCCACCGGCAGGACGCGCAGGGGAGAGGAAAGCGTGCGCGCCATGAGGTCGCACAGCACCAGGAACCCGCCGCCCACCAGGAAGGAGGCCGGCAGCAGGGCGCGCGCGCGCGGCCCGATGAGGAGCCGCACCACGTGCGGCACGATGAGGCCGACGAAGCCGATGGTCCCGGCCACGCTCACGGCCGCGCCCGAGGCCAGGGCGCAGAGCAGCATGAGCGTGCAGCGCACGCGCTCGACCGGCACGCCCACGGAGAGAGCGTGCTCCTCGCCGAGCGAGAGGGCGTCGATGAAGCGGTGGTGCAGGCAGAGCAGCGCCGCGCCGAGGAGCACCGGCCCGCAGGCGAGCAGGACCTCGGCCCAGGAGATCTCCTCCTTCCCGCCCATGGTCCAGACGAGCACCTCCTTCATGCGGTACTCCTGGGCCCAGAGCATGATCAAGGTCACGCCGGCAAGCGCGAGGCTGCCGACCGCGATGCCGGTGAGGACGAGGGAGGTCGGCGACGGCCGGCCGCCGAGGTGCGCGAGCACGTACACCAGCGTCATGGCGGCGAGCGCGCCGGCGAAGGCCGCGGCCGGCAGGAAGAACGCAGAGCGGTCCGCGAGGCCGCTGTAGATCGCGATCACCGCGCCGAGCGCGGCGCCGCCGCTGATGCCGAGGATGCTCGGCGCGGCCATGGCGTTCTGGAAGGTCGACTGCAAGGTGACGCCCGAGACCGCGAGCGCTCCGCCCACCAGCAGGAAGAGCACGGCGCGCGGCAGACGCGCCTCCAGGATGATGATCTGGAAGGCGCGCGGGACGCCCTCGGCCGAGCCGAGCCCCAGGCCGTCGAGAAGCACGCAGAGCGTGTCGCCGAGACCGATGGGGACGGTGCCCTCGGCCACGGAGGCGAGGACGAGCGGCACGAGCAGGAGCGCGGCGCAGGGGATGAAGCGCCCGCCCGCCCGGCGGATCAGCGCCATGAGCCGTCCCCCTCGAACAGCTCGGGGTGGAAGAGGCGCGCCAGGCGCTCGACGCCGTCGGCGACGTGCTGCGAGGCGGCGCCGATGAGACGCCCCTCGACCGCGACGACGCGGCCCGCGCGCACCGCGCTCAGGTTGCGGCAGACCGCGGGCAGCCCCGAGGGCAGCTCGCCGTCGCTGCCGCTCCAGTCCGGCACGAGCAGGATCTCCGGGTCGGAGGCGAGCACCAGCTCGAGCGAGACCTGCGGATGGCCGGTGAGCCCCTGCTCCGCCGCCACGTTGATCGCGCCCGCGCGCTCGATCATGTCGTGCACGTTCGTGCCCGCGCCCGCGGTCCAACCGCGCGCCCAATAGAGCACGCGCGGCCGCCGCGCGACCTGCGCGATCTTCTCGTCGAGGAGCGCCAGGCGGGCCTGCACGCGCGCCACGAGGTTCGCGGCGCGCTCCGGCTCGCCGACCGCGCTCCCGAGCGCGAGGATCCCCTCGAGGACCTCGGCGAAGGAGTCGTTCTGCCGGTGCTCGTGGACGCCGAGGCCCGAGCGGCGGATCACGCCAAGGAAGCCGGCCTGGCTGAAGGGAGCGACCAGCACCAGGTCGGGCTCGGTCAAGAGGATCATCTCTATGTCGGCGTCGACGCGCGCCACCGCCTTGGAGTAGCGGCCGGCGACGTTGGAGATGCCCGGGTCATCCACCAGGTAGGTGACCCCGACCACGCGCTCGGGCTCGACCAGATCCGCCAAGATCTCGTCCGTGGCGAGCGTCACGGAGCAGATGCGCCGCGGCGGGGCGCCCGCGGCCGCACTGCCCTGCTCCGGCCGGGAGCAGCCTGCCGCCAGGGTGGAGAGCGCGAGCAGAAACATGCCGCGGCGAAGGAACATGGTGCAAACCTAACAGGGCGGCCGGGAAGGCGGTCCGGATTCGCCAGGTGCGAGGGGAACCGAGTTCCAGACCCGCCCGAAGCGCGCGGCGCGCAGATTGAAAAACCCTTTCAACAGCTTGCGGTTACAAGCAATGCGGCGGAGAATACAAATGGTCCCTCTTCAAGCCGCTGGCGGGGGTTTTCGGCCCCGACGAGCTCCCCCACAACATCGTGATGGTACGTGCCTGTTCCTCGCGTCCCGTCGCCTTCGTCCCGAAGGAGGTGCGGCGGGCCGTCCCGACCCAGCAGGAGGAAATATCGTGAATCCCCTTCCCCGGATCCTGACCTCGACCGTGCTCTGCGGCCTCGTCCTGGCCGCCGTTCCGGCCACGGTCTCCGCCCAGGAGTTGGCGCCCGAGAAGGCCAGCGCCGCCTCGTTCATCGCCCAGCACGGTGATGGCTGGCGCGTCGTGAGGGAGCCGGTCAGCGGCAACCCCTCTCTCGTCTACGGCAGCCGCTTCTCGCTCCCCGTCGCGCCGCGCGCACCCGTGGCGTTCGAGGCCGCGGCCCGGCAGGTCGTGGATGAGAACGCCGAGCTGTTCGGCTTCGCGTCGGACAACCTCGCCCTGCGCCAGGTCAAGTTTCTGAACCTCTCGCGCATCGGCTCCTCCGATAAGGTGGCCGTCACCTTCGATCAGGTCGTGGACTCGATCCCGGTCTTCAACGGCTCGGTGTCGATCCTGTTCGACCGGATGAGCGGCGACGTGCTCGCGCTCGACAGCACGGGCGTGGCGTTCGCGGCCACGGCCGACCCGTACCCCACGTCCAGCGAGGGCCAGGCGCTCGCCGCGGCCCAGGCCGCGTACCAGGGCCAGTTCGGCGTGGCCGCGGCGCGCGTCGACGCCACCGACTTCGCCATCGTCGGACCGTCCGCCTCCTTCGGCGCCAAGAATCCGCTGACCGCGATGGGCCCGACGCTCGCGTACGTGTTCGAGCTGTCGAACCCCGGCCTGTTCACCGCGGACGGCGTGCCGGCGCAGGCTCGCGTCATCGTCTCGGCCGAGGGAGACCTCACGGTATTCCAGGTCGCGCCCACGGCCTTCGCGGCCATTACCGGCAACGTCAAGGGCAACGTGAACATCGGCCAGGAGCCGAACACGACCACCAACCAGGAGCAGCCGGCCATGCTGGCCCTGCGCGTGCGGCAGAACAACGCCTCGGGCGCCATCCTGGCCACGACGGACGCCAACGGCGACTACTCGATCAACCAGACCGGTCCGCTCACGCTGTTCTTCGAGCTGAAGGGACCCTACGCGCGCTCCATGAACGCGGCAGGCGCGGAGGCATCCTTCACCCTCAGCAACGTCACGGGCTCGGGCAACGACGTGCTCTTCAACCCCACCAAGGCGGAGCAGCCCACGGCCGAGGTCGCCGGCTTCTACTGGGTGAACCGCTTCCGCGACTGGGTGGTGGCGGTCGATCCCACGGACAACACCATGGACTTCCAGGTGGTGGCCAACGTCAACAGCGGCTCAATGACGTGCAACGCCTACTACGACGGCTCGTCCATCAACTTCATGCTCTCGGGTGGCGGCTGCATGAACTCGGCCTATAGCGACGTCGTGCTGCACGAGGAAGGGCACTGGGCCAACGAGCAGTACAACGGCTCGGTGACCGGCGCCTTCCACGAGGGCAACGCCGACGCCTACGCGTACTTCATCAATGATGACTACTGCCTCGATCACCTGACCGGCAGCGGCTGCATGCGCAGCGCCCTGCAGACGTCGATCAAGAAGTGCCCGACGGATGGCGACGAGAGCTGCCACGGCGGCGAGGTGCATGACGAGGGCCAGGCCCTGGCCAGCGCCCTGTGGGCGGTGCGCGCGCGCCTCAACACCACGCACGGCGGCGCGACGGGCGACGCCATCGCCAACGCGCTCTTCTCCGCGTGGATGAACACCTACAACGACGGCCAGATCCTGAACGTCATCCAGGACCACTGGCTCGTCCTCGACGACGACAACGGCAACCTGGGCGACCTCACGCCCAACTTCACGGACATCACGGGCGGCTTCGGCGCCTACAACTGGCCGGCCTACCCCGACCTGGCGGTGAGCTTCGTGTCGAAGCCGGCGACCAACGCCCAGGTCGGCCACCTGCATCCGGTCAGCGTGGTGGCGAACATCACCTCGATTCTCGGCACCGTCACCGGGGCATCGGTCTACTACACGACCGGCGTCTCCTTCACGCCGGTGGCCATGGCGCCGACCGGCACCCCGAACCAGTGGGGTGGGCTCATTCCGGGCGTGGCGTCGCCGAACAGCGTGCGCTGGTACCTGACCGCGACCAGCTCGGTGGGCGGCTCGATCACCGTGCCGTCCTTGGCGCCCACCTATCCCGAGATCTACCACGCGGGTCAGCTCGTCATGCTGCAGAGCTTCGACTTCGAGGGAGCGTCGGACCAGGGCTGGACGCACGTGAACCTCTCCGGCACGTACGGCGACCAGTGGCAGCGCGCCAACCCGGCCAACTCGAACGAAGGCACGGACCCGACCGCGGCCTACTCCGGAACCGCGGTCTGGGGCACCGACCTCTCGGCGAGCGGCACGGACGGCAAGTACGAGCCGAGCTGCTCCGGCGAGCTGCGCTCCCCGACGTTCAACCTGAGCACGTCCAGCACGGTACGCCTGCAGTTCCGGCGCTGGCTGGCGGTCGAGGAGGCGATCTACGACCAGGCGGCGATCTATGTCAACTCCACCCAGGTGTACGTGAACCCCTCCAGCGGCCACACGATCGACTCGGCCTGGGTGCTCTACGACCAGAACATCTCCGCCCAGGCCGGCGGCAACCCCTCGGTGCAGATCAAGTACCGGCTCACGTCGGACGGCGGACTCGAGTTCGGCGGCTGGAACATCGACGACTTCAAGCTCTACCGCGTCGACGCCGCTCCGTCCGGGTACTTCGCCCAGTACGGCAGCGGCTGCGCCGGCACCGGCGGGCTGATCCCGTCGCTCTCCGGCACGGGCACGCCCGCGCCGCTCTCGAACGTGTCGATCAACATCACCAACGGCAAGCCCAACGCCTTCGGCATCCTGCTGCTCGGCGTCTCGCAGGTCTCCGCACCGCTCCCCGGCGGCTGCACCCTGCTCGTCGGCGGCCTGATCGGCGGCGGCTTCCCGCTCACTCTGAATGGCAGCGGCGCCCTGTCGCTCGCCGGCCAGCTCCCGGCCAGCGCCACCGCGGGCGACGTCTACTGGCAGCACTTCATCGCTGACGCCGGCTCGGGGAACGGCGAGTACTCGGCGACCAACGGGCTGCACATGCACATCCAGTAGCCTCGACGAAGCCGACCGCTCTCGAGACTTGGGCGCGCCCCGCTCCCTGGCGAAGGGAAGCGGGGCGCGTTCTTGTCCGGCCCGAGATCGCTCTTGACGGACGCGGATCCGGTGTAGTATTCAAGTAGTCGCTTGAATATGCGACCGATCGCGGAGCCCTCATGAACCCGAACCGCGCGTTCAAGGACGCCATCTACGACCAGTTCGCCCGGATCGGGAAGGCCGTATCCAGTCCCAAGCGCCTGGAGCTGCTCGACTTGCTCTGCCAGGGAGAGCGAAGCGTCGAGGTCCTGGCGCGCGAGACCGGCCTTTCGGTCGCGAACGCATCGCGGCATCTTCTGATTCTGCGCGGGGCGAGCCTGGTCGAGAGCCGCAAGGACGGGCTGCGCGTCATCTGCCGCATCGCCGACCCGGCGGTCTGCGATTTCTTCCGCAGCATGCGCCTGCTCGCGGAGAAGAGGCTCGCCGACATCGGACAGATCGTGCGCCGCTTTTTCGAGGGACGCCGCGGCCTGGAGGCAGTGGACAGGGACGAGCTGCTCGAGCGCGTGCGCTCGGGCAGCGTGACCGTGATCGACGTGCGGCCGCCCGAGGAGTACCGCGCCGGCCACATCCCGGGAGCGATCTCCCTGCCGCTCAGCGAGATCGAGGCGCGCCTCGCCGAGCTGCCGCGTGCAGGGGAGATCGTGGCCTACTGCCGGGGACCCTACTGCGTGCTGGCGCTCCAGGCGGTTGACATGTTGCGCGCCAGGGGCTTCGTCGCCGTGCGCCTCGAGGACGGCGTCCGCGACTGGGCCGCTCGAGGCTTCGACGTCGCAGTGGAGGAAACCAGGCCATGAAACTCGCCATCGTGCTCTCGACCAATGACCCCGAAACCACCTTCAACGCCCTGCGCCTGGGCTGCTTCGCGGCAGGCGCGGGCGATACCGCCGGGATCTTCCTCATGGGCAAGGGAGTGGAGCTCGACCGCATCCAGGACGAGAAGTTCGACGTGCGCGCGCAGGCAGAGGCCTTCCTGGACGCCGGCGGCGAGATCCTGGCCTGCGGCACGTGCCTGAAGATCCGCGACTCGTCCGGCTCCGAGCTGTGCCCCCTCTCGACCATGAAGGACCTCTACGACCTCATCCGCGCCGCGGACCGGGTCGTGAGCTTCTGAGCGGACGGCCGCGCGGCGGGGCTATCATCCTGGTCCCGCCGCGCGGTTGCGGCGCTCACACGGAGGCGTTCGATGGCACTCACACCCTCGACCATGGCGCCGCTCGGCAGCAAGGCGCCCGACTTCTCCCTGCAGGACCCGGACGGCAAGGTCGTTTCTCTTGCCGACTTCCAGGACGCTCCCGCCCTGCTCGTCATGTTCATCTGCAACCACTGCCCCTACGTCATCCACATCCGCGACGCGCTCGCGCCCTTCGCGCGCAAGTACCAGAAAAAGGGCGTGGCCATCGTTGGCATCAACTCGAACGACTTCACGCAGGCGCAATACAAGGAAGACCGGCCGGAACGGATGAAGGAAGTCGCGGCGCGCGCCGGCTTCACCTTCCCCTACCTGATCGACCGCACGCAGGAAGTCGCGAAGGCCTACACCGCCGCGTGCACTCCCGACTTCTTCCTCTACGACCGGAACCGTACGCTCGTCTACCGCGGCCAGTTCGACGACAGCCGGCCGGAGAGCGGCGTGCCGGTCTCTGGCAAGAGCCTGGCGCAGGCCATCGACGCCCTGCTCGCCGGGAAGTCCGTGCCCCAGGACCAGCGCCCGAGCATGGGCTGCAACATCAAGTGGAAGCCGGGAGAGGCGCCCCCGTACTTCGGTTGACGGCGAGAGACGCCGCGAGGCCCGCTCACTCGAAGAGCGCGCGGTCCTCGCCGCGGTACTCCTCGGGCAAGAGCCTCGGGTAGACGCCGATCCCGCCCGAACCGATGCCGGCGCTCAGCTCCACCGGCACGCCCTCGTGCAGCTCGCGGTACGTGGCCGTACGCGAGGCGCGGCGCCGCCACTCCCACTCGGCCGCGAGCGCGTCCATGCGCGGCTTGAGGCCCTCGCCAACCGCGATGGCGAGCCGCTCCCGCTCCTTCCCGCGCTCTACCTCGAAGAGGAGGCGCTCGGCGAGATAGTGCGCGCCGCCGCGGCTCATCTCGCCGTTCTCCTCGCGCCCGTCGAGCAGGCGCGGATCGATGCCCAGCTCCGCGGCGAGCGGCAGGAGCGCCGTGCCCGGGATCATCGCCGCACCCGCGTACTCGTCGGTCAGCAGGTCATCCAACTCCGCACGCGCGGCCGCGGCCGCCTCGGTCTTGGGGAAGCGCTCGAGAATCAGCTCGAGGGCCTGGCGCCGCGCCAGGGGCTCCTGGCTGCCGGAGCGGCGCAGCACGTCCTGCGCCAGGTCCTCCTCGAGGCGCGCGATCCTCTGGCCGGCAGCGGGCAGGAGCCGCGCCACCGCGAGCGCCTTCTGCGTCTCGCCGCGCTCCTCGTAGCGGTCGGCGAGGTCAGCGAGCACCTCGTCGCGCCGCGGTCCGGGCGGGATGCGCCAGGCGAGGGCGGCGAGCGCGTCGACCACCGGCCGGTCGTCGATCGGATCGGCAAAGGCCGAATAGACCACCCGGATCAACGTGGCCGGGATCCAGAAGATCGGCTCGAGGACGTCGGCGAGGGAGCGGCGCGACTCCTCCTGCGCGATCTGGTAGCGCTTGAGCGGATCGTCGTCCGGGCGGAAGCCGGTGAACAGGAATCGTCGCCGGCGCTCCACGTGCTCGCTCTTGGCGCGCCGCACCGCGGCCTCGAGGTCCACGGAGCGCACCACCAGGCGCGCGGCGTTCCGCGCGCAGGTGGCCACGTCGCCGCGGCCGGCACGCGCCGCGAGCGCGGCCGCTTCCTCGAAGGGCGCCTGCCCGCCTTCGAGCAGGATCGCTTCCACGAGGGCGGCGTAGCGCTCGTTCAGCTCGGGCGCGCCGCGCACCAGCTCCATCTCGAGCGGCTCGGCGCCGACCGCGCGCGCCAGGCGTTCGCGCCGCCGCGTGAACTCCTGCTCGAGGCGCTGGCCGAGCGCGGCGACCTCCGGCGCCTCGCGCCGCCGCGTCTGCGCTACGTGCAGGTGCGCGGCCGCGGCGTCGAGCTTGCCTTCATCCGCGAGCTTGGTGGTGAGCAGGACCTCCTCGGCGAAGGTCTCGGCGTCGACCGCTGCCACGCGGCGCCGGATCGCCTCGGGGTCCGGGCTGAGGCCCTCGCCGTCCGGGTGCTTCGCCAGCCACTGGCGGTACATCTCGACCTGCTTGCGGTCGAGCGCCTCCAGGCTGCCCACGCCGAGCAGCACGTCCACGCCCTCGAGGATCGGGCGGATCACGCCGACAGGGTTGCCGGTCAGCGCGGAGAAGCCCATGCGCATCACGCCGTTGAAGAAGCCGGCGAAGCCGGAGTAGATGCGGTTCCCTTCCATTTCGGCCGCGAAATAGGCCTCGTCCTGCTCCAGGAGCTGCGTCGCGGTCCGCTCCAGGAAGGGGTCCGATGCACCATCCTGCACGCGCAGCATGAGGTCGAGCCATGTGGCGCGCTCGCGCCAGTTCACGGCGTTCAAGAGTTCCAGCCGGCCAGCCATGCCCGAGGGGTAGGCGGCGATCTCGTCGCAGCGGCGCACCTCCTTGAGCCTGGGCCGGAGCCGGAGATCGAGCGGCTCGCCCCGAAGCGTGGCCTCGAGCGCCTCGCGCGTCGCCTGGACGATGCCCTCGCGCTCAAGCGGCGGCTCGGCCGGCACCGCACACGCGGCGCAGGCAAGAAGCAGCAGGAGGGCCGCCGCGCGCCTCATTCCGCGCTCCCGCCCATGCGCGCTGTCAACGCCTCGAGCGTGATCAGCGCGGCGCGCGCCTCCTCGCGCTCCGGCCGGCCGTCCACCGCGGCCACCTCGGCATAGACCCGCGACGCGGACTGGATGAGGTTGCGCGCGTAGGCCGCGTCGAAGTCGAAGCCGGCCGGGTCGACCGACGCGATGTAGGAGCGGGCCAGCTCGGCGTACATGTCGCCGAGGCGCATGGAGTGCTCCAGCACCCTGCGGCTCTCGACGTGGTCGCGCACCGTCTGGCGCGCGGCGTCGAGCGCCACCTTCGACCCGCCGGGGAAGAGCGCCCGCGTGCGCCAGAGGAACTCGCGCTCGCGCACGTCCAGGCGCTCGATGGAGATCAGGATCAGGCAGGCGCGCGCGTCGTCCTTTTCGAGTCTCTCCTGCAGCTCGCGCAGCGCCTGGCGCTGGCCCGCGAGGTAGAGGAGGAGCTGCTCGGGCGAGGTCGTGCCCTGCTCGTCGGCGAGCGGGCGCGTCAGCTCCGCCATGCGCGCCGCGAACTCCAGGTCCTTCGCGGCCCGCTGCGCCAGCGGCCCCTTCCCCTGCGCCACCTCGCCGTAGAGCTTGGCCGCCTCCTGGAAGTCGAGCAGGCGCTCGCGCGCCCGCGCCTGCGCGAAGCGGATCGCGGCGCGGTAGCCCGGGTCGGGCACGAGGTCGTAGTACCGCGCGAGGCGCGCGACCGAGGCGCGGAACACGTTCTCGCCCGACACGTCGAGCGGCGGCTCGAAGCGGTAGAGATCCGCGTCCACGCCGTTTTGCAGCACGGCCACGACCTCGGCGAGCGAGCGGTACGGGTCGAACGCGGGGTCGAGCCGCGGCGATGCGCAGGCTGCGAGCAGGAGGAGCGGCAGCAGGAACGGTGAACGGCAGGCGGTCTTCATGGCGGCTGCCAGCATAAGGGCTGGCCTCGCCAGGTGCGCGGAGAGGCTGCTCGGGCCGCCGAACCGCGCTCGCGGCGTGCGGTGAAGACGTCGGCGTACGACGAGCTGACGCTCCTGCCGGCCGTCGGCGGCGAGACCATCGGCGACGTGCGGGTGGTTCCATCCGGCGAGGCTCCCGTCGAGACCACTCCCCGCGTCGCGGTCGCCTCCTTCGAGGAGGTCCGCTGCGCCGACCTGTTCGCGCAGGCGACCGGCACGACGCAACCGGCCCGGGTCGGGCTGACGAGGAAGGCGGTCGAGAAGGCGCTGGACAGGCTCATCGAACGCGTCCCTACCTGGCTGGATCGACTGGAAGAGATGCCTTTCGACGTGCAATTGATCCACAAGCTGCGGCGCGCCGCTCAGCGCCGCCGCCGTCGCCCAGCACGGCTACTTCCACAGAGTCTCGATGGCGAAGCGGCCGGTCCGGGTCTTGCCGTGCTTCTTCAGGAAGGCCTGCTGCTCGGGCTTCGCGGGCGCCGCGCAGTCCTCGCCGAGCAGCGAGAAGAGCTGCTCCTGCGCCGCGGCCTCGGCCTTCAGGGACTTGAGCATCTTGTCGAGCCGCGCGGTCTCGCTCTTCAGGCCGGCCGCTCGGCCGCGCGCGAGCAGGCGCTCGACGCGGCCCGAGCTTCCGGCCACGCCGGGAAGGCACGCGCCCGTGAGATCGAGGAGCGCGGCTTCCATGTCGATCTCCCCCTTCAGGTCGTCGAGCACGACGCGCGCCAGGCGGTCGGGCTCGAAGCCCCTCGCCTTCTTGGCATAGCGCTCGCCCGCCTTCTGGAACGTCGCGACCTCGCCCTGGAAGAGCCGCTGGAAGTCGGCGCGCACCGCGGCCGCGTCGAAGCCCGCGTGCAGGACGTGAAGGATCTCCAGCCCCACGCTGCGCGGCGCGTCCTCCTGGCCGCAGAAAACCGGCCCGAAGGGAATACAGATGTCGGGTGGCCAGCCCACGCCCTCGGTGTGCACGCCCTGGATCGGCGTGGGCCGGTCGTTCACGCCCAGGCGGAAGTCGACGAGCCCGGAAGGACACTGGAAGACCTTGGGGATGATGCCCCAGCCGCCGGTCGCGCGGCCCACGGTCACGGCGCGGCCGGTCTCGCTCATGGCCCAGGCGAAGGTCTCGGCCGACGAGACCATGACCTCGTCCTGGAGCATGACGATCGGACCGTCGAACTGCCAAGCGCCCGTGGCCTCGATGCGGCCGTGCCGGCCGTTGTTCACCCCGTCCTTGAAGAAGCGCCCGGCCATCTCCCAGGCCGGGCCGTCGCCGCCGCCGCCCATGAAGCGGCAGTCGAGAATCAGCGCCTCCATGTCGCGCAGGCGGTCGAGCGCGGCGTGGAAGGCGGTCGCCGTCTTTTCGTCCATGCCGCCGGTGATGCGCAGCCAGCCCACGCGCGCGCACCACTTGGTCTCGAGCAGCGTCGAGAGCGCCCCCTCGGCCCACTCCACGCCCGCCGGGACCTGCACGTCGAACGGAGAGAACGCTTTCCCACCCGGGCCCCAGCGGCTGGCCGTGGCCTTGCGCGTCTTGCCCTCGGGATCGAGGAAGGTCAGCTCGACCTGCTGCTCCTCGCCGAAGGGCAGCATGCGGTTGCCGAGCGAGCCGAACAGGCTGTGGTCCGAGGAGATGCCGGAGAACGCGGCGATGCGGCGCCGCTCCCGCTCCATGGCGAACCAGGCCGGCTCGTCGCGGATCGCGACCAACACCGAGCCCGGCGCGATCACGCCCTGGAGCGCGTGGCCCGGCATCACTCCGCGCAGCACGAACTTGCCGCCGTCCCAGCCGAACCAGAGCCCGCCGCCGAAAAGCCCGTCGAACTTTGCCGGCAGGCCCTCCACCGAGGAGCGGGTCACGCCCGTGTGGCTGTCCCGCAAAAGCGCGAGCAGCCGCATCACGTTTTGCACGTGTTCGGCGTCGCTCGTGCTCGCCGCGAAGCTCTTCTCAAGCCGCGCCGAGCCCTCCTTCCAGTCGGTCTCCTTGGACTTGAGGGCCGCGCCTTCGCGCTCCACGGTCGCGCAGATGAAGCGGTAGTCCTCGAGGTAGGTCTTGCGGTCGCCGCCGGCCGCGCGCCCTGCCCCGAAGAGTACGAGCGCGCCGCACAGGACGGCGGCCAGGCGGGGGGGCTTCATCGCTCCTCCCCTCACAGGCTCTTCGAGCAACCGATCATGACGATGCCCAGGCGCAGCTTCGTCGCCTCCTCCACGCCCGCGACGCGCGCCGCGGGCGCGACCTCGACGATCCACTCGTCGCGTTCGCCCTCGGGGTAGAGCCGCGCCTCCTTGCTCTCCTCGCCCTGCGGCTCGATGAGGTACAGGGTCAGCGGATGCTCGGTGGACGAGGCGAGCTTGGCCAGGTTGTTGAGCCGCTCCATGTCCTCCACGGGCAGAACCTTCTTGTCGTGGCGGAAGGAGGTCAGCACGAGGAAGTCGCGGGTCGGAGAGGTCCCAAGGTGGTCCCCGTCCTCGGGCTGGACGCCGTAGCGCAGGGCGTAGCAGCCCTCCGCGATGGGGATCTCCTTGTAGTCGTACTCGTGGCCGTAGGAGCGCAAGACGCCGACCAGGGTGCCGATCGGCAGGTTGCCGAAGCGCGTGCCAAGCTCGCCTTTGCGCTTCTCGGCCGCGAGCGGGATCTCCTTCACCAGCCAGAGGTCGTAGAGGACCTTGCCTCCGGCGTCCTCGACCCGCAGCCCTGCCGGCTCGAGCAGTTCGCGGAACGCCGCGGGCACTTCCTCGGGCAGGGCCGGCGGAACGGCCTCCCCGCCCTCCTCCGGCAACGGCTCCGCCGCGAGCTTCTTCAGCACGTACGGCGCCCAGGGTTCGTCTCCGGCGCCGCGCCAGGCGCTCCTCGCGACCGGAAGCGCGAAGAGCACGCTCGAAACGGCGAGAAGAAGGGTCCTCACTGGCAGGCCTCAGGCCTCGTAGCAGGCGCGGTCGGGCGCGCAGGCGTCGAGAGCGGCGCCGGCGCCCTCCGGCCCGCGCGGACGGCAGGTTTGCGCGCACCAGTAGTCGCGCCGCTCCTCGTCGCCGGCGCGTGCGGCCGCGAAGCCGTCGCCGCCCGGCGCGTGGAAGTACATCTCCTTGCAGCGCAGGTGCCGGCAGACGCGGTGCCCGGACGGCGCCCTCCTGTTCAGAAACGTCATCGCCGTACCTCCCAAGTCATCCGGCCTTGCCCGCGGCCGCCAAGAGAGCGCGCCGCGCGGCGACCTCCGCCACCTGCACCTTGTAGCCGTTCCCGGCGAGCGGGGTCGCGTCCTTCAGTGCTGCCTCGGCCGCCGCCTTCGCCCCCTCCTCGTCGAGGGGCTTGCCCGCGAGCAGGCTCGTGACGTCCACGAGCCAGGGCACCGGCGCTACCTGCCCCAGGACGAGCCGCGCACCGGCCACGCGGCCGTTCTCCAGGTCGAGACAGGCCGAGGCCGCGGCCACGGGCCAGTCCAGGCTCTTGCGCTGGCGCACCTCGCAGGTCGCGCTCGCCGGCCGCGCCGCGGGCAGGCGCACGGCCACGAGGATCTCGCCGCCCGCGAGCGAGAACTCGCTCTCCTCCTCGCGCTCCGGCGTGCGGTAGAGGTCGAGCGCCGCCATGCGCCGCGTCCCCTCGCCGTTCCAGACGAGAAGCTCGGCGCCCGCGGCCACGAGCGCGGGCGCGATGCTCGAGGGACTCGCGAACTTCGCCGGCCCGGCGTTGCCGAGGATCGCGTGGAAGCGGTCTTCCCCATCGAGGACGAGCGACTTCCCGTCCTTCATGCCCAGCAGGCCGAAGCCGCGGCGGAAGTACCAGCAGCGCGGCCGCTGCAAGAGGTCGCCGCCGAGCGTGGCCATGTTCCTGAGCTGCGGGCTCTTGATGCCGGCTGCCGCCTGGACGAGCGCCGGGCAGCGCGCGCGCACCAGGGGCGACGCGATCACATCGCCGAGCGGAGTCATCGCGCCGATGACCAGCGCGCCATCCTCCTCGCGAATCCCGCGCAGCTCGGGGATGGCGGCAAGGCTGATGACGCGCGCCGGCTGGATGACGAAGTCCTTCATCATGCCGAGGAGGTCGGTTCCGCCGGCGAGGAAGCGCGACGCGTCCGGCGCCTCGCGCCAAAGCGCCGCCGCGCGCGCGAGCGTGGCCGGAACGGCGTAGGCGAAGTCCTTCATCGCCCACGTCCCTTCCCGAGGGCGGTGAGCACGGCGCGCGGCGTGAAGGGCGCGTACGGCACGCGCACCCCGGCCGCGTTGGCCACGGCGTTGCTGATCGCGGCGATCGGCGAGATGACCGGCGGCTCGCCGATGCCGATCACGCCGCGCGCGTGGTGCGCTTCGGTCTGCATGAGATGCACCACGATCTCGCCCACGTCGCCGATGCCAGCCAGGCGGTAGAAGGCCATGTTCGGGTTGAGGCACGCGCCCGTGGTCGGATCCATGACGCGCTCCTCGAAGAGCGCCGAGCTGATGCCCATGATGCAGGCGCCGTACACCTGGCTCTCGGCCGTGGTCAGGTCGACGACCGTGCCGCAGTCCTGCACCGCGACGAGCTTCTTCATCGCGACCACGCCCGTCTCCACGTCCACCTCGACCTCGGCCATCTGCGCGCCGCCCACGCCGTCGGCCATGAGCTCGGGATCGGTGCGGCCGCTGCCGGACAGAGCCTCGGGCCCGATCAGGCCGCAGGCTTCCGTCCAGCCCAATGAGCGCTCGGGAGCAGCGGCCACGAACACGCGACCGCCCTGCGCCCTGCACTCCTCGGGTGCGGCGTTGAGCTCCGGCGCCGCGCGCGCGAGAAGCTGGCGCAGGGCGTCGAGCGCGGCGTCCCGCGCCGCGGAGCTGATGCCGCCCACGGTCGTGCTGCCGCCGGACCCTCCCGAGGGCGGCAGCAGGCTGTCGCCGATCCGCACGTCGATCGCCGCCACCGGCAGGCCGAGGGTCTCGGCCGTGACCACGGCGAGCACGGTGTGCGAGCCGGTGCCGAGATCCTGCGTGCCGCAGCTCACGGTCACGGCGCCGTCGCCGCGGATCGTGGTGCTGCAGTTGCTGTCGTGCCCGTAGCCGCCCCAGGTATGCAGCGAGAGGCCCAGGCCGCGGCGCACGGCGCCCTGCTGCGCCGCGCGCGGGATGAAGCGGCCGCGCCAGTCCATGAGGCGGGCGGCGATCAAGAGCTCCTCCTCGTAGACCTCGGGGCGCTCGGTGAAAGGCAGGTTCTTGAGGAAGAAGTCGAGCGGGTCGAGGTCGAGCGCCGCGGCCGCGTCGTCGAGAGCCGCCATCGTGATCAAGCAGCTCTGCGGGCTCATGGGCGCGCGCCAGGGACGCGAGGCGCCGGTGTTGGTGCGGATGCTGACGTGCGTGCGGCGCTGCGGCACCTTGTCGAATACGTAGGGCAGGCGCGGGGAGGAGCCGCCGCCCGCGCCCCCCGAGCCCCAGGAGCGCGACTCCCAGGCCGTGATCGTCCCGTCCTTCTTCACGCCCACGCGCACGTCGGCGTACGCCGACGGCCGCGAGCCCGCGACCATGAGTTCGTGATCGCGGTCGAGCATGGCCTTCACCGGGCGGCCGGTCTCCTCGGCGATGCGCGCGCACTCGCGGTCCCAGACGTCGAACTGGAACTTGCTGCCAAAGCCGCCGCCCATGTGCTGGCACACGGCGCGCACGTTCTCTGGCTGGATGCCCAGCTCGCCGGCCAGGTCCTCGTCCTGGGACGAGATGCGCTGCGTCGAGACCCAGGTATTGACGTGCTCCTCGTCCACGAACTCGACCACCGAGCCGTGCGGCTCGAGGCAGCAGTGCGTGACGATCGGCGCGCCGTAGCGGCCCTCGACCACGACATCCGCCGCGGCGAAGCCGGCGTCCACGTCGCCCTGGTCGCGGCCGCGCTGCTCGCGCGCCCATTCCCCGGCCAGGTCGGGAGAGGCGTCGGCGACGTTGTGCTCGAGCACCTCGTATTCGACCCTCACCAGCTGCGCCGCCTCGCGCGCGATCTCCTCGCTCTCGGCCGCCACCACCGCGACCTCGCGCCCCGCGTGCTCGAGCTCCTCGCCCTCGCCCACGATGGCGCGCGCCAGCACGACCCCGTCCAGGGCCTGCGCGGCCGACGCGTCCACGCTTTGCACGCGCGCCCGGCCGTGCGGGCAGAGGGTGAACTTGGCGTGCAGCATGGAGTCCAGGTTGACGTCCTGCGTGTACTTGGCCCGCCCCGTGACCTTGTCGGCCGCGTCGATGCGCGGAGTGCGCTTGCCGAGGTGGGTCGCCTCGTCGAGCTTCGGCCAGCCTTTGTTCAGCTCGCGCATCAGCCGCCTCCGGGCGCGGCGCCGGACGCCTTCTTGATGCCCTGGTAGGAGCCGCAGCGGCAGAGGTTGCCGGAGAGCGCCTCCAGCACCTCCTCGTGGCTCGGCCGCGGGTTCTGGCGCAGGAGCGCCTCGCTCGCCAGCACGAAGCCCGAGGTGCAGAACCCGCACTGCAGGCCGTCGTGCGCCACGAAGGCCTGCTGCACCGCGTTCAGCTCGCCGCCTGGCGCCAGGCTCTCCACGGTCTCGATCTTCTTGCCCTGCGCCGCGATCGCCAGCATCGAGCAGGCGTAGACCGGCCGGCCGTCCAGCAGCACCGTGCACGCGCCGCAGGCGCCGTGGTCGCAGACCTTCTTGGCGCCGGTGATGTCCAGGCGGCTGCGCAGCGCGTCGAGCAGGGTCACGCGCGGCTCGACTTCGATCGTCGTACGCACGCCGTTCACGTCCAGCGTGACGGGAACCGGCCCGGGCCCGGCGAGGTCCGGCGCGTCCTCCGGCGCTTCCGCCCCGCGCGCCAGGTCCGGCATGGCCCCTGCCGCCAGGGCGCCGGCGCCCACGCCCTGCAGGAACTTCCGGCGCGAGAAGCCTCGCTCTTCGCTCATGGGCTGCTCCTTTCGACACGCACGCGGCGAGGAGCGATCAAAGACGATTCCTGGCGCGCGCGCAACGCCCCTGCCCGGCGCGCGCGCTCAGCCCGCCGGCTCCACCCTGCAGGACCGTTCGGCCCGCGCCTTGACCGTGCGGCGGTCGAGGCCGAGGCGGCGCGCGGCCTCGGAGAGCGTCCCGCTGCGGTCGCGGACCAGGCGGCAGTAGCCGTCGAGAACCTGCTCCGCGGTCAGCACCCCGCGGCCGAACGCCCGCAAGAAAGCGTTCTCCCCCTCCCTTTCCCCGCGTGGGGTGGGACGGTACTCCTTGCGAATGAGAACGTTGCGCACGCACTGTTCCAGCTCGCGGAAGTTCCCCGGCCAGTCATAGGCGAGCCCCAGCTCTTTCTCGATCCAGCTCACGACCTCGGCGGTCAGGACGTCCGCCTCGTCGCCGGCCATGCGGCGCGCGATGAAGCGCACCAGGAGTTCCAGCTCGTCGCGGTTCCCACCAAGCTGCTCCTCCAGGGAGGGCGTCTCGATCATGTCCGAGCAGAGCCGGTAGAAGAAGTCCTCCCGGAACGCTCCCTGGCGCAGGGCGGCGCTGAGGTCGCGGTTGGTCGCGGCGATGATCTTGCCCTGGAACGTCCGCGTCTCGGTCTCGCCGAGGCGCTGGAAGGTCCGCGTCTGCAGCACGCGCAAGAGCTTCACCTGGATCGCCGGGTCGAGGTCGCCGATCTCGTCGAGGAACACCGTACCCCGCGGCTTGCAGACCTCGAGCCAGCCCTTCCTGTCCTCGAGCGCGCCGGTGAAGGCGCCGCGGCGGTGGCCGAACAGCTCCGACTCGATGAGGGTCGGCGAGAGCGCCGACGGATTGAGGGGATGGAAGGAGTTGGCGAAGTCCTCGCTGAAGGCGCGCGGCTTGACGTCGAAGGGAATGTAGCGCGACAGGGCCACCGCGCGCGCGACCAGCTCCTTGCCCGTGCCAGACGGGCCGGTGACCAAGGTCGCGATGTCTCCCATGCGCTCGTACAGGGTGCGGCGGTAGCGCCTGAGGTCGTGGGTGAAGATCGACTGCCAGATGGCGCCGCGCAGCCGCGCGGCCGCCATCGAGCCGCCCACGATGTGGTGGTAGATGTTGACGAACGCGCGGTTGAGCTGGAAGAAGAAGGCGAAGAGGTGCTCCGGCGGATCGTCGTGCGGCAGGGCGACGCCCGGCACGAGGAACAGGTGGCGCGCGGCCTCCTCGAACTCGCCGAAGAAGCCCAGGCGCCGCCGTGCGCCGCCCGCGAGCGCGTGGGAGATCCACGCGCGGAACTGCATGTGGAAGCGGTGGTAGAGGTAGAAGAGCGCCAGGTCCTCGTAGAGGACGCGCTCGCGCTCCGAGGCCGGAGCGCCCTGCGCGAGCCGCTGGCGCGCGCTTTCGACCACGGTGCCCACGCGCCCGACAAGGCGCCGCACATTCTCCTCGAGCTGCTGCGGGCTCTCCGGGCGGATGTTCAGGAACTGCTCGAAGCCGAGGAAGTCGGGGCCGAGCGCACTGCGCTCCAGCTCCAGCCGCTCCGGCAGGAAGGGGTTGCAGTAGTCGAGGCGCGAAATCGTCTCGGCGAGTCCGCTCTCGTCCTTCTCGAAGATGCCCATGCGCGCGCCTCCGCTCGGCCGGGTGTGTACATCCAACGTACACGTCGCGCCAACCGTTGCCATGCCCTGAGTTCCGCGCTGCCCGGCGAGGAACGCCCGCTCGGCATGCCCGGCGTCGCGGCAGAGCACGACCAAGCCGCAGCAGAACTCCGCGGAATCAGGCTGCAGCACAGTCGCCCTCTCCAGCGCTTCGATCCCGCCGGCCGCGTCCTGGAGCATGCTGTGGCGCGCCAGGCCGAGGTTGTACCAGGCGCGCCCCGCCACCGCGCCCGGGCCGTCCCCGGCCTCGGCCCGCGCCAGACCGAGCGAGAACCGGAGCGCCGCGTCCTCTGGCGAGAGCGCCCAGGCCTGCTCCCAGTGCGGCAGCACCTCGAGCGTCTTCCCGGCGCGGCAGAGCGCCACCGCGAGCCTCTGCTGCACCGCCGCCGAGTTCGGCTCCCACTCCGCGGCCAGGCGGTGCAGCTCCACTGGTCCACCTTGACGTCCTGGGTGTACTTCGCCCGGCCGCTCACCTTGTGGGCCGCGTCCAGGCGCGGTCTGCGTCGGCCGCCGCCAGCTTGACGCCCTGAAACCAGTCGGAACCGCACACCTTGCCGGAGAGCACGTCCTAGGCTTCCTCGCCGCTCGGCGCCGGGCCCTCGAGCGCCTCCATCGTCCTGCCCTGGGCCCGGATCGCGTCCGGAGCGGCCAGCCGCTGCATCACCTACTACTTGAATCCTCCCGAGTACTCCATCACGACCCCTCCCCTCGCCCCCGGGCAGCCCATTCCAGAGATTAGACTCGCCACCCCCATAGGCGTGGCCCGCCTCTCGGGCCGCATGGGCCCAGCCCCGGACGGCGACCATCCTCACGCAGGGGGCTACCCCCCGGGGGACGCCCCTCCCACGCCGCCCCTCCGAGGAACCTCGCCCGACCCACCGGCCCGCCGCGACTCTCATGCCCAGCCCGATTCTTCTTGCCCAGCGGTCAACCGGCATCTTACACTCCCTCCAAGTAGCTTACTTAACAAGGGAAATTACGCATGCCCCCCCCCCCCCCTCCCCCTCACCAGGCACTCCAGATTCCTCCGGACCATCCCCTCCGTCGTTCTCCTCCTCGCCTTTCGCCAGCTCGCGCCCGGCCAGGTCCCGTTCGACCCCCGCGAGTACGATGTCTGCTTCGTAGATCGCACGGCAACCAGCAACCCCGACGAGGCCGCCTCCTGGACTGACGCAATCATCGACCTCGCGTCTGAACACGACGCCACCCTCATGCTCGAAGACGAGCTGGGCATGTACTTCAGCTTCCCTGACCGCCAGCAGCTCGCCGACTTCCTGGACCTTGTCGAGAGCCAGGAGCGTCTGTCGCCAGCTTCTCCCCACACCCTCAGCGACGTCGTCTGCCACGCCTACACAATGGTACCCGGCGGGCTTCTCGACGTCCAGTTCGACTCGCCCAACGATCCCATCTACATATCGCCCGGACAGCACGCCTTTGAACTGCACAATCTCACACAATCCTGGGGGCACCTGCCGCCAAGTCTCGCGCAAGTGATTGTAGCCGTCATCGACACCGGCATCTCCCCGACTCACCCGGACCTCGCCGGCCGCATCGACCCAAATGGCAAGAACTTCACGTCTTCCAGCAATCCCAATGACCAGACCGGCCACGGAACCCACGTGGCTGGCATCATCGCCGCTATCACGGGTAACGGCGTCGGAGTAGCCAGTTGCTCACCTTCGATTTCCGGTCAGCCGCCCGTGATACGCATCCTCCCTCTCAAAATCTGGAAGACCAACGGCGACCTCGAGGTGACTCCCGAGTTGACGGCCAAGGCCATCAACTACGCCCGACACCATGACGCGATGGTCGTGAACATGTCATTCGGCCTGTCCGCGCCCACCTCCGGAAAGCTCGCCGAGGCCATCGACAACGCTGTCGACCAGAGGATGGTACTCGTCGGCTCTGCCGGAAACGCGGACGAGCCCGACGGCATCGATGGAGTCTACAAGACAAAGGCCCAGGACATCCCGTTGCCCAACAGCGATCCCGACGTCATCACCGTTGGCGCCGTGCAGGGCTACAACCTCATTCCACCGCATTACTTCAACTACAAGATGGTCTTCTCAAGCTGGGGCCCCAAGGTCGAGGTGGGCGCGCACGGCTGGAACGTGTGGTCAACCACTCCTGGCGCCCAGTACGGCAGCAAGAGCGGCACCTCCCAGGCCTCACCGCACGTTGCGGCCCTGGCCGGTCTGCTCAAGGCCATGCTCCCACTGGCAGACACGGAGGACGTGCGCGCCTTCATCTTCCAGGGTGCGTATCCCACCATCCGGGACAACGGTGATCCGTACGCAGAGAAGCCGTCGAAGTACGGCACAGTCGACTTCGACGCGTCGATCCAGGACGCCCTCGACTCACTTCCCGCTGGCCCCATCTGTTCCGGGCTCGTCCCCTGGGCGCCGCATCGTCTGAAGGCATACGGAGAATATGCAGACAACGTCGCCCTGTACACTCCGGAAGGCCCTGTTGATGGGACGCCCATTCAGTTGAAGGACGTCGACGACCAGTGCGACGCGCTCGCCTACGTCTCGAGCGATGACGGCGCCGCGCTTCTCGCCAAGTCGGTTCTCGTCAATAAGAAGCATCAGGCCGAGTTCCATGTCAGGTACTTCGCGGCGGAGCTCCCGAACCAGCACATCAGTCTTACTCTCAGGGGTCACTTGGCCAGCGTCGATGATGAGTCGCGCAGGATCGAGGTCAGGTTCTACAACTACGAATACGAGAAGTGGGGCAAGGCGAAGACGTGGGTGCCCGAATTCGAGGGCGTGGATTTCGAGCACACCTTCCACGTGACCGACGAGGTGCACGCTCACGTCAAGAGCCCGACCGGGGCCGTGAGGTGTCGCGTTCGGGTCCGCCCGGAGGTGCCGTCCTCGAAGGTCATTCCGTTTGGCCTGTATGTCGACCAGTTCATTCTCACTACTGAGTGACGGCCATGTGGCTTCTTCCCGCCATCGTCCTGATCTGCGCTCCGGCGCTTGCCATCACGGATTCCCCGCCTCGGGCCGAGGAGTTTCGCGCCGGCCACGTACTGGTGGCGGATCGCGGCGCGGACGTGATCCAGGAGTACGACGAAGGCGGTGAGCTGGTCCGGACCCTGGGAGAGGGGCAAGCGGGCCTTTCCGAGCCGTGGGGACTTGCGTTCGGCCTCGACGGCCGCCTGGTGGTCGTGGCCTCCGGGAGCGGAGACATCTTCCGCATTTCCGGTGACGGGGCGATCGAGCGGCAGGCGAACCCGGGTTCCCTCGTCAGCCCCAGGGGAGTGACCGTGGGGGCGTCCGGACGACTGATCGTGGCGTCCCATGGGAATGACTCCGTCGTCGTTCTCGGACTGGACGGAAGCACGGAATCCGTGATTCCCTGCCCGCCGGGCCTTGGTGGACCCATCGGCGTCGCCCTGGATCCCGCGGGAAGAGTCTGGGTCGCCTCCGAGGAGGCCTCAACCGTGTACGGCATGGACGACGCGGGCGAGGTGGTGGGAGGCCCGCTCCCGGTGAGCGGGCCCGCGAGCGACCTCCTCTTTCTCGGAGATTGGATCGTGCTCGTGACCGTACCGTCCACGGATGAGCTCCGGGCGTGGAATGCCTACGCCGAGACGGGCGGCGCGCTGGTCGACTACTTCCCGAGTCCGGAAGGGCAGTGCTTGGCCTCGGACGGAAGCTACCTGCTGGCCCTGGGAGGTTCAGGGGGCGTGGTGCGCTTTCCCTGGGGGCCATTCGGGATGATCCAGTTCGGGGAGGGAACCCTCACCGATCCGGGCGACGTGGTCACCGTGCCGTGGCGCTACAGCGTGAGGTTGAGGGGAAGGGGCTACTCGAGCGATGCGGAGGAGCCGCACGGCAGGCTCGGAACGAAGGTGCTCGAGCAGGCCGTTTTGTCCCTGTACCCCGGGACCTACCAGTTGCTGGTCGAGTTCGACGCGGGCGGCATGATAGGGAGCGCGGGATGGCTGGATCAAAGGGGCATCGTGCTGCAGGGAGGAGGCCAGTTGTCCTACTGGTCTGTGAATGGACCAGGACAAGAGGCCGTGATGGGAACGTATCGGGAGGCTCGCTTACACCCGGAGGAGATCGAGGCCTCGGTCGTGATTCATCACACGCGGCCTCCGAGCAAGTGGAACTTCTACTACTCCACGGTGGATGACCTGGGTGGAAGAATGATCGTCAGCCGGCTGAACGGTTCCAGGGAGGTCATGATCACCGCGCGCCTGCTCGACGCGAAGCTCTTGAACAAGCCGTGAGGGGGCGGTCCGCGGGCAGGTCGAGTCTTCTTTCCCCCTCGCGCTCTGCCCGGCCCTCTTCTCACATCGCGGCGCCTCCGCGAGTCGGAAGTCCCGGACCGCTCGCTACGGTCCTCCACCTTGCGGCCAAGGCCGTGTCCAGAACCGCGGTCGAGCAGCACGCCTGAGAATCGTGGATTCCGGATCAGCTTCTCCTGCGGAGAGGCTCAGCGCGCGAGCGAGTCCCTGAGGGCGCGCGCGGAGCGGTGGCTCGGATCGACCGCGAGCGCGCGGTCCGCGGCCTCTGCCGCGCGCTCCACGAGGCCGACGTCCCGGCAGAGCGCGGCCAGGGCGTACCAGAAGGCGGCCGATTCCGGCTCGAGCGCGGTCGCGGTCTCGAGCGCGGCGATCCCGCCCGCGGCGTCGCCGAGCAGCTCCTTGCGCGCGAGGCCGAGGTTGTACCAGGCGCGCGCCAGGCCGGGATCGAGCCGGCAGGAGGTCTCGAGCGCCGCCACGGCGCCGCGGCCCTCCCCGGCTTCCGCGCGCGCCAGGCCGAGCGAGTACCAGAGCGCCGCGTCTTCGGGCATGAGCTCGCAGGCGCGCTCGCAGTGCGGCAGCGCCTCGAGCGGCCTGCCGGCGCGGCTCAGCGCGATCGCGAGGTTCTGATGCGTGGCCGCCGAGTTCGGCTCCCACGCCACGGCCAGGCGCAGGAGCTCGATCGCCCGCGCGACCTCGCCCCGGTCGAGCCGGAGCGTCGCCTCCATCATCACTCCCGCGGGCTGGTCCGCGTTCTGCCCCAGGTAGTTCAAGAGGTCCTGGCCGGCGCGCGAGGCGAGGTCGACCTCGGCGCGCAGCGTCCAGGCCGCCTGCACCCGCACCGCGCGGCACGGGTCCTCGAGCAGGCCGAGGAGAGCCGGCCGCGAACGCGCGCAGGGCAGCTCCAGCGCGCGCGCGGCCATGGCCCGGACCAGGGGCGAAGAGTCCGCGAGCAAGGAAGCGAGCGCGGCGCGCGCCTCGACCTGCCCGGCGAAACGCACCAGCAGGAGCGCGTAGGTCGCCCGCCAGACCGGGCTCTTCTCGGCAGGCAAGGCCGCGATGAGCGGCGCCGCCGCGTCTTCTGCCGGGCTCCTGGCGCGCGCCACGAGACGCGCCCGTATGCGCGTCGGCCGCTCCATGCGCGCCCCGTACCACTTCTCCACGGCCTCGATCGCCCAGTCGACGCCCTCTTCCGCGTGGCAGCGGCCGCAGGCGTTCGGGATGCCGAGCTCCTTGGTGAGCAACGGATCCGGGATGGTGAGGCCGTGGTCGCGGCGCGGATGGCGCTGCATGTACGTGGTGAGCGGCATGTGGCAGCCTACGCACGAGCCGCCCTCCCGCGCGACGTCGTGATGGGAGTGCGCGGCCGGGTCGATCGGCGGGATCGTTCCCCGCTGGTCCCGATGGCACGCCATGCACAGCTTGTTTCCCGCGGCGCGCAGCTTTCCGCCGTGCGGCTCGTGGCAGCTCAGGCAGGTCACCTCGCCGCTCTGCCCCATGCGCGACATGAGGAACGAGACGTACTCGTAATCCTCGTCGTGCACCTGGGAGTCGGCGTAGTACACCTCGGAGAGGTCGAGCAGCTCGGGGAGGAACGCCTCGAGGAAGGGAGCGGCCGGGTCATAGGTCTCGACCAGCTCCATGCGGCGCGAATGGCAGGCGCCGCACGTGTCCACCCAGGCGTTCACGTCCTCGGGCACGCGCAGCCAGGGCAGCGTCGGGTCGTCCTCCTCGTCACGATTCGCGCGCTGCCAGACGACGTGCTCTCCGCTCGGGCCGTGGCATGCCTCGCAGCCCACGCCCAGCTCCGTGAACTCGCTGCGGTACGCGTCCGCCGCCGCGTCATAGTTCTTGCGCAGGTTCGTGTTGTGGCAGTCCGCGCACATCGAGTTCCAGTTCATGCCGCGGTTCAGCCAGAAGCCCCACTCGTGGGGCCGGCGGTCCTCCTCCCCGAAGACGTCGAACCACTCGTCTTTGGCGGGGTCGTAGGAAAGGGCCGCGACCTGGAAGCGCCCGCGCTCCGCGGGCACGAGGAACTGGCGCAGCGGAAACTCGCCGATCACGCGCGACACGGGAAAGGGCCTGAGCGCACCGTCCAACCCGGCGGTGAGGATGCGCGGCTCGCCGTCCTCGAGGGCCACGCTGCTCTCGAGCGAACCGTGGCGGATCGCGCCCTTGCCGCGAAAGGCGGCTGCGTCCACATCGAGGCGGAACGGCCGCTCGGCCAGGGCGTGATGGCTCGCGCGCCAGAGGTCGTGGGCCTCCTCGTGGCACTCGCGGCAGGACTCGGAGCCGGCGTGCTCCTGCGGCTTGGGAGCGCGCTCCTTCGAGCAGGCTGCGGCCAGGAAGGAGAAGCAGACGAGCAAGGCGCGCGCGCATCGGGCATGAGCAGCCGATGTCCACCGCTGGACATCGGCTGCCGATTCCAGACCAGCACACCGGCGGGGTAGAAGCACTCTCACCGCTTGGCGGACAATCACTTGTGTTCCTCGTCGAGGCGGCACGGCATTCGCGTTGTGGCACCGCAACGGCGGACCTCCGCACGGACCGCGGCCGCAGGATAACACGCGCCGCCGGGCCGCGATCCACGGCCAGCCGGTGCTATGTTTCTCGGCGCTGCCCCAGGGCGGAACTGGAACGAGAAAGGAAAAAACCATGTTGATCCCCCGCACGCGGCGCCTTGCCGCCATCCTCGGCCTCTCGCTCGGCGCCATGGTCCTGTTCGGCGCGGAATCCCGAGCCGGAGAGGTCTTCTACAGCGTTTCCCTGCAGGAGCTCGAGGTCACCGAGGGCCAGCCGAACCTGGGGATGTCCCCGTGGTCCCTCGGCTGGGCAGTGCGCCAGAACGCGGCGCTCCTGCCGGCAGTGCTGCTCGACGGGGAAGGCGAGGCTTGCGTGTGCGCCGACCCGAGCGACCCAACCCAGCGGCTCGTCCTGGCCGCAAGAGTCGAGCACGAAGGGGACGTGACCGGCCGCATCCTGCTCCCGGATGACCGGCTCGAGAGCATGACCGCGGGCCGGTTTCGCATCGCCGCGGATCGCGGCAGCGCCGCAGGCGAGACGTTTCACGCGGCCCGCAGGTCGCACTACCAACGCCTGAGCGAGGCGGGGATCCCGGGCGCGGCGTGGTTCCGGCTGCAGGCGCTCGCTCCGGAGCTGCAGAAGGACGGCGCCGCGGGCCAGGCGCTCCCCGAGGCCGCGGGCCAGAACGCGCCGAATCGGGCGGAGAGCGAGCTCGAAGAGACGTTCGGCCTGTTCACCGGCGCCCGCGCCCTGTCCGAGAACCTGCAGCTCGACCGAGTGCTCCGGGCAGGCGAGGCCAGCGCGGGGACCGTCGACGTCGAGTCGCTCGGCGGCATCACCGTGCGCGGGTACGACTGGAGCGCGCGGGTGAAGGACCTCCAGCCGGAGCTGGATCCCCTGGCGCGCGCCATCCCGGCCGACCAGCACGCGCTCTTCTTCCCCTCGTTCGACGCGCTCGCCGCGCTCGCCGACGAAGCGGCGCGGACCGGCACGCCGCTCCTGCGGCTGCTCGAGGGGCAGGCCGCCGACGCGTTCACGCGCGAGCGCTACGAGCACCAGCTCTGCCTGCCGCTCTCCGAGCTGACCAGGAAGCTCGGCCCCATGCTCGTCGCGAGCGTCGCGGTCACCGGCTCCGACCCCTACCTCAGGACCGGATCGGACGTGGCGATGTTGTTCGAGAGCAAGGCGCCGGAGGCGCTCCTCGCCTTCCTCGCCGCCGCGCACCAGGCCGCGGCCGCCGCGGACGAGAGCGTGGAGATGCTCTCCGGCCAGAGCGGCGGCATGCGCTGGGCCGGTGCCCGCTCACCTGACCGGTCGATCTGCTCGTACGCCGCGCGCGACGGGGACGTGGTGCTGGTGACCAACTCCCTGGTGCAGGTCGAGGCCCTGGCCAGCGTGCTCACGGGCGAGCGCGCGGCGCTCGCCAGCCTGCCCGAGTACGCCTTCTTCCGCGCGCGCTATCACCGCTCCGCCGAGCCCGAGACCGCCCTCTTGGTCCTGAGCGACGCGACCATCCGGCGCTGGTGCGGACCGCGCTGGAGAGTCGGCGCCTCGCGCCGCATCCGCGCGGCCGCGGCGTTCGCCCACGACCGCGCGCGCCAGGTCGCGGCGCTTTCTCGCAACGAGACGCCGCCGCCCGGGGACGCGCCGCTCGCGGCGACCTACGGCACCCTCGCCTTCCAGACGCCGATCGCCGAGCTTTCCATCGAACGCGTGACGCAGGCGGAAGCGGACGCCTACCGGCGCTTCCGCGACTCCTACCAGCGCGAGTGGCAGCAGTTCTTCGACCCGATCGCCGTACGCGTCGCGCTCTCCGGCCAGGACTTCGAGAGCGACGTGTCGGTCCTGCCGCTGATCGCGGCCTCCGACCTGCGCGAGTTCATGGAAGTCACCCACGGCGTCAGCATCCGCCCGGGCGACGGTGATCCCCACGCCGAGGCGATCCTCCATTTCGTGCTGGCCTTGAACTTCGACTCGCCGCCGCTCAGCGAGGCATCCGACTTCCTCGAGGGCATGATGCTCGGCCTGCGCGTCAAGCCCTTCGGCTGGGTGGGAGACAGCGTCGCGGTGTACATCGACGACGATCCCGTGTGGGACGAGTTCCAGCAGCTCGACGAGCTGGAAGAGCGTTTCGAGCACGACTTCAGCTGCTTCCCGGTCGCGCTCACGGCCGAGGTGAAGGACCCCCTGGGGCTGGCCGCGTTCCTCACCGCGCTGCGCGGCTTCGTCGAGCAGTCCGCTCCGGGCACGCTGGAGTGGCAGACGATCGAGCGGGGTGACAGGTCTTACGTCAAGGTGACGGCGCGGGGCGATGCGTTCGGCCGCGGCGCGGAAGGCGCGCCGGGAAAGGAGGAGGACTACTCCGTGTGCTACGCCGTGCTGCCGGGACGCTTCGTGGTCTCGCCCAATGAGAAGCTGGTGCAGCGCGCCCTGGACCGGGCGGCGGCCGCGTCGCCGCCGCAGGATACGCCCTGGCCGGGAGAGAGCGTGGCCGTGCGGCTCAACCGCAGGGCGCTCGACGCGCTCCAGTTGCTCTGGGGTGATTGGCAGGCAGAGAGCGTGCGCGACGCCTCGTGGTGCAATCTGCCGATCCTCAACGAGTGGAAGCGCCTCTTCCCGGCCGAGGACCCGGTCGTGGTCCATGAGCGCCACTTCCACCAGCGGCTGGTCTGCCCGGGAGGGGGCCAGTACTCGTGGAACGAGGCCTTGCGCACGATGGAGTCGACCGCGTTCGGCTGCCCGGAGGCGCCGCGCGGCGAGGCGCACGCCACGCCTCTTCTCGACGCGATCGAGAGCGCCGAGGCGGGCCTGACGTTCGAGGAGGACGGCGTGCGGGCCGTGTTTCGCATGAGGCGAAGCTGAGTGGGCCCTCGATACGCCTTCAACGCCGTGTCCAGGTCCGCGCTGTGGATGGAATCGAGGAGGTCGTGGCGTCGCTCCCCATCGTCCACGCGGAACAGCGGCCGGTAGTGGATGCCGGCGCGCGCCGGGCGCGCACGCGCTGGGACCGGTGTGCGCAAGCCTCTCCCGGCGCGACGCGCCGCGCGGGGCCTCGATGAGGCCGCTACTTGACCGGCAGCTCCAGGCCGTTCGTGTTGGCGAAGCCGCCGCTCGCTCCCGCATCCAAGACGAACACCTGGATGCGCAGCGTCTGGCCCGCACTGTTCGCCGGCAGGAGCCCGGCGATGGTGAGGGAGCCGTTCCCCGGTCCCGAACCTCCCATGGGCACGGCAATCACCAGCGGGGAGAGGCCCGAGAGGTTGAGGTAGCAGCCGTTGTCCATGAGGTAGGAACCCCGCGCCGCGCCGAAGAGGAAGACGGCCGTGGACCCGCCCAGGCATTCGATGACGTCGAGGTTGATCGGGTAGCCCGCGATCGGACACGCCAGCGTCGAAAGGTAGGGAACGAAGCCGCCGCTGCCGGGACAGCCGTAGCCGTACTCCTCGGTGCAGCCGGGCGAGTAGTAGAGGCAGCCGTTGAAGACGCGCGGAGAGAAGGGCGAGCCGCCGAACGGCACGTTCGTCGCCGCACCGCACTGCGCCACGAGCTTGCTGTTCGAGAAGTTCTGGTTGGAGCCCGTGCCGTTCGTGTACTTGTGTGAGGCGTTGACCGCCACGAGCGCGATCCCGTACTTGCCGGGAAGGAGGAAGACCGGACTCGAGAAGTAGATGTGGGTCGGCGCGTCCGCCCCCGCGCACGTGCCGGTCCCGTTGTCCTGGGCGGCGAGCGTCCAGCCGGCCACGCTGCTTTCCTTGCCCACGTAGGTGTCCGGGGTCGTGTAGAGGAGCATGCCCACGGAGGCGCCCGTGGTGGCCGAGAAGTTGCAGTCGATGTCGGAGATCTTCACCGACACGTTGACCGTCAGGTCGAAGTAGACCGCGCCGCCCACGCTGCCGCCGTTGTTGCTGCTGCCCGGAGCCGGGTAGATCATGCAGAGGCTCTCCTGCGCGGAGGCCGACAACGAGGCGAGGACCAGCACACACGGGGCAAGCGCCAGACCCAGGCGGATACGCATCGCACGCCCTCCAGGCGATTCTCGCTCGCGCGCGGGCGCGGTTGCGAGGGGCTCTCGTGCCGCGCCCGTGCGCCTTGCCCAGCCGCGAGGCCGGTCCCTGCCACGGGCTGTCAACCTGGTTCCGCGCCGGCCGAAGGTGCCGAAACAGCCAGCGCGTACGACCCTGTCATCCCATTCTAGCACGCTTCCGCGGCCCGCGCGTCCACCCGGAAGCCGCCTCAGCGCGACGTTGCCTTGAGGCCATTCGAGGCGGAAGTTCCGAGCGGCCCGGCCGGATCCACGATCCAGTACTGGAAGTACAGCTCGGTGCAGGCCGGGATGGTCGCCGGCCACGCCGCCCAGGGCAGGGAGAAGCCGCCGCTCGCGTCGGTTGGCACGGGCAGGGGCGCGATGCCGGGCGCCGGCACGAGCGTCCCGAGCTGGAACGGCAGGTAGGACGCGGAGAGGGCCAGGAACAGCCAGGCCACGGAAAGCGGCTTGGCGTTGGTCAGGTCGAGAGCGCCCGGCGTGCCGGGCAGAAGCGCGCCGCTGCCGCGGAGCGCGGGCAGGCCGCTCACCCCGGCCAGGGCGAATCCCAGGTCCTGCCAGACGAGCACGTCGGACGCCAGGAAGTGCGCGTTCAGCACGCCGCCTGCGGCGCCCGGCGTGCCCGCGCTGACCGTCGCCTGCGCGGCCGCGTTCAGGGAGGGCCAGGCCTGCAGCGAGCTGAACGAGCCGCCGAGGGGCGTGACGTCCCCTTGGCTCGCGACCGTGGTCACGGTGCCGTCCGGCGCGCACGCGACCAGCTTCTCCTCCATCGTGCCGCCCGGGTACTTGGCGTCGGTCCAGACCAGCACGTTGCCCGCTTCGTCGAGAGCGGTCATGGGATTGCGCGAGAAGGCCAGGCCGAAGCATTGCGTGCCGTTCTCGAGCGGATCGTAGAAGGCCAGCGCCTTGCGCCAGGCGCCGGGCTTGCCCGCGAACCAGCCGGAGGAGAAGGTCGTCGGCGTGGGCTTGAAGTCGGCGAAGAACGCGACCTCGCCCGCCTCGTTGATCATCGCGCCCTGGAAGTCGAAGAACGTGCCGCCGCCGGGCACGGGATCCCCGGCCTTGATGTACCACTGGTGCGAGCCGCCCTGCGACACGAAGACGCCGCGCGAGGCGATGCCGCCCGAGACCAGGCCGCGGAAGGTGATCTGCCCGGACTCGTTGATGGCCGGCACCGGACCGATCGGGATGGTCGTGCCATCGGCGAACCCGAACGACTCGGTGCCGATCATTGTGAACGTGCCCCCGCCGGGAGCGGGGTCGCCCGTGGCCACGATCTTGCTGACCGCGCTTCCCTGCCACAGGAACGCGTCGGAGAGGCTCGTCGAGCCGGTCATGGCGAGGAACACCACCGTACCCGCGTCGTTCAGCGACCCGGGGCCGATGGCCGAGAAGTTGCCGCCAAGCGGCGAGCGATCGCCCACGGCCGCCACCTTGCTGAAGGTCCCGCTGCCCGCGTCGTAGAAGAACAGCGCGCGCGGCGAGCTGCCGTTCTCGACCTCGGAGATGAAGATCAGGTCTCCGCCGGCGTTCACGGCCGGCGCGAAGACCGTGCCGCCGAACATCCCGCCGAAGGTGCCGCCGAGCGGCGTGGGGTCGCCGAATCCGCCGCCGGGGACGCCCGAGCCGCCCCCACCGCCGCAGCCCATGACCACGGCCGTGAGGCCGAGCGCGTCCGCGACGAAGATGCCCTGGTTGCGCGCCACGCCGTTCACCTGGGAGAAGAACGCCAGGCGGCCGGAAGGATCGATGGTGGCCGGGTTCATGAACGCCAGGGGATAGAGGGTCCCGCCCCCGGACACGGTCTGGCCGTGCCAGGCGAGCGCCGCAAGAGAGGCGCAGGGCGAGACGGTCGCGTACTGGGGCGGCGCGGGCAAGAGGCTGGCGCCCGGCGGGCCCGGCCGGATCAGGTCGTCCCGGACCCGAACGTAGGGAGCGCCCTGGCTGCTTGCGGGCGCGGCCAGGACCAGGACGGCGAGCAGCGCGCCGGCGAGCAGCGCCAGGATCCTCTTCATCGCGGAGTTCCTCCAGAACCAGGCAGGCCGCCGCCCCCGCGGGCGGCCGAACGACTGCAGGATTCTAACATACGCGAGGGGCGGCGCCTCGTTGGACCGGCGGCCGCGGCGGCACGCGATCGCCCGGCTGTGCCGGCCGATTTCGCGCGCGGATTCACGACGCAGTGCTAGGTTGGATTCGCCGCCGCGCGCACCGTTCCGACCGTTCGCGGCGAAGTGATGGCTCTCCTTCCTCGAACGCGCCGCCGACCGACCATGCAGCCCCGCACCGGAACAACCCTGGGCATCGAAGCCTATCGAACCCTCGCTCGCACGATCCTGGCGCGCGCGCCACGCGGCCCGCGCAGGCAGGACTTCCTCGCCGATACGGCCAGGATCATCGCCGACTTCGCTCGCTGCGACTTCGTGCAGATCTGCGTACGCAGCGGCGAACGCTGCGACCTTGTCACGTCCTGGGCGGGCCTGGAGGCCACGCGCCGCTGGCGCCTGCACGCGGAAGGCGCCTGCAGTCTCGACCGCGTCTGCAGGGGAGCGGCCAGCGCTGGCGCGGCCGAGCCCGACGGGGTCGGCCCCCAGGCATCGGGCGCCGTGCTGGCCGTGCCGATCCGCATCGACACGCGCTCCATCGGCATGCTGCGGCTGGGCGGATCGGTCGAGGGTCGCTTCTCGCGCGCGGACCTGCAGTTCTACGAAGGACTGGGCGAGCTACTCGGAACGGCCCTGCTGCACGATCGCGCCCAGACCGCGCTGCGCGAGAGGGTGAAGGAGCTGTCCTGCCTGTACGGCATCGCCCGCGCCGTGGCGCGCTCCGATGCGGCGCGCGACAAGGTCCTGCAGGAAACCGTCGAGCTGCTGCCTCCCGCCTGGCTGCACGCCGAGGCGGCGGTCGCGAGGATCGACCTGGCCGGGCGCACCTACCGCACGCGCGACTACCAGGAGAGCGAGCGGCGCCTGCGCAGCCCGGTGATCGTGCGCGGCAAGGACTCGGGCTTCGTCGAGGTCGCCTACCTCAAGGAGCTGCCGGAGCTGGACGAGGGACCCTTCCTCGCCGAGGAGTGCAGCCTCATCGACGCCGTGGCGCAGGAGGTCGCGCTCTTCGTCGAGCGTTCGCGGGCCGAGGAGGATCGCACCCTGCTGCAAGAACAGCTCAGGCACGCGGACCGCCTGGCCACCATCGGCCAGCTCGCGGCGGGCGTCGCGCACGAGCTGAACGAGCCGCTGGGCAACGTCCTCGGCTTCGCGGAGCTCATCCTCAACGCGAATGAGCCGACGCAGCAAACGCGCAAGGACCTGCAGAAGATCGTCGGCGCCTGCCTGCACGCGCGCGAGGTCATCAGGAAGCTCATGGTCTTCGCCCGCCAGCAACCCGCGCGCAAGATGCGCCTGAACCTCAACGATCTCATCCAGGAGGGCCTCTACTTCTTCGAGGCGCGCTGCGCGAAGCTGGACATCAAGCTCGTGCGCAGGCTGCAGGCCGACTTGCCCCTGATCACGGCCGACGCCGGACAGTTGAACCAGGTGCTCGCCAATCTCATGGTGAACGCTATCCAGGCCATGCCGGACGGCGGGACGCTGGCCGTGGAGACCCGGGCGCTCGGCGCCGACGTGGCGCTGCTCGTCGAGGACACGGGCGTGGGCATGACGGAGGAGGTGAAGAAACAGATCTTCGTGCCCTTCTTCACCACCAAGGACCTGAACGAGGGCACGGGGCTCGGACTGCCCGTGGTGCACGGCATCGTCAGCGCTCACGGCGGGAGGATCGACGTGACGACCCAGCCCGGCGCCGGGACGACCTTCGAGATCAGGCTGCCGCTCGAGCAGCCCGACGCCGCAGCGGAGGTTCCGCCCGATGGCCGCTGAGACAGGCGCCCTCCTCCTCGTCGTCGACGACTCCCAGGACACTCTCGAGATGCTGCAGCGGAAGCTGGCGTCGCGCGGACACCGCGTGCTCACCGCCGGCAGCGTCGCCGACGCGATAAACATCCTCGCGGGCGCCGCCGTCGATCTCGTCATCACGGACTACAAGATGCCCAAGGCCAGCGGCCTGGAGCTGGTGCGGTTCGTGCGCGAGAACTGCCGGGACACCGAGGTGATGATGATCACCGGCTACGCCACGATCAACGGGGCGGTGGAGGCGGTCAAGACCGGCGCCGCGGAGTACCTCACCAAGCCCTTCACCGACGAGGAGCTGGCGGCCGCCGTCTCGCGCGCCCTCGAGCGCCTCGAGCTGCGCCGCTCGGCACGCGGTCCTTCTCACGAGGAGATCGGCGCGCGCTACGGACTGCTGGGCGAATCGGCGGCCATGCGCCGCGTCCTCGAGGCGATCGCCAAGGCCGCCTCCACCTCCGCGACCGTGCTCATCACCGGCGAGAGCGGCACCGGCAAGGAACTCGTGGCGCGCGCCATCCACTACAGCGGCCCGCGCGCCTCCGCTCCGTTCGTGCCCGTCAACTGCGGGGGCATTCCCGAGAGCCTGCTGGAAAGCGAGCTCTTCGGCTACGTCAAGGGGGCCTTCACGGGCGCGATCGAAACGCGCGCCGGCTTCTTCCAGACCGCCGAGGGCGGGACGATCTTCCTCGACGAGGTCGGCGAAACGACCCTGGCCATGCAGGTCAAGCTGCTCCGCGTCCTGCAGGACAAGGAAATCTGCATGGTCGGCTCGACGCGCATCCGCAAGGTCGACATGAGGATCCTGGCCGCGACGAACAAGGACCTGCGCGGCCTGGTGGACAAGGGGCTGTTCCGCGAGGACCTCTACTACCGCCTGAACGTCATCGAGATCGCCATCCCCCCCCTGCGCGAGCGCGCCGACGACATCCTGCCGCTTGCTCGCCACTTCGCCGCGCACTTCTCCAGAGAGCGCGACCGGAAGCCGCCCGAGTTCACGGAGCGGGCCCTGCGGATCCTGCGCGAGTACGAGTGGCCGGGCAACGTGCGCGAGCTCGAGAACGTGATCCAGCGCCTGGTCATCATGACCGAGGGCGACTCGATCGACGTTCCCGACCTGCCGCGCCTCATGCGCGCGGCGGCCCTGCCCGGAGCGGGCCTCGATCGTACGCTCGACGACGTCACCGCCGAGTACATCCAGAACGTCCTCGCCAGCGTGGGCGGAAACCGGACGCGCGCCGCGGAGATCCTGGGAATCGACCGCAAGACGCTGCGCGAGAGGCTGAAGAGGGGCGGTCGTCTGGACTGAGCCTCTCCGCAGGCGAGGCTCATCTGGAATCCACGTTTCTCAGGCGGGTTGCTTGAGCTTGGCCGTCACGCGCACGCTGCTCCGCCCCTCGCGCAGGGGAGAACCTCCCCACTGGCGCCATTCTCCCCGGCGCGCGGCGCCGGAGACCCGGCTCGGCGAGCGCCTCGTCTCGGCGCCCGCGAAGCCCAGAACCCCCCGGGATCCGGCGGCGCGGGCCCATCTTCGCACCATATTACGCGCCCTTCCCCGCCATCCCCCCTTGCCGCGGCCGCGGGACCGCTGCGCGCAAGCGCCGCATGACCTCGCGGGCGGCGGGCACGGCCTTTGCTCGCGACCCCCTGCATAGCCGCAAGACCCATACCCCACGCTCGGAGGCCACCGTGACTCTACACGCTCGCCATAGCGCTCCCGACGAATCCCCCTTCCAGATGGCCCTCGCCGAGTTCAAGGACCTCTGCTGGAACTGCAACGACGCCGTCCTCTGCCTGGAGAGAGAGACTCTCCGGCGGCCGGTCTGGTTCTGCGAGCAGTTCGACTCCTACGTCCCCGTAGCGTGCGCCGAGCGCGCCCGGCCGGCAGCGAGCAGGCCGCCGCAGAATGCCCTCGCCAAGGGGGTCTGCACCACCTGCACCTGCCAGTCGGACTGCCAGGCCGTACGCACCGGCCAGGAGATCTGGTTCTGCGAGAACTACACGTAGCAGGGCGCACGACCGCCACCCGGCCGATCGAGCCGTCGGATGACCCACGCGAGGCGTCCCCTTGGACTGTGCACCACCTGCATTCACGCTCCCGATTGCTCCTACCGCACGCGGGCGGCGCGCGCAGTCTGGCAATGCAACGAGTTCGACGACGGCTCGCGCCGCGGCATGCCGCAGCATCACCGGCCTCAAGGCGCCGCTCCTCCAGAGCAACGGCGTCGGCAACAAGATGTACATCCAGCTCGCCGGCGCCGCCGCCAACGGCGTCGTCTTCCCCGCGGGCAAGCTGCTCGTCGCCGAGCATCTCAGCGACAACGACCCGCAGAAGGCGGTGCTGCTCGCTTACGCGAAGGACTTCGAGGCCAGGTACGGCTCGCGCAACACGTTCGGCGGCCACGCGTGGGACGCGATCAAGATCGTCGCGGGCGCGACGGAGAAAGCCGG
>JACQZJ010000187.1 GCA_016213895.1 Planctomycetota bacterium | reverse complement strand
GGCCGCGCCCCACACCATCCAGGAGCGGCCCGCGCGCGGCTCGGGCAGGAGCCCGCCCGGCAGCTCCGGCGCCCCGGGCGCGGCGCGCGGGAGCCCCGGCCGCACGCGCAGCGTCCATCCCGGCAGCGCCACGTCCTCGAGGCTGAACGCCCGGCAGAGGAAGGTCCGCGTCTCCTCGACGCGGCCGCCTTCTTCATGCAGATCGCACGCCAGCGGCTGGACCACGAGGGGCGAGAGCTGCTGGTCGCTCCACTCCTCGGGCGCAGAGCCCGCGCGCCAGGCGCGCTCCACCGTGAGCGGGAAGGCCGCGCCGAACTCGACCTCGGACGGGGCGGCGGTGACGCGCACGCCCGCGTCCTGGGCCGCGAGCGCGAGGGCAAGGAGCAGCGCGCAAGGCCCGCTCATCGCTTGGTCCCGCGCAGCTCGCGCATGCGGAAGAACCGCAAGATCGGCCGCGCCACCGCGTCGCGCTCATGCACGCGCGGCACGGGCACGTCCATGAGGTCGACCCGGGCGCGGCGCAGGGAGCGCGTGGTCTCCGCGCGCCAGTCGGCCACGCGCGCGGCATAGGCGGCGCGCGCGCGCCGGTTCCGCCAGTCGACCACGGTCTCGCGGCCGCTCTCCGGATCGCGGGCGCGCATGAGGCCGGCGTCGGGCGGCTGGAGCTCGGGCGTCAAGAGCCGCACCGCGATCACGTCGTGGCGGCGCGCGCACAGAGAGAGCGCCTGCGCCCAGCCTTGGGCCAGGAAGTCCGACACCACGAAGAGGATGGCGCGGCGCCGCAGCACGGTCGCCGCGAACTCCAGGGCCGGCGTGAGGTCGGTGAGCGCGCTCGCGCCAGGGAGCGCCAGGCAGTCGCGCACGATGCGGAGCGCGTGGCCCATGCCCTTCTTGGCCGGCACGTACTTGTCGACCGCGCGCGAGAAGGCGATCAGCCCGACCTTGTCGTTGTTCTTCACCGCCGAGAGCGCCAGGCAGGCGCACACGCGCGCCGCCATCTGCCGCGCCGACCACAGGCCGAACCCGCCGCTCATGGACGCCGAGAGGTCGAGCAGGAAGAGCACGGTCAGCTCGCGCTCGTCCACGTACTTCTTGACGTAGGGCCGGCCCACGCGCGCGGTCACGTTCCAGTCCACGGCGCGCCGGTCGTCGCCATGCGCGTACTCGCGCACCTCGTCGAACTCGATGCCCGCGCCGCGGAACACCGAGCTGTAGCCGCCGGCCATGACGCCGCTCACCAGGCGGCGGCTCTGCACCTCGATGAGCCGCACCTCCTTGAGCAGCTCCGCCAGCTCGCGTTCGTGGTTTTCAGGCATGCGCGGCGAGCTCCTGGCGCGGGCCTCGCCCGCAACCCATGAGTGGAGACAGTCTCGCACCCCGAGTGGATCCCTCGCGTTTCGGCTCGCGGATCACCAGGAGGCTCTTGGGATTCGACCGACTCATGCTTCGTGGCATGCTGATCTCGCTGGTCCGTCCGCGCGGGGCGCGTTTTCCCGCGGTGCATCGATTCCGGGGCGGGAGCGGGCTCCGCTCCGGCCCGCGACCGCCAACCGCAAGTGCGTCGCCCTGGAGCAGGCCCACCTCGCCGTGAACATCGAGATGGGGCGTAGGGGGAGCGGCGCGGCGGTTCCCCGGTGGAGGGGCCGCCAGCGACGACATGCCACGCTCACGCGATGCACCGGGAGTCGCGATGCGGCACCGGAGGCCGCGGAACCGGCCGCGAGCGCTCCGCTCATCTCCTCGTCCCCTCCCTTCTCGGGCGTTCATTTGGGCTCGCGGAAGATCACGGCACCGGCACGGTGTCGAACACGCGCTGCACCACGTGCACCGAGGTGAGCCCCTCGGCCTCGGCCTCGTAGGTCGTGATCACGCGGTGGCGCAGCACGTCCATGCCGACCGACTTGACGTCCTGCGGCGTGACGAAACCGCGGCCGTCCAGGAAGGCGCGTGCGCGCGCCGCCTGCACCAGCGCGATCGAAGCGCGCGGCGAGGCGCCGTAGAGGATGAGCGGCTCGAGGTCCTTGAGGCCCGAGCGCGCCGGTTCGCGCGTGGCGAACACCAGCTCGACCACGTAGTCGTGCACCTTCTCGTCCACGTACACCGCGTCCAGCAGGGAGCGCGCCGCCAGCACCTGCGCGGGCGCGGCCACGGCGCGCACCTCCGGCCGGCCGCGGCTCGTGGCCATGCGCTGGATGATCTTCTTCTCCTCGTCCTTGCTCGGGTAGTCGACCACGAGCTTGAGCATGAAGCGGTCGAGCTGCGCCTCGGGCAAGGGGTAGGTCCCTTCCAGCTCGATCGGGTTCTGCGTGGCGAGCACGAGGAAGGGCGCGGGTAGTTGGCGCGTCTCGCCCGCGAGCGTGACCTGGCGCTCCTGCATGGCCTCGAGCAGCGCCGACTGCACCTTGGCCGGCGCGCGGTTGATCTCGTCAGCGAGCACGAACTTGGCGAACACCGGGCCCTCGTGTACCGTCCAGTCGCCGTTCTTCGGGTTGTAGACCTGCGTGCCGACCAGGTCGGAAGGCAGGAGATCGGGCGTGAACTGGATGCGGCGGAAGGTGCCGCCGAGCGCGCTCGCGAGCAGATGCACCGCGAGCGACTTGGCCAGCCCGGGCACTCCCTCGAGCAGCACGTGCCCGTCCGCGAGCAATCCGATGAGCATGCCGTCGATGAGCGGCTTCTGCCCCACGATCACGCCTTCCAGCTCGCGGACCACGTCCTGCAGGAAGGCGCTCTCTTGGCGGATGCGGTCCGAGGCGGCGCGGGCGTCGTTCATGGGGCGCGTCTCCGTTCGCGGGATGATACCGGCGCGGCCGCGCGGCCCGCTTCCGCGTGTGGTTCCAAGGCGCCAATTCTGGTTACAGGACTGTAACGTTCGTCACCTCCTGGTGACGCGGCTCCGTGCGAGCCAGAACCCGTCGCCGGGTTTCGTGACCAAACCACAACTCTCGTCGAAAGCGCGCGTTGCGCCTGTTCGCGCGCCACGGCATGATCCGGTCGCAGGCGGCATGACGGTTGCGCACACACACGCCGTTCCGGCCCTGGTGCAGCGTTGCTGCGCG
Organism: Planctomycetota bacterium; assembly: GCA_016213895.1. Classification (GTDB taxonomy): domain Bacteria; phylum Planctomycetota; class B15-G4; order B15-G4; family JADJEK01; genus JACQZJ01. Next base: position 4,228 of record JACQZJ010000187.1, on the reverse strand, counting down.
CGGGGCACTCGCCCGACCGACTCCGCGGCCCCGTACGCCGCGCGGACACCCGATGGAGGATGACATGCGGGCATTCGTGGCTCGAAGACTCCGTTCCCTCTACGCGCTCTCGTTCGCTTCGCTTCTCGCGCTCGCTCTCGCGTCCTCCGCGTCCGCGCAGCTCGACGACTGGAGTTCCGTCGTGACCTGGAGTCCGACGGTGAAGATCGAGCAGTCGGTGCAGTACGCCATCGACGGCAGCACGGTCCACGCCTTCTCCGGCTACTCGCGGGGCTGGACGAGCCTCAACTGCACCCTGGGCGGTCCCACGTGCACGCTCTCCAACGAGCACCTGATCGTCCAGGACGGGCCGACCTACTACGGCTTCGCCTCGCGCTCCGGCCAGTTCTCCGCGCTCACCCCGGCGGGCGGCGGGACCTTGCTCACCAACGGCTCGCCCCAGTCCTGGTTCAACGTCGTGGTCGACGGCAACGACGTGCACTTCTTCTCGGGCATCACCGGCCAGTGGTACTCGTCGTCGTACTCGTCCGCGCCGAGCGTGCTGACCACTGGCCGCCTGTGCGTGCTCGTGAGCGACGGCACGAACGTCTGGGGGATCAGCGCCTACCACGGCGATGCCGTGCCCCTCTCGGTGTCCGGCGCCGTGCCCATGGACGCGCTCGGCAACATGTGCCTGGCCACGTCCGCCGGCCAGGTCCACGGCTTCAGCGCGCACCGCGACACCTGGGCGTCGCTTTCGGTCACGGGCAGTCCGGCCGTGAGCAGCGGCTTCGCGAACCAGCCCGGCTGCGTGGCCATCGAAGACAACACCAGCATCTCCTTCTTCAGCGGCCAGACCGGCACGTTCACGACGCTCCCGGCCGCGCTGACTTCCACCCTGTCGCTGCACCGCATGTGCGCCGTGGTCGTGGACGGCACGACCGCCTACGCCTACTCCGGTCTGCTCGGCGCCTACCAGACCATGTCCTTCGCCACTGTGCCCGCGGTCTCCATCTCGCACTTCTTCGCCATCCTGAGCGAGGGCGGCGCCGCGCGCGCCTACAGCGCCGAGAGCAACTCCTTCGCCGCTCCCTTGAGCGGGGCCTTCGACTTCCAGATGTCGCAGACCGCCGCGCTCGCCACGCCGACCGGCTCCAATACGCCGAGCGACGCCTACTCCTGCCTGAACGACCAGTGGACCGCGGCGCCTCCGGTCCCGGGCGCAGAGGTGTACCTCGCCGCCAACGCCATCGTGCTCGTCGGCCCGGCCGGCTTCCTCTATGGCTTCTCGCCGCGCTATGCGTCCTGGGCCACGCTCCTCGTTCCCTATCCCAACGCGGTCTATCAGGGCAACAGCGCGCAGGGCAAGGGCCTCCTCACGGCGCGCGTCGGCAACGACCTGCACACCTTCAATCCCCGCTCCGGACAGTGGCGCTCCGTCACCGTGGCCGCGTCCGTGGTTTCGGCCAAGCCCCACTGGAACGCCTCGATCTTCCACGACGGCGTGAACGCGTACGCCTTCGGCGCGTACAATGACCGCTGGTCGACGATACCGCTGCAGAGCGGCGCCGCCACGCTCAGCGCGCAGATCTACTCCGGGAACGTGGACGAGACGAACCTGGTCACGGCCTACACCGCCTACGGGCAGTTCATGCTCAGCGCCGATTACCCGGACTACTGGCGCGCCATCGGCCTCGGCGGCCGTCTGAACCTCACCCTCGGCGGCGAGCCCGGCTCGCCGTCGCTCCTCGTCCTGGGCCTCACGCCCGCCTCCATTCCGACCAGCTACGGGACGCTGCTCATCGACCCGGCGACCATGGTCCTCGTCTCCCTGCCCCCGCTCAACGGCGCCGGCCTGCTGGACCTGGGCTTCACGGTTCCGGTGAACCCGATCCTGGCCGGCCTCGAGATCTACTTCCAGGGGGCGATCTTCGGGCCGGGTGGCCTGTACCTGACGAACGCCGAGAGCGCCAAGATCATGTAGCGGCAGCCGGATCGACGCGCGCCCCGCGCGGAGCTATCATTGCGGGGCGCGTCTCGTCCTCCTGGTCCTAGGACCCCTGCGTCCGACATGATGAATCCCCACCGCCCGCGCCACCGCGTCCTGATCTTCGCCCTCGTCCTGCCTTCTCTCGCCGCGCTCCCGGCGCCCGCGGCCCGCGCCCAGGGCGACCCGGGCGCGGGAGTGAACCGCGAGGCGACCTGGCCGGCGCCGGCCGCCGAGGACTGGAAGCGCCCCTGCCTCATCACCTGGCAGCGCACCTGGGAGGACGCGCTCGCGGTCTCGCGCGAGACCGGCAAGGCGATCCTGGTGTGCATCAACATGGACGGCGAGATCGCGAGCGAACACTACGCCGGGGTGCGCTACCGCTCGCCTGAGATCGCCGCCCTGTACGGACCGTACGTCACGGTGATCGCCTCGGTCTACCGCCACAGCCCGCGCGACTACGACGAGCAGGGGCGGCGCATCCCCTGCCCGCGCTTCGGCGGCGTGACCTGCGGCGAGCACATCGCGATCGAGCCCGTCCTCTACGAGTTGTTCATGGATGGGCGGCGCATCGCGCCGCGCCACATCATGGTCGAGCTGGACGGCAGCGAAACCTACGACGTCTTCTACGCCTGGGACACGGCCTCGGTCTTCCAGGCGATAGAGGACGGCATCGCGCAGCGCGCGCCCGGCCTCGTCACCGAGGTGCGCGGCGACCGCCCGATCGTCGAGCGCGTGGCGAGCCGCGACAGCCGCGACCGCGTCGCGGTCGAAGACGCATACTTGAAGGGAGACCGGCCGCTGCGGCAGGACCTGCTCGAGGCGGCGCTCCAGCATGGCGACGCGGCCTCGCCCGACCTGCTGCGCCTCGCCGTGTTCGGCCTGGAGAAGGACCTCGGCCAGCTCGCGCGGCGCGCGCTCGCGGTGAACGCGGCGCCAGGCGCAGCCGAGGTCATCAACGAGGCGCTGCGCACCCCGCTCCCGGAGGACGAGCGCGAGAGCCTGGTCGCGGCGCTCGAGCGCCTGGGCGGCGGCTCGCCGCGCGCGCGCACGCTCGCCGCCGTGCACCGCGGGCTGGCCGGCAGCGCCAGCGTGGTGGACGCCGAGAGCTGGGCCGAGGCGCTCGCGGGCGAATATTCGCCCGCGCCCGTGCCCGATGCCGAGCTGCTCGAGGCGCGCATCGCGCATCTCGACGAGGTGCTCGACGGCCAGGACTCAGCCGCGCGCCTCGAGCTGTCCGAGGCGTTCCTCGCCCGCGCGCTCGATCCCGAGACCGCGGAGAAGCCGGCGCGCCTGCTGCTCATGGACGCGCGGAGCACCGCGCTCGGCGCGGAGGAGCTGGGCGCGAAAGGCTGGCGCACGAACGCGGTGCTGGCGCTCGCCGCCTGGTACCTCGGAGATCGCAATGAGGCCTTCGCGCGCGCCGAGGCGGCCGTGGCGGACTTGCCGTCCGGGGCGCCCGGGTGGAACGCGATGGCCGTGCTCGACCTGTTCGCGCGCATGCGCTGGGACGGCATCGTCCGGGCCCTGCGCGCCCACCAGGACTGGCCGAAGCAGTGGCTCACGGACATCCACGCCGCCTGCTCCGTGCTCGCGCGCCATCCCCTGGGCAGCGACTCGCAGATCGTTTGGCACTACGACCGCCTGAAGTGGCTCGGCGCCGCGGAGCCGGCCGCGCGCGTGCTCGACGAGGGCCTGGCGCGCTTCCCGCAGTCCTGGGACCTGCATGACCGCCTGCGCACGCGCGCCCTGGAAGAGAAGGGAACGGCCGGCCTCGAGGCGGTCTACGAGGAACTCCTGCGCCGTGAGGGCGCGCCGCCGGAGATGGAGTGGTTCGCGGGCTACGCCTCGCTCGTGGCCGCCGAGTTCGAGCGCCGCGCCGGCCGCGCGGCCGAGGCGCTCGCCGCCTACGACCGCGGCATCGCCCACTACGAGAAAGGCATCGCGGCGAGCCCGGGCTGCCGCGACACGGCCGACCACTACGTCGCCCTGGCGCTCGCCGGCCGCGCGCGCCTCGCGCTCGAGCGCGCCGACCTGGAGGCCGCGCTCGCCAAACTGCTGGAGTCGTTCGCGCGGAAGCCCGAGGCGGCGGGCACGCCGGACGGCCTCAACATCTCGCCCGCGGACACGGCGCGCGTGCTGCGCGCGCGCCTCGCCGAGGCGGAGCGCGCCGACCTGCTGGCGCGGCTGGAGGCCGCGCTCTCGGACATCGACCCCGAGCTGCTCGCCCTGCCGGCCTACGAGCGCGAGGTCCCGGCCGGC
>JACQZJ010000200.1 GCA_016213895.1 Planctomycetota bacterium | reverse complement strand
TCGGCGAGGACGTCGAGGCCGCGGTGTTTCGCGCGCCCGGCGGCGACGGCCCGGGCGCCCGCGGCGGCGACGCGCGCCTCGACCTGCTGCGCTTCGTGCGGTTCTCGGACCCGATCGACAGCCGCGCCGAGCTGATCGTGCTGCGCTCCAGCCCGTTCGCGCTGTCGCGCGCGGGAGCGGCCCGCTCCGAGCCTGCGCGCCTGCTGCCGGTGCAGCCGGCCGTGTTCGAGGCGATCAACGAAGGCGCGGAGTTCGAGTTCGAAATCCGGGTGGACACCGCGGTGCTGCAGGGCGCCGCGGGCGCGGCCGGCGCCCAGCATCCCCTGGTGCGGGAGCCCTTCTGGCGCCTCTTCCAGCGCGTGTACGGCGTGTCGCGCGAGGAAGCAAGGAACCTGAGCGCGGCCGCGCTGGAGGAGCGCATGCTCTCGGCGCTGGAGGTCAGCCTCGCGAGCCGCGCCGCGGCGCTGTGCGCGCGCGAGCAGAGCTGGCTGGACCGCGCGAACGTCTCGCGCGAAGCGCCGCCGCGCCAGTTTCTCGCCGGTCTGGAGCAGAGGAACGACGGCAGGCTGCCGCTGCGCATCGGCTCCGGCTCGGGCCTGCACGGCATGACCGTGCTGCCGGCCATCGAGACGGACGCGCGGCTCGCCGAACCGCTCGCGCGCGTGCTGGCGCGCGCCGGCCTCGGCTTGAAGCCGAGGGATCGCCGCGAGCGCGCCGAGCGCGAGAAGAACGCCATCGAGCAGGCGCGCCGCGACGCGGCGGAGCGTTCCGGGCCGCGGCCGAGGCTGCGCGAGGACCTGCTCACCGAGAGGCGCGACCCGCGCGCCCTGCCCGCGGCCCGGCGCTTCACCATGGAGGGGGGAGCGCCTGACCTCTACCTCGGCTTCGCCACCTTGGCGCGCGGGACGCTGTCGGTGGTCGCGCCGCCGGCGAAGAAGCGCCGCGAGGAGAGGCCCGAGGAGCCGCGGCCAGAGAAGGTGAGGGAGCCCCGGCCGAAGAAGCCGGCGCGGCCGCAGATTCCCGATCGGCCGGCGAGCCAGAGCGAGATCGAGGACCTGCTGCGCAAGTTCGGGCCGCGCCACTGACGGATCCCGAGCGGCCCGCACAGGGCGGAACCTCGCGCGACGGGAAGAGAGGGGCGTTTCACTCGGTGTCAACCTGACACGCTCCGGCGTCTCAACCGTTGCCGATTCATCTCCTTCCTGGCGGTACGCTGCGTCCCAGGGCCCATTGCGCCGGGATTCTGGCGCGGCATCGCGTTTGCCCGAGGCGCATGACGTAGGTCGATGCGCCGAGCCCGGGCGAGCTCTGGATGCGAAGTGGTCGCTACGACGCGCTGAAGAAGAAGATCCTCGGGGTGATGATCCTCGTGCCGATCGTCCCCTTCCTGCTGGTGCTGCTCACCGGCTACCACTTCTTCACCAACTCCCTGCAGAAGACCACCATCTCCCACCTCGAGCAGATCATCGACGACCACAGCCGCCTGGTCGATCTCTTCCTGGCGGAGCGCACCAAGGACCTGGAGCTCATCGCCGAGACGCACGGTTTCGAGGAGCTGCGGCGGCCGGAAGCGCTGGCAGAGGTCTTCGCGCGCCTCAGGGCGCGCTCTCCCGCCTTCGTCGATCTCGGCGTGTTCGACGCGAGCGGCATGCACGTGGCCTACCAGGGGCCCTACGACCTGGCGGGCAGGGACTACTGCGAGGCGCCCTGGTTCCGCAAGGTGAGGGAGCAGGGCCGCTTCGTCAGCGACGTCTTCCTGGGCTTCAGGAACGTGCCGCACTTCGTCATCGCCATCGCGAGGGAGGGCGGCGGCCAGGGCTGGGTCCTGCGCGGCACGATCGACACGCTGCTCTTCACCGACATCGTGGAGAAGGTCCGCGTCGGCAAGACGGGCGAGGCGTACATCCTCGACACGGACGGCGCCTTCCAGACGGAGCGCCGCTCCGGCGGGAACCTGCTCGAGAGCGACGGCGAGGCCGCGGCCTACCTCGTCCCGCACGAGGGGATACGCACCTTCCGCCACGAGGACGCGCGCGGCGAGAAGTACGTCTGTGCCACCTCCTGGATGAACGAGGGCAGCTGGCTCCTGGTGGTGCGCCAGGAGGAGGCGGACGCCTTCCGTGCCCTGGACGACGCCATCCGCCTGACGCTGCTCATCTCCACCATCGGCCTGGGAGCGATCGTCGCCCTGGCCCTTTATCTGACGCATCACATCGTGCGGCGCATGGAGCGCGTCGACGAGGAGAAGGGCCGGCTCAACCAGCAGCTCATCGTCGCCGGGCGTCTCGCCGAGATCGGCGAGATGGCGGCGGGCCTGGCGCACGAGATCAACAACCCGCTGCAGATCATCCGCGTGGAGCAGACGCTCATCGAGACGCTGCTCGGGGAGATCCGGGAGGAAGGCGGCCTGCCGGACTCCGACCGGGTCAAGGAGGTTCTGGACTCGGTGCGCCAAATCGAGGTGCAGACCAAGCGCTGCGGCAAGATCACGCAGTCGCTCTTGAACTTCGCGCGCCGCAAGGAGCCGGTGACCGAGGTGGTCGATCTGGCGCGCTTCGTGCCCGAGATCCTGGAGATGGTTGCGAACAAGGCGAGCGTGGACGGCATCGCGCTCGACCTGGAGTGCGCCAGTGCCGTTCCGCGCGTGCTCGCGGATTCCGGCCAATTGCAGCAGGTGCTCCTGAACCTGTTGAACAACGCCTTCGACGCCGTGGGGGAGATGCACGGCGGCCAGGGGGGCCGGGTCGAGGTCGCGCTGCGCGGCAAGGGCGATACCGCGGTGCTCTGCGTCTCGGACAACGGCACGGGCATCGCGTTGGAGAACCTCGAGAAGGTCTTCACGCCCTTCTTCACGACCAAGCCGGTGGGCCGGGGCACGGGGCTCGGGCTCTCGGTCTGCTACGCGATCGTGAAGAGCATGGGGGGGTCGATCCACGTGGACAGCGAGTGGCGGAGGGGAACGAGTTTCACCATCAAGCTGCCGGCGGTCGAGCCCGAGGCCGGCGCCAAGAAGAGCGGCCCCGCGGCCGCCCAAGCCAGGGAGGCAAAAGGATGACAGCCATGAAGATCCTGCTGGTGGACGACGAGGAGCGCTTCCTCGAGACCACCAGCAAGCTCATCAGGATGAAGGGCCACGAGGTGCGGAGCGCGACGAGCGGCGCCGCGGCGCTGGAGATGCTCGAGGAGGAGGAGGCCGACGTCGTCATCCTCGACGTGAAGATGCCCGGCATGGACGGCGTCGCCACGCTCAAGCAGATGCGCGCCCTCCATCCGCTGATGGAGGTGATCATGCTCACCGGCCACGGCACCATCGACTCCGCCTTCGAGGGGATGAGAAGCGGCGCCTTCGACTACCTGAAGAAGCCGTGCGACATCGGCGAGATCCTGGGGAAATGCCAGGAGGCCTGCGACCGCCGGCGCCGGGCGCTGGCGCGCCTGCGCGAGGCGGAGGAGCGCGAGGGGCGCGGCGGCGCGTGAGCGCGCGCGGCGCAAGGAGGCGGAGCATGAAGAACGGAACGGCAGAACCGCGCTGCGGCCGCTGGATCACGCGCATTTCGCGCGAGCGCGAGCGGGCGTTCTACTTCTACGGCGCGGCGCTCATGTTCGGGTTGTGGCTGGCGCGCGGGCTCTTCTGAGGCCCGCTGCCGCGAGCAAGGAGGGTGGGCATGGCCCCACGCGACAAGAAGGCGAAGGTCACCGGATACGACCGCTACATCGACTGGAAGATGTTCAGCATCCCGCTCGGCCTCTTCCTGCTCATCCTCGCCCTGCCCACGCCGCGGAGCATGCTGCAGGTGGGCGCGGAGTACTCCCTCGGCCCCGGGCGCGTGAAGACCCTCCTCGCCCAGCGCTTCTTCCAGACCGGCTACGGCCAACTCATCCAGTGGCAGTGCCAGCTCGTGAAGATGGCCGAGGTGAGCGCCGCCGGGGCCTCGTTCGGCCAGGCCGGCTTCCTCGGCCGCGGCCTGGGCTGGTGCGAGAAGAACGGCATCGGCGCGACTCAGGCCGACCTGGACCAGGTCCGCGCCAAGGCGGGCGCGCTGCCGGAGGCGGAGTTCGAGGGGACGCTGCGCGCGGCGCACGACCTCAAGAAGGAGCGGCTCGACTTCGCCGCGCTCGACCAGGTCGAGAAGGAGCGCGTGGAGCGGGCGGGCTTCCTGGTCCAGGTGGCCGTGGCGCTGGTGGTTTTCGTCGTGGGCTGCTTCCTGACCGAGGCCATTCCCTTGCCGATGGTGGCCTTCTGCGTCGGCATCATCGGCCTGATGACCGGGATCGTGGAGCGCGAGAAGGTCGCCGCGCTCTACTGGTCGGACGCCACATGGTTCATCATGGGCAGCCTGATGTTCGCCGCGGCCTTCGTGAAGACGGGCGTGGACCGGCGCATCGGGCTGGCCATGTTCGGCTGGATGAAGAACACCAGCCTGCGCTGGGTGACGTTCGTCATCCTCATCGTCATCGCGCCGCTCAGCATGTTCATGTCCGACCACGCGCTGGCGGCCATGTTCCTGCCCATCGGCATCCTGCTCTACACAACGGCCACGAACGCGTTCGGCTCCGAGGACCGCGAGCTGGGCAAGATGCTGATGATCACCATCGCCATGGCCTGCAACCTCGGCGGCTCGCTCGCTCCCTCGGGCGCGGCGCGCAACATCATCATGATGAGCTACGCCGACGACATGTTCGGGCTCTCGATCGGGTTCGGGCAGTGGTGCATGTACTGCATTCCGTGGCTGCTGCTGGTCATCCCGCTGACCTGGCTGGTGATCAACTGGCGCTTCAAGCCGGCGATCAAGAACCTCGATGCGGCCATGGCCGTGGTGCGCCACGAGATCGCGCGCACCGGCGGCGGCTGGACGCGGCAGCAGATCGTGTCGGTCACGATCTTCGCCGTGATGCTCTTCTGCTGGATCACGGAGAACAACCTGCTGGAGCGCATCACCGGCATCCGCTTCGGCATCGGCGTGCTGGCGGTCATGGGCGCGGTGACGTACATGCTGGCCGGCATCGTCAACTGGCGCGACTATCAGACCAAGGTCGACTGGGGCGTGGTCTGGCTCTATGCCGGCGCCATCATCTTCGGCAAGATCCTGGTCGAGACCGGCGGCGCCCTGTGGATCGCGCGCTCGATCATCGACCTGGTGGTGCCGCTCGGGCTCGGCAGCGGCCTCGGGCTGCTGCTCGCGTGCAACGTGATCACCGGGCTGATGACCCAGCTCATGGCGGACGGGCCGGCCTGCGCCGCCGTGGGCCCCGTGACCCTGGCCATGGCCGGCCTCGTGCATCCGGGCTCGACCATGATCCCCTTCATGACCATGAGCACGGCGATCGCCTCGTCGCTGGCCTACTGCTTGGTCATCGGCACGCCGCCGAACGCCATCGTGTACGCCAGCGGCATGCTCGAGCAGAAGGACTTCTTCAGGACGGGAGTGATCCTCTTCTTCACCAACCTGGCGGCGCTCATGCTGCTCGCCGGGGTCTACTGGACGTGGCTGGGCTTCAGCGGCATGGCGCCGTTCTGAGCGCCAGGCCTGCGCGGAGGCGTTGACGATGGACACGACGACGAGAGTCCTCTTGGTCGATGACGAGCCACAGTTCCGCGAGACCACGGGCAAGATCCTGAGAAGGCGCGGCTTCGACACCATCCTGGCCGGCGACGGGGAGGAGGCGCTGGCGCGGCTCGCGGAGCACCCGGACGTGGTGGTGCTCGACATCAAGATGCCCGGCATGGACGGCCTGGCCGTGCTCGGCGAGATCCGGCGCCGCGCCCCCGGCGTGCCGGTGATCATGCTCACCGGTCACGGCTCGGGGAAGGCGGCAGAGACCGCGCTCGAGCAGGGCGCCGCCGACTTCCTGGCCAAGCCGTGCGACGTCGATCTCCTGGTGCTGAAGATCAGGGAGGTGCGCGAAACCGCGAGACCGAGCGGCCGCGGCGCCGAGCGGCGAGTCGAGGACGTGATGGTCCCGGTGGGCGTGTACACCACGATCCGCGCCGACGAGTCCGTGGCCGAGGCGGTCCTGCGCCTGAAGAAGTCGTTCCTCGGCCGCGAGGCCACGGACAGCATCATGGAGACCGGCCACCGCTCGGTGCTGATCCTGGACGAGGATCAGCAGGTCACCGGCATCCTGACCATCCAGGACCTGCTGCAGGCCATCATGCCGGCCTATCTCGGCGCGCCGAAGCCGTCGACCGCGGACTCCATCCAGTACTCGCCGATGTTCTGGAGCGGCATGTTCCGGCGGGCGATCGAGGCCTTGGCCGGCCAGCGCATCGAGGAGATCATGTCGCCCGCGCCGCCCACGATCCGGCACGACGCCAACCTGATGGAGGCCGCGTACGTGCTGCTGCAGAGCGGAGTGCGGCGCCTGGTGGTCCTGCGCGGCAAGGAAGTGGTCGGCGTCATCCGCGAGCAGGACCTGTTCTTCGAGATGGAGCGCATCCTGGGCGGCTGAGAGAGCGCGCGCCTTCAGCGTCCGCCCACGTAGCCGCACTCCGCCAGGATGCGGGCGGTTTCCGGATCGGCCTCGATCGCCTCGCCCGCGCCGCCGGCGATGCGCCGCCGCTCCATCTCGACGATGACCTCGAGCACCTTCCTGGCGCGCTGCACTTCCTCGGCGAGGAGCGGGTCGCCGGCCGCGTTGTCGATCTCTCCGGGGTCGCCGTCCACGCGGTAGGCCTCGATCCGGCCGCCTGGCGCGGCGATCGGGTCGAGGATGACCTTGAGCCGCGAGCCGGCGCAGAGGGCGCGCTGGCGCAGGGCCGGAGACTGGGTCTCGCGCTCCAGGGCGGCTTCATCGCGCCGGCCGGGCGCGGCGGACCTTTCGGCGAGCAGGCGGGCGAAGCGCGGATTCCTGCCCCAGAGGAGCGGCTCTCCCGACTCGGCGACATAGGCGCGCGCGCTCAGGGGATGGCCGAAGAGGGCGGCGGCGAACGACTTGCCCTGCGCGTCCGGCAGCGCCTCCAGGGAGAAGAGGTCGAGCAGGGTGGGCGCGACGTCGATCAAGCCGACCTGGGTGCGCACCACGGCGGCGGGCACGCCGGGCGCGCGCACGAGGAGCGGGACGCGCAGGCAGTCGTCGTACAGGAACTCGCCGTGATCGAACCAGAAGTCATGCTCGCCGAGGCTCTCGCCGTGGTCGGCGGTGACCACGACCACGGCGTCCTCGAGCCCGAGGCGCGAGAGCCCGTCGAGCAACCGTCCGACGTGGTGGTCGGTGTAGGCGATCTCCGCGTCGTAGAGGGCGCGGCCGCGCTCGATGTCCTCGTCCGGCAGGCGCCGCGCGCCGAACTTGTGGAGCTCCTTCATCGCGCGGTACTCGTTCATCCGAGCCGGATCGCGGGGATTCCCCTCCTCGTCGATCGGCCAGTAGTGGAAGTGCTCCATCGCCGGGTCGACCCAGGCCGGCAGCGGGAAGTCCGCGCTCGGCTCGGGCCGGAAGTAGGGAGCGTGCGGATCGCGGTAGTGCACCCACAGGAAGAAGGGCTCGTCGCCGTGCACCTCGAGCCAGGCGATGGCCTGATCGGTGAGCTCCCCGGCGCGCACGTCCCGCCCCGCGAAGAAGTCGAACTCCTCGCCGAATCCCTGCTCGAAGCCCTGCGCGTCCTTCCTGAAGTAGGGGATGGAGACGAACGCCCCGGTGGTGAACTCCTCCTCGAGGAACCGCTCGGCGACCGTGAAGTGCTCGGGGAGCAGGCGGTGCTCCAGGCGGCGCACCTGATGGCTGGCCGGGGTGGTCGCGGTCAAGAGGCTGGCGAGGGACTGGGTGGTGCGCGGCGTCGCCACCACGGCGCGCTCGAACCGGACGCCGCCCGCCGCGAACGCGTCCAGGCGCGGCGAGGTGGCGCGCGCGTAGCCGTAGCAGCCCAGATGATCGGCGCGCAGCGTGTCGATGGTGACGAGCACCATGCCCGGGTAGGGGGAGTCGTCAACTGAGGGGCCGCAGCTCTGGAAGAGCGCGCTCGAGAGCACGAGGAGGCCCGCGGCCAGCGAGGCGGAAAGACGAGTGCGCTGCATCACGCTCGATTCTACCGCACGCTCGCGGCCGCCGCTTGCAGCCTCAGCGCGTCGTGGCCTGGACGCCCGCCAGCTCCAGGCAGGCGGCGAGCACGCGCTCCGGCTCGATCCCGAGCATGCAGCGCTGATCGATCGGACATTCGCGCAGCAGGCACGGCGAGCAGTCGACCGGGTGGCGCAAGAGCACGTGCCGCTCGCCGTAGGGCGGCGTGGTCCGAGGATCCGTGGGGCCGAAGATGGCGACGACCGGCGTGCCGACCGCGGCGGCGACGTGCATGGCGCCGGTGTCGTTCGTGACCAGGAACGCGCTGCGCGCCAGGACCGCTGCCAGCTCCGGAACCGTGGTCTGGCCCGAGAGGTCGAGCACGCGCCGGTCGCCGACCGCGTGGCACACGCGGTCGCACACGTCGTGGTCGCCGGGCCCGCCGACGAGCGCCACGCCGAGGTCGCCGGCCGCGAGCAGCAGGCGCGCCAGCTCGGCGTAGCGTTCCTCGGGCCACTGCTTGGCCGTGCCGTAGTTCGCGCCCGGGTTGAAGGCGGCGATGCCCGCCACCCCGCACGCGAGCAGCGGCTCGAGGAGCGACTGCGCGCGCCGCGCCGCTCCCTCCGGGACCTCCAGCAGCGGCGCCTCGGGCGGCGCGTCGATGCCGAGCGGGGTCAGGAGGTGCAGCATGTAGCGCACGCGGTGGCTGGAGAGCAGCTCAGGCGTGCGCCTGAGCGCGTCGGTCAAGAGGTAGGCGCGGCCGTATGCGGAGTAGCCGATGCGGCGCGGGGCGCAGGAGAGGAAGGCCGTCCAGGCCGAGCCGAAGGAGCGCGGCAGCACGATGGCGACGTCGGCCCGCACCTTCTCGAGGCGCGAGATCATGCCCACGTACGCGGCCACGCGCCTGAGCCCCGCGGCCGGCTGGTAGACGATCACTTCGTCGATGGCCGGGACCGCGGAGTAGAGATCGGCCGCCGGGCCGCGCGCCAGCACCGTGACGTGCGCCTCCGGCCGCGCGCGGCGCAGAGCCCGAAACGTGGGGATCGCCATGACGGCGTCCCCGAGCCACGAGGGCCCGAGGAAGAGCACGCGCTGGGACATGGTCGCAGGATACTAAGCCCCTGCTCAGGAACAACATCGCGCGAACCCTGGTTCGGCGCCGCCCGCGGCCGCCCTGCGGGACGGACACAGTTGTTTCTCCCGGTCTCCCTCGATAAGCTCCCGTCAATTCTGGGGATCGTGATGCTGACGAGGGTGCCCCAAGGAAAGCCGTTCGGTCCAGCTTCGATTCGACGCGGTCGGGGGCTGACCCTTCACCCGCGCGGCGGGCTCGCCGACACGGGCCGCGAGCGGCCCTGGCAGCGGATGTCCCTCGCCACACATCTCCTGGCGGACAGCAGCGACATCGCCGTTCCCCTGAAGCAGCTCGGCCGCCGGCACGTTGCGACAATCGTGATCGACAACTACGTCCCGCACCCCGGACCGGCCAGCACCCAGGCCCCCGTCCGCCCCGCGGGGCCCTGCCTCCCCGGCGGACGTGTCCAACACCCACTCTTGCCGCCCCTCCAGGGTGCCGCATCCCCGGCTCGGCTCGGGTCTACCGTCACCTACCGGCCCGCTTTCCCGACGGCACGACAGCGGTGGCCGTGGCGCGTCGCGGAACGCAAGTCGGAGTGTCGAACGTGAGTTGCCCTGACAGCAAGAGGAGTGCCGTGACTCGAGAGACGGTCGTGTTCAAACCCTACGTCGGACCAAAGTACGGGCGCTCCAATCCGTACGGTGGTCGCCTCCTGGTTCTGGGCGAGTCGCACTACGTGGGCGAGTCCGGTGTCAGGCGCGCATCCCTTACGGAGCTTGTCGTCCAAGAGTACCTTGCCGGTGAGTACGCAAGCCGGTTCCTCACGATGGTTGGCCAGCTCATCCACGGCTCGCGTGACATCTGCGACGAGGACAAGAAGGCTGTCTGGCAATCGATCGCCTTCTACAACTACATCCAATCCTCGGTTGGACGCAGACCGAGAATGAGGCCCAGGGCGAAGCAGTGGGACGCAGCACAGACCCCATTCCTTGCCGTGCTGCGCGTACTCCGACCAGCAGGCATCGTCGTGCTGGGTGATGAACTTTGGACAAAGCTGCCTCCTGCTGAGCGCGGACCGGTCCTTCGTGCTGGGCGGAGCAAGGTGCTCACGAAGCGGTACGCATGGAGTTCCCGCGGCGAGGGCGCAATCGCAGTGGGTGTGAGGCATCCGGCAGGGCAGGGGTTCAAGTTCCGCAAGTACGCTCCCATGGTGGCCGCGCTGCTTCAGCACATCAGGCGTGGCTGAGAGCGAGGCCTGAAGACGCGGTACCGGACCGTGTTCAGGACACGGCGGCTCAACGCATGTCAGAGTGGTTCTCCCAGGTGATGCAGGAGGCGGAAGCGGTTCATGCCCCGGTCGATCGCTGAACAGGTCGCTGATCGTCTCGCCTACGTGGAGAGTCTGTATCACCGCCTCGTGCTGATCGTCGCCCCGAGCGCATCGGGGAAGACGGCAGCGCTCCAGGAGATCGCCAGGCAGACGAAGGCCCGGCTCGTCAACGTGAATCTCGAGGTTTCGCAGAGGCTCCTCGATTACACGGGGCGGCAGCGGGCTCTTCAGGTCTCGCACGTCTTGCAGGAAGCCGTGGGCGCGGAGGCCTCGCTCGTTCTGCTGGATAACACCGAGATCCTGTTCGACGTTACCCTCGAACAAGACCCGCTGCGCCTGCTCCGGGGACTCTCCCGCAACCGAACCGTCGTCGCCGCGTGGAACGGGACCGTGGAACGCGATCACGTCGTCTACGCGCAACCGGGGCATCCGGAGTACGGCCGATATACCGCGGGCGATCTGATGCTTGTCTGCCCCGAGGCCCCCACATGAGCACCAGCACCCACAGACTTCACGGGAGACGCTGGAGATGAGATACGGTGACTTGATCCAGTTCGAGCCGATCGAGACGGTGGTCCAACTCCGGGACGCTGATCGTGAGTGGGCGGCGCGACAGCTCGTTGCTACGTACGTCGTAAGCGACGAGATGGCGCAGAAGCTGATCGCCGTCGTCATCCCGCAGGTGCAGTTCGACCAGCCGGCCGACAACAAGGGCCTCCTCGTGGTCGGCAACTACGGAACGGGAAAGTCCCACCTCATGTCGGTGCTCTCGGCCGTTGCGGAGCGTGCGGAGCTCACAGGCGCTCTCAGCAACGCGGCCGTCGCGGATGCCGCCCGGAGGATCGCGGGGAAGTTCAAGGTGGCCCGGACGGAGCTTGGCTCCACCACCATGGACTTCCGGGAGTTCGTCTGCTCCCAGCTCGAGGAGGCACTCGGGGGCTGGGGCGTGGCCTACCGCTTCCCGCCGCGCGACAGGATCCCGAACCACAAGCGCGCCTTCGAGGACATGATGGCCGCCTTCCAGCAGCGGTTCCCCGACCAGGGGTTGCTGCTCGTGGTCGATGAGCTCCTCGACTACCTGAAGAGCCGAAAGGACCAGGAGTTGGTCCTTGACCTCAGCTTCCTGCGGGAAGTCGGCGAGGTCTGCAAGGACCTTCGCTTCCGCTTCATGGCCGGAGTCCAGGAGGCGACCTTCGATAGCCACCGCTTCGCGCACGTAGCCGACAGCGTGCGCCGGGTGAAGGACCGCTTCGAGCAGACCCTGATCGCCCGCAGGGACGTGAAGTTCGTGGTGGAGCAGCGGCTCCTCAAGAAGACCGGGGAGCAGCTCGCTCGCATTCGCGAGTACCTTGCCCCGTTCACGAAGTTCTACGGGAACATGAACGAGAAGCTGGACGAGTTCGTCCGGCTGTTTCCCGTGCACCCGGACTTCATCGACACCTTCGAGCGAATCACGGCGATCGAGAAGCGCGAGGTCCTGAAGACGCTTTCGCTCGCCATGAAGCGGCTGATCGGCCAAGAGGTGCCGTCCGACCGGCCGGGCGTGATCGCCTACGATACGTACTGGACTACCGTCCGCGAGAATCCCTCGTTCCGGGCGGTTCCCGATATCAAGGCCGTCATCGACTGCAGCCAGGTGCTGGAGTCGCGCATCCAGCAAGCGTTCACGCGGCCGCCGTACCAGCCCATGGCGATCCGCATCATCCACGGGCTCTCGGTTCACCGGCTCACGCACGGCGACATCCACGCCCCGCTGGGCGCCACGCCGGAGGAGCTCCGGGACGGCCTGTGTCTGTACCAGCCGGGCATCGGAGATCTGGGCGGCGAGCCGGCCGATGACCTGCTCTCCCACGTCGAGACGGTCCTGCGCGAGATCCACAAGACCGTCAGCGGCCAGTTCATCTCGGCGAACGCGGACAACCGGCAGTACCACCTCGACCTCAAGAAGACGGACGACTACGACGCCCTGATCGACAAGCGGGTCGAGAGCCTCGATGACACCCAGCTCGACCGCTACTACTACGAGGCGCTCAAGCGGGTCCTGGAGTGCACCGACGAAACCTACGTCACCGGCTACAAGATCTGGGAGCACGAGCTGGAATGGCGCGAGCGCCGCGCGTCCCGGCTGGGCTACCTGTTCTTCGGGGCGCCAAACGAACGATCGACGGCGGTCCCGCCGCGCGACTTCTACCTCTACTTCATCCAGCCTCACGGACCTCCGCACTTCAAGGACGACAAGAAGGCGGACGAGGTGCTCTTCCGCTTGACGGGCCGGGACGACGAGTTTCGCCGCGTCCTTCGCAACTGTGCCGCGGCGATGGATCTCTCCACGGCCTCCTCAGGGCATGCGAAGTCGGTCTACGAGTCGAAGGCGACGGGCTTTCTTCGCGACCTCGGGCAGTGGCTCCAGGAGCACATGGCCACCGCCTACGACGTCACCTACCAGGGGCGCACGAAGAAGCTCATCGAGTGGGTGAAGGGGAAGGCCAGCGGGGCGGCCGGCGCCCGGGCGAACGTGCGTGACATGGTCAACTTGGTCGCCTCGGTTGCGCTGGCGGCCTGCTTCGAGGACCAGGCGCCGGAGTACCCTACCTTCTCGCTGCTCGTCACGAAGGACAACCGCGCTCAGGCAGTTCAGGACGCGCTGCGCTGGATCGCCGGTCCTTCGAAGACCGCCCAGGGCGGGAAGATCCTCGACGCGCTCGAGCTTCTGGACGGCGAGCGGCTCGACCCGAGCCGCTCAAGGTACGCGAAGCACATCGTTGAGCTTCTCGCCAAGAAGGGCCAGGGCCAGGTCGTCAACCGGGCCGAGATCATCGACACCGTCCAGGGCCTGGAGTACTTGCTGCCCCAGAAGTACCGCCTCGAGCCCGAGTGGGTCGTGGTGCTTCTAGGCGGGCTCGTCTACTCGGGCGACCTCGTTCTGACGATCCCCGGCAAGAAGTTCGACGCCACGGACGTCTCGGCGCTGGCTGGCCAATCCGTCGAGGACCTCGCCAACTTCAAACACGTCGAGCGGCCGAAGGAGTGGAACCTCCCCGCGTTGAAGGCCACGTTCGAACTGCTCGGCCTCACGCCGGGCATGGCCCAGCTCGTCACGCTAGGAAAGGAGGAGCCCGTCCAGGAGCTTCAGAAGGCTGTGACCCAGCGCGTCGAGAAGCTGGTGTTGGCGCAGCAGGCGCTCCAGGGCGGCTTCCACTTCTGGGGCCGGAGCCTCCTCGACGAGGGTGCGACGCAGGACCTGCGCGAGAAGCTGAACGGCGCCAAGACCTTCCTCGAGGCGCTCCCGGCCTACTCCTCGCCCGGCAAGCTGAAGAACTTCCGCTTCGGCCGAGACCAAGTGCTCCAGCAGAAGCCGGCGCTGGAAGCACTGCAGCAGATCGAGGGGTTGCAAGAGCTGGTGACGGACCTAGGCCCAGGTGCGTCCTACCTGCAAGCCGCCGAGGCCGTGCTTCCTCCCGACCACCCGTGGGTCGAGGACATGAAGAAGGCGCGAGACGAACTGGTTGGACAGGTGACCGACTCCGCGAAGCGGTCGGCCGCCGGCTTCCGCCAGAAGGCGCAGCGGCGGCTCGCGGATCTCAAGAAGGGGTACGTCCGGGCGTACCTGGCGCTGCACCTGAAGGCCCGGCTGGGCGTGGACGAGGACCGCAGGAAGCATCAGCTCGTCCAGGACGAGCGGCTGCAGAAACTGAACAGCCTGGCAACGATCGACCTGATGCCGTGCCAGCACCTCAAGGACTTCCAGAACCGTCTCGCCGGGCTCAAGACCTGCTTTGGGCTCACCGAGCAAGAGCTCGATGCCTCCGCCGAGTGCCCACACTGCCACTGCCGGCCGGTCGCGGAGTCGGCGACCCCGCGGGCCGGGCAGGCGCTGAGGGCCCTGGACGACGAACTGGACAAGCTGCTCTCCTCCTGGACCCAGACGCTGCTTGGGAACCTCGAAGATCCCACGACGAAGGAGCAGCTCCAACTTCTCAAAGCGGACCAGCGAGACCTGGTGAGGCGGTTCGTACGTTCGAGGAAACTGCCGACCACTCTGGATCAGGACTTCATCCAGGCGGTCCAGGAGGTGCTCCGGGGGCTTGCCAAGGTGGTCGTGACGACCGACGACCTGAGAGCGGCCCTCTTGAGCGGCGGCTCGCCCGCGACGCTCACCGAGATGAAGAAGCGCTTCGAGGACTACCTCGACGAGAAGGCGAAGGGCAAGGACCCGAACAAGGTGCGGATCGTCCTGGAGTGACCCGATGACCAAGGACGAGCTTCTCCAGCGGCTGCGTACCTTCGAGTGGACGGACGTCGAGTTCAAGGAGGCTCAACGCGCGGCCCCCAGGTCGGCGTACGAGACCGTGTCGGCGTTCGCCAACACGGCAGGGGGCCGCCTTGTCTTCGGCGTGCGAGACGAGGAGGGGACCTTCACTATCGTGGGCGTCGTCGATGTCGACAAGGTCCAAGGGGAGTTCCTGAGCACGATCCGCTCCGGGCAGAAGCTGAACCGCGAGGTTCGCATCCAGGCGAGCGCGGTCGAGCACGAACACAAGACGCTTCTCGTCTTCCTCGTCCCCGAGTTGCCTCGCAGCGAGAAGCCGCTCTACTTGGACGGTGACATTCGGCGCGCCTTCATCCGACGCGGCGGTTGCGACGAGCGCTGCACCCAGGAGGAGATCGAGCGCTTCCTACGGGACGCCGCCCAGGATCGATACGATGGCCAGGCTCTCGACGAGCTGGACGCCGAGGAGTTCTTCGATCCGAGCTCCGTGCGGTGGTATCGGCGCGTGTTCGACGAGCGTAATCCCGGCCGGGAACAGGCGGCCTCGGACCTCGAGTTCCTGAACGAGTGGGGCTTCGTCATCGAGCACGGCGACCGCCTGGTGCCCACCCGCGCCGCCGTGCTGCTCTTCGGTCGCGCCCGATACCTCCGCCAGATCCTTCCGCGCCCGGTCGTCGACTGCCAGTTCATCGGCTCGGCTTTCGACGCCTGGTCGCCTGATCACCGGTGGCAGGATCGCATCGTGGTGGAGGAGAATCTTGTCCAGGCTTGGCTCGCGCTGTCGGAGCGCTACGCCAAGCATGCTGACCGTCCCTTCGGCCTGGATGCCGCGACCCTCCGGCGGGATGACGCCCCGCCGGACTACATCTCGTTCCGCGAGGCGGCGATCAACCTGCTCATCCATCAGGACTACGGGGACCACGGTCGCAAGGCGTCTATCCGCTTCTTCCGCGACCGGACCCTCTTCTGGAACCCTGGCGACGCGTTCGCCACGACGGACGAGCTCCTGGACCCGACCGAAAAGGAAGTGCGCAACCCCGCGATTGTCGCGGCCTTCCGGCGCATTGGCTTGAGCGAGCAGGCCGGGACGGGTGTACGGGCCATCTTCCGGAGTTGGCAGCGCCTCGGCCACGTGCCTCCGGTGATCGAGAACGACAAGGCCAGAAAGACGTTCGAGCTTCGCCTCTTGCGCGAGGAGCTGCTGAGCGAGGAGCAGCGGCTGTTCCAGGCGCGCCTCGGTGTGCGCCT
Organism: Planctomycetota bacterium; assembly: GCA_016213895.1. GTDB lineage: Bacteria > Planctomycetota > B15-G4 > B15-G4 > JADJEK01 > JACQZJ01. Next base: position 1,436 of record JACQZJ010000200.1, on the reverse strand, counting down.
CGACGAGCCGCAGGCGAGGCTCTTCGCCTTCGCCTTCCGTGAGGGCGGCGCATCGATCACCGACGCGAAAGCGGTGACCGGCCGAAACGGCCCGGAGGCGCGCAAGGTGTTGGAGTCCCTTGTGGTCCAGGGGCTCCTCCAGCCCATCCAGGAAGGCACACTCTACGGTCTCGCCGAGCATCTGGCGGGCCGACTGGAGGGTGCAGAGCCGGGTTTGCCGGCGGGCGCCGAAGCCGCCGGCAACCTGGTCACTGACCAGGTCGAAGGACCCGCGGCCGACTTGGTCACTGACCAGGTTGTTCGCCGCCTGACGCCGCATCAGGTGCGGATCGTCCAGGCCTGCGACGTCCCCCGGAGCCTCGCCGAGCTGATGGAACGGGTGGGGGTGACGCACCGGACGTTTTTCCGGCGCAGGCACCTGCAGCCCCTCCTGGATGCCGGTATCGTGCGGATGACGAACCCCGCGAACCCGCCGGCGGCCAACCAGCGCTACGTGCTGACCGAGGCCGGCGCGGCGATCAAGGGGGCGCGAATCGGCGAGCGCTCCAAGGAGGAGCCGGATGAGGAGGGATGACCACACGTCCGGGCTCTTCCCGGAGGTCGATGCGGGGTCCAGCGCGGGGCCGGTGGCCTGCCTCGGAATGACCTTCGAGTCGGACGAGGCGCGACGGACCTACTTCCTGGAGAACCTGAAGGAGAAGCTCCCGGAACTTCGGAAGCGATCCGACTTTCCGCTCGGTCCCGACGGCGGCCCCGCCGCTGACGAGGACATCCTGCGCCTCTCGGACCCGCCGTACTACACCGCCTGCCCGAACCCGTTCCTCGCGGACTTCGTGAAGCACCACGGCCGCCCCTACGATCCCGAGGAGCCCTACCATCGCGAGCCGTTCGCCGTGGACGTCAGCGAAGGGAAGACCGATCCCCTCTACAAGGCCCACGGCTACCACACCAAGGTACCGCACCTGGCGATCGTGCCCTCGATCCTCCACTACACTAGACCGGATGGCATCGTGCTCGACGGCTTCTGCGGCTCGGGCATGACCGGCGTCGCGGCCCAGTGGTGCGGGACCGCGCCCGTGGCGTACCGCCGGGCGCTCGAGGAGCACTGGGAGAACGAGGGCCGTGGCAAGCCAGAGTGGGGTGCCCGCCGAGTGATCCTGGGGGACCTGTCTCCGGCGGCCACGTTCATCGCCGCGGGCTACAACGTGCCATTCGATGTCGACTCGTTTGCCAGGGCCGCACGGCGACTCCTCAAGGACGTGGAGGAGGAGATCGGCTGGATGTACGAGACACTCCACACGGATGGCAAAACCAAGGGGCGGATCAACTACACGGTCTGGAGCGAGGTGTTTTCCTGTCCGGAGTGCGCACGTGATGTGGTGTTCGTCGACGAGGCGCTCGACGAGGAGACCAAGCGGGTCAAGAAAGAGTTCCCC
>JACQZJ010000199.1 GCA_016213895.1 Planctomycetota bacterium | reverse complement strand
GTCCGGGTGAACCTGGCCGATCTCTCCGACCCGCTCGGCGCCGGCGAACACCGCGGCCGAGCGCGCCGGATGCAGCCAGCGCGCGGCGCCGCCCGCGAGCAGCTCGAAGCGCAGGGGACGCCGCAGCTCCTCGCCCACCTCTTCCAGCGCCCCCTTCAGGCGCCGCAACACCAGGCCGTCGCGCCGGGCGTCGTCCGCGCCCCTGCGCAGCGTCCGCTCGCCCCACGCCGCGCACAGCACCGTCGGCTCGCGCGGCAGCTCGCCGGCGCGCGCCGCCGGCTGGTAGACGCGGCCGCACTCGAAGAGACGCACCTCTTCCGCCGCCTTGATGTTTCGGTCGACGAACTCGATCATCCCCGGCACCTGCGAGCGCCGCAGGCGCCGCGCGCTCTGCTGCAGCGGATTCAGGATGCACAGGTAGCGTTCTTCTCCCGCGCCGCCGCTGCGCTCCAGAACGCTCTCCTCCACGTAGGGGTAGGCGCACACCTCGGTGAAGCCCAGTCGGCCGCAGAGCAGCCGCACGCACGCGCGCCACGCCTCGCTCACCGCCTCGAGCCTCACCGGCCGGCAGGCCGCCGCGGGAATCTCCTCCGGAACGAGGTGATAGCCGTGGATGCGGCCCACCTCCTCGATCAGGTCGTCCTCGCAGCGGATGTCGCGCGTCGCGCGGAAGGAAGGCGCCTGCACCCGCAGGTCCTCTCCCGACCTGGCCACCGCGAAGCCGAGCCGGACGAGGCTCGACTCCATCGCGTCCGCGCCGACGTCCACGCCGAGCTTCATGGCCAGCCGGCGGGGCCGCAGGCGCAGCTCGATCGGCGCGGCAGCCGCGTCGCCGGCCCTCACGAACTCGCGCGCGATCTCCACTCCCGGCGCCGCCGCGCGCAACAGCGCCGCGTAGCGCCTGACCCCGCGCTCCGCCAGCGCCGGATCGAGCGCCTTCTCGAAGCGCGCCAGCGCCTCCGTGCGCAAGCCGAGCGCGCTGGACGTCGCCCGCACCGACAGCGCGTCGAACGACGCCGACTCGACGACCGCTTCCTCGGTCGACGCGTCGATCCCCGAGTCTCGCCCGCCGATCACCCCGGCGATGGCCACGGCCCGCTCCGCGTCCGCGATCACGCACGCGCCCTCGGGCAGCGCGCGCTCCTCGCCGTCGAGCGTCACCAGCCGCTCGCCGCGCGCCGCGCGGCGCACGCGGATCACGCCGCCCTGCAGGCGCTTCCGGTCGAACGGGTGGGTCGGCTGGCCGATCTCCAGCATGACGTAGTTGGACACGTCCACCGCCAGCCAGAGCGGCCGGAGGCCGCAGTGGCGCAGCCGCCAGCGCAGCCAGCCGGGCGCGGAGACCGCCAGCCTGCCCCGTACGAAGAGCGCGCAGTAGCGCCCGCACAGGTCGCCTGCCTCGATCCGCACCGCGAGCGGTCCGCTTCCCTCGCAGAGCGCCTCCTCGCCCTGCGCGAGGCGCAGCTCCAGACCATAAATCGCCGCCAGCTCCCGGCCGAACCCCTCGTGCCCCCAAAGGTCGGGGCGGTGCGTGATCGACTTGTTGTCGATCTCGAAGAGCGTGTCGGCCACGCCGGCGCACTCGCGGAACGGCCGGCCCGGCTCCAGCCCCTCCTCGAGAACGATGATGCCGTCCTGGTCGTCGCCCAGGTCCAGCTCCTTCTCGGAGCAGATCATGCCGTGCGAGGCCAATCCCCTGATCTTCGTCTTCTTGAGCCTGACCCCGCCCGCCAGCGCCGCCCCCACTTTGGCCACGGGCACGGTCTGCCCCGCCGCCACGTTGGGAGCGCCGCAGATCACCTCGAGCGTGTCGCCGCCGACGTCGACGACGCAGCGCGTCAGACGATCGGCGTGCGGGTGGCGCGCGCACTCGAGGACCTTGCCCACCACCACCTCGTCCGAGAAGTCCCCGCGCGTCTCGATCCCCTCGATCAGGGCCGTGCGCAGCGTCAGATCCTCGGCGATCTGGCCCGCCGCACGGCCGCCGAGATCAACGAAATCGCCGAGCCAAGACAAGGAGAGGCGCATCAGCGGTCCTCAGGTCAGAACTGCTCGAAGAAACGCAGCGAACCGGAATGGAAGTGCCGGATGTCCTCGATCGAGTGGCGCATCATCACCAGACGCTCCACCCCGACCCCGAAGGCGAAGCCGGTGAACTCCTCCGCGTCGACTCCGCCCGCGCGCAGCACGCGCGGATGCACCAACCCGCAGCCCAGGATCTCGATCCAGCCGCTGCGCTTGCAGATCGCGCAGCCCGCCCCGCCGCAGAACACGCAGCCGAAGTCCAGCTCGAAGCCCGGCTCGACGAAGGGGAAGTAGTGCGGCCGCAGCCGGATGACGATCTTCTGCCCGAAGAGCCGCTCCAGGAACGCGGCCATGACGCCCTTCATATGCGCCACGGAGACGCCCCGATCCACCATCAGGCCCTCGACCTGGTGGAACGTGGCCTCGTGCGTGGCGTCGAGCGTCTCGTTGCGATAGACGCGCCCCGGGACGATCGCCCGAAGCGGCGCCCCGAAACGCTCCAGCGCGCGCACCTGCATGGGCGAGGTGTGCGTCCTCAGCACCCAGCGGCACTCCGCGCCGGTCTCCATCCAGAAGGTGTCCTGCAGGTCCCGCGCCGGATGGTGCTCCGGGATGTTCAACGCCTCGAAGTTGTAGTACTCGGTCTCAACTTCCGGGCCGGCGAGCACGAGGAAGCCCATGGAGATGAAGATGTCCTCGATCTCGCGCAGCATGGCCAGGACCGGATGCTCGTGGCCGCGCGCCGGCCGCGGGCCGGGCGTCGTCGGATCGAAGTCCAGCACGCTCCGCAGGCGCGCCGCGGCCAGCTCCCGCTCCCGGCCGGCGAACTGCTCCTCGACCTCGCGCTTCCGCTCGTTGGCGAGCTTGCCGAAGGCGCCGCGCTTCTCCGGCGGCAGGGTGCCGATCTGCCGCAGCAGCGCGGTGAGCGCGCCCTTGCGGCCGAGATGCGCGGTGCGCACCTCCTCCAGCTCGTCCAGGGAACGCGCGGCCCGCGCCGCCTCCCGCGCTTGCGCCGCCGCCTGTTCCAGGGCGCCCGTCAGATCGTCGCTCACGGCGCGGCTACGGCGCGGCGAGAGCGGCCTTGGCCTGCTCGCAGACGGCGTCGAACGCGGCCGCGTCGTTGATCGCCATCTCGGAGAGCTGCTTGCGATCGAGCTCCACCTTGGCCTTGAGCAGGCCGTAGACCAGCATCGAGTAGCGCAGCCCGCGCGCGCGCGCGGCCGCGTTCAGGCGCACGATCCACAGGCGCCGCATCTGCCGCTTGCGCACGCGGCGGTCGCGGTAGGCGTACCGGCCGGCGCGCATGACCGCGACCTTCGCCGTGCGGTAGAGCTTGCTGCGCCCCCCGCGGAAACCCTTGGCCGCCTTGAGAACGCGCTTGTGGCGCGCGAGCTTGGCGGGACCGTTCGTTGCGCGAACCATGCTTCGCTCCTCTCGATGCCGGCTACTTGCCCGGAGCCAGCAGGATGGCGTACGTCTTGGCCGTCTTGCCCGCGACCAGTCCGGGCTTGAGCAGCCGGCGGCGCCGCTTGGCGCTCTTGTGCGACATCAGGTGGCTGCGGCCGGCCTTCTGGCGCTTGATCTTGCCGCTCTTCGTCAGCTTCAGGCGCTTGCTCAGCGCCTTCTTCGTCTTGGGCTTCACCTTGACCATGTCAACCTCGTTGCTCTTCGGGCCGCGGCCCGCATCTGCTACTTCCGCGCCAGCAGGACGGTCATGCGCCGGCCTTCCATGCGCGGAGGACGCTCCACCTTGGACAGCTCGGCCAGGTCCTGAAGGATCGCCTCCATGACGGTGCGGCCAACGTCCTGGTGGGCCATCTCCCGGCCGCGAAACAGCATGTTGAACTGCACCTTGTGTCCCGCCTCCAGGAACTCCTTGGCCTGGTTGACCTTGAAGTCCCGGTCGTGCTTGTCGATCTTCGGCCGGATCCGGATCTCCTTCAGCTGCGCGGTGTGCGATTTGCGTTTCTGGTCGTGTTCCCGCTTCTTCTGAAGGTACTTGAACTTCCCGTAGTCCATGATCTTGCACACGGGAGGACGGGCGTCGGGGGCCACTTCCACGAGGTCCAGGCCGGCTTCGTCGGCCGTGCGGCGCGCTTCCTCGATCGAGATCACGCCGCGCTGTTCGCCGGCGTCGTCGATGAGGCGCACCTCCGGGACCCTGATCTGGTGGTTGATCCGGTACTGCTGTGCCGTGGTCGAGTCTCCTTCTGTCCGCGTGCCCAAGAAAGACGCAGGGTGCCACGCGGCGCACCCGCGGTCGACTAGGATTTCTCGGCGACGCCCGTCTGCAGGAGAACCTGGAAGCGCTCCAGGTCCATCTCTCCGAGGTCGCCAGCGACGCGGTCTCGGACCGAAACCGTGCCGCGCTCCGCCTCGCGGGCCCCGATTATAAGCTGGTACCTCACCTTGGCAAGGGACGCTTCGCGTACCTTGAGTCCTATCTTCTCGTTACGCACGTCCGCCTCGGCCCGGAAGCCCGCCTGCCCGAGAGCGGCGGCCACCTCCTCTGCGCGGCGCGCGTGATCGCCGCTGATGGAGAGCACCCGCACCTGCACCGGCGCCAGCCACAGGGGCAGCGCCCCGCCGGTGTGCTCGATCAGCACGCCCAGGAAGCGCTCCAGGGAGCCGAGCATGGCGCGATGGACCATCACCGGCGTCTCTTCCACTCCCGAGGACGCGGTGTACTTGAGCCCGAAGCGCTCCGGCATGGAGAAGTCGAGCTGGCAGGTGCCGAGCTGCCATTCCCGTTTCAGAGCGTCCTTCACCACGAAGTCGATCTTGGGGCCGTAGAACGCCCCCTCTCCCGGCGCGACCTGGTACGCGACGCCCATGCGCCGCAAGGCGGCCTCGAGCGCCGCCTCCGCCTTGGCCCAGATCTCGTCCGAGCCGATCGACTTGTCCGGCCGCGTCGACAGGACGATGCGCACGTCGTCGAAGCCGAAGACGCGGTAGCACTCGAGGATCATCTCGGTGACCCCGATCACCTCGGCCTCGATCTGCTCGGGCATGCAGAAGATGTGCGCGTCGTCCTGAGAGAAGCTGCGCACGCGGAAGAGCCCCGCGGTCACCCCCGACCGCTCATGGCGGTGGATGCGCCCGAAGTCGGCGAAACGCAGCGGCAGCTCGCGGTAGGACCTCTTGCGCGAGCGGTAGATCAGACAGTGCGTCGGGCAGTTCATCGGCTTCACCGCGCTCTGCCGCTCGCTCGACGCGGGCGCGCGCGGCGCGGCCTCGTCCTTGTCCGCGGAGGCGAACGCCGTGAAGAACATGTTCTCGCGGTAGTTGTCGTAGTGCCCCGACTGGCGCCACAGCCCCACGTCGAGGATCTGCGGAGTGACGACCTCGCTGTACCTCCTGACCTTGTACAGGCCGCGCACGTAGTCGATCAGCTGGTTGTAGATGAAGGCGCCGCGCGGGTGGAAGAACGGCATGGCCGGCGCCTCGGGATGGAACGAGAACAGGTCCAGCTCCCGTCCCAGCCGCCGGTGGTCGCGCCGTTCGGCCTCCGCCAGCAGGCGCAGGTGCTCCGCCAGGTCCTCGGCGCGGAAGAAGGCCGTGCCGTAGATGCGCTGCAGCTGCTCGCGCTTCTCGTCGCCGCGCCAGTAGGCCCCGGCCACCTTCATCAGCTTGAAGGCGCTCCCGAGCTGGCCGGTGCGCTGCACGTGCGGGCCGGCGCACAGGTCGGTGAAGTCGCCTTGCCGGTAGAAGGAGATCTGCGCCTCGGGCGGCAAGTCCTCGATGATCTCGCACTTGATGCCCTGGCCGCCCGCGCGCGCCCAGGCCAGGGCGTCCGCGCGCGCGAGCGGGAAGCGCTCGATCGCGAGGTCCGCCTTGACGATCTCGGCCATCTCGCGCTCGATGGCGCCGAGGTCGTCGGGCACGAGCGGCCGCGCCACGGCCACGTCGTAGTAGAACCCGTCCGCGATCGTCGGTCCGATCGCCAGGCTGGCGCCCGGGAAGAGACGCATGACAGCCTGGGCCATGGCGTGTGCCATGCTGTGGCGCAGCACCTCGAGCCCCGCCTCCTCGCCCCGGGTCACGATACGCAGCGCGGCGTCCCGCTCGAGCGGCGCGCGCAGGTCGCAGAGCTTGCCGTCGATCAGGACCGCGACCGCGTCCCGCGCCAGCCTCGCGCCGATGGCCGCGGCCACGTCGAGTCCGCTCGCGCCGCGCGCCAGGGCGCGCACGGCGCCGTCGGGGAGCGTGATGCTGACCATTTCTGCCGCCTCGGACATGTCACATCTCAGCGCGCCGCGCCCGGCCGCCTGGCTCCTGGCGCGCGCGCCGCCATTCTCTAGCCCCCGCCCCGCGCAGGGCAATCCTCGGCCCCCCGCTGGGGCGCCGCGCACGGGAGCCCCAGATCCCTCAGCACCTGCTCCGGAACGTCGGTCGGCGCCCCGGTCAGCAGGCACTTGGCCGACGCGGTCTTGGGGAACGCCACCAGGTCGCGGATGTTGCCACGGCCGAGCAGGAGAGCCAGGGTGCGCTCCAGGCCGAGCGCGATGCCCGCGTGCGGCGGCGCGCCATACTCGAAGGCCTCCAGGAAGAAGCCAAACTTCTCGCGCGCCTCGTCCGGCGCGATGCCGAGCAGCTGGAAGACGCGCTGCTGCTCCTCGCGCGTGTGGATGCGCACCGAGCCGCTGCCCAGCTCCCAGCCGTTCAGGACCAGGTCGTAGGCGCGCGCGCGCACCTTCCCCGGGCCGCGCTCGAGCTGGCCCGGCTCCTCCTCCGAGAACATGGTGAAGGGATGGTGCGTGGCGACGAAACGCTGCTCCTCGTCGCTCCACTCGCACATGGGGAATTCGGTGATCCAGGTGAACTCCAGGCGCTCGTCCCGCGGCACGAGCCCGAGGCGCCGCGCCAGCTCGTTGCGCAGCTCGCCCAGGCTGCGGCAGGCCACCGCCGGCCGATCCGCGACCACGAGCAGCAGGTCGCCGTCCCGGAAGCCGCACTCCGCGCGCAGGCGCGCGCGCCGCTCGCCGTCCACGAAGCGGGCGAGCGATCCGGAAAGGGCGCCGGCCGCGTCCGCCTTGAGGAACGCCAGCCCCTTGGCCCCGAAGCCGGCGACGAACTCGGTCAGGCCGTCGATCTCCTTGCGCGACAGCCGCTCCGCGCCGCCCTCGACCACGAGGCCGCGCACCAGCCCGCCCGCCGCGAGGACCTCGTCCACCACGCGGAAACCTGAGCCCCGCAGGCAGCCGGCCAGCTCCCGGATCTCCAGGCCGAAGCGCAGGTCGGGCTTGTCCAGCCCATAGCGGTCCATCGCCTCCTGGTACGCCATGCGCCGGAAGGGGACTGCCACCTCGCGCTGGAACGTGTCGCGAATGGCGTCCCGCAGCACGCTCTCGATGATGGAGAACACGTCCTCCTCGTCGCCGAAGGACAGCTCCAGGTCGAGCTGCGTGAACTCCGGCTGCCGGTCGGCGCGCAGGTCCTCGTCGCGCAGGCAGCGCGCGATCTGGAAGTAGCGGTCGAGGCCGCCAATCATGAGCAGCTGCTTGAACACCTGCGGCGACTGCGGCAGAGCGTAGTAGCGCCCCGGGTGCACGCGGCTCGGCACCACGTACTCGCGCGACCCTTCCGGCGTCATGCGCGTCAGGAGCGGCGTCTCGACCTCGATGTACCCCTCCCGCTCCAGGGCGCGCCGCAGCGCCAGGAAGAAGGCGTTGCGCTTCTCCAGGGCGCCGCGCAGGGAGGAGCGCCGCAGGTCCAGGTAGCGGTAGCGCAGGCGCACCTCGTCCGACACCTGCGCGTCGTCCCGGATCTCGAAGGGCGGGGTCTTGGAGCGGTTCAGGATCTCGAGGTCACGGACCAGCACCTCGACCGCGCCCGTGGCGCGCTCGCGGTTCACGTTCTCCGCGGGGCGGCGCCGCACGGTGCCGGCCAGGGCCACCACGTACTCGGGCCTGAGCTCGCGGGCGCGAGCCAGGCGCTCGGCGTCCACCACGTCCGGGTCCACCACCGCCTGCGTCACCCCGTAGCGATCGCGCAGGTCGATGAACAGCAGGCCGCCCAGGTCGCGCACCACGTCCACCCAACCGTTGAGAACGACGTCCCTGCGCTCATCCTCGCCGCGCAGTCCGCCGCACGTCACGGTTCTCTTGGGAAAGGACGCCACCCGTCGCTCCCCGCGGCCCGCGGCCGCGGCCGGCCGCTAGAGCCGCTTCACTGCCTTGAGCCGCGCGATCGCCCGGCGCAGCGCCGCCTCGGCGCGGGCGTAGTCGACGTCCTTGGCGCCGCGCGTGGCGAGTCGCTGCCGCGCGCGCTCCTTGGCCGCCTCGGCGCGCTCGCCGTCGATCTGCTCCGGGCGCTCGGCGGAGTCCACCATCGCCCGCACGTGGTTGTCGACCACCTCGAGGAAGCCCTCGCCCACCGCCAGCGTGCGCCGCTCTCCGTTGTCCTCGACGTACTCGAGGACTGCGGGAACGAGAGGCGTCACCAGCGGCGCGTGGTTGTAGAGCACTCCGAGCATGCCGTCGATCGCGACCGCCTGCACGGACCTGGCGCGCGTGTCGAGCAGCACGCGCTCCGGCGTGATCACCTGCAGCCGGAACGTCTTCGCCGCGCTGCCCTGTGTCGCCTCGACCATCCCGGCCTCCTCAAGCGCCTAGCGCTTCTCCGCGTTGTGGATGGCGTCCTCGATGGCTCCGACCAGGTAGAAGGCCTGCTCCGGCAGCTGGTCGTACTTGCCTTCGACCAGCCCCTTGAAGGAGCGCACCGTGTCCTCGCGCTTGACGTACTTGCCCTCGACGCCGGTGAACTCCGCGGCCACGAAGAAGGGTTGCGACAGGAAGCGCTGGATGCGGCGCGCGCGCGCCACCACCTGCTTGTCCTCCTCGGAGAGCTCCTCCATGCCGAGGATGGCGATGATGTCGCGCAGGTCGGCATAGCGCTGCAGGATGCGCTGCACCTCGCGCGCCACGCCGTAGTGCTCCGCGCCGACGATGTGCGGGTCGAGCATGCGCGAGGTCGAGCGCAGCGGATCCACCGCCGGGTAGATGCCCAGCTCGGCGATGGAGCGCTCCAGGCGGATGGTGGAGTCGAGGTGCGCGAAGGTCGCCACCGGCGCCGGGTCGGTGTAGTCGTCCGCCGGCACGTAGATCGCCTGCATCGAGGTGATCGAGCCGTCCGCAGTGGACGTGATGCGTTCCTGCAGGTTGCCCATCTCCGAGGCCATGGTCGGCTGGTAGCCCACCGCGGAAGGCATGCGGCCGAGCAGGGCGGACACCTCGGAGCCGGCCTGCACGAAACGGAAAATGTTGTCGATGAAGAGCAGCACGTCACGCTTCATCTCGTCGCGGAAGTGCTCGCACATCGTGAGCGCGGTGAGGCCGACGCGCAGTCGCGCGCCCGGCGGCTCGTTCATCTGCCCGAAGACCAGCACCGTGTTGTTGATCACCCCGGAATGCGTCATTTCCAGGAACAGGTCGTTCCCTTCGCGCGTGCGCTCCCCCACGCCGGCAAACGCCGAGTAGCCCTTGAGCACGGTCGCGACGTTGTTGATCAGCTCCTGGATGAGCACGGTCTTGCCGACGCCCGCCCCGCCGAAAAGCCCGACCTTGCCGCCCTTGGCGAAGGGACAGAGCAGGTCGATGACCTTGATGCCGGTCTCGAACACCTCCGAGACCGCCTCCTGCACCTCGAAGGTCGGCGAGCCGCGGTGGATCGGCTTGCGCACCACGTCCTTGATCTCGCCCTTGCGGTCGATCGGCTCTCCCAGCAGGTTGAACAAGCGCCCCAGGCAGATCTCGCCCACGGGCACGGAGATCGGCGCGCCGCTGTCCTTGACCGGCATGTTGCGCATCAACCCATCGGTCGAGGCCATCGCGATGCAGCGCACGACGTCGTCGCCGAGGTGCTGCGCCACCTCGATGGTGAGGTCGATGTTGCGCGCCGGCTCCTCGATCTTCAACGCGTTGTAGATCGGGGGCAAACTCTCCACGGGGAACTTGACGTCCACCACCGGGCCCACGACTTCGAGAACCTTACCCTCGGCCACCGTTCAGACTCCTTTCGGGTTGCGCGGGCGCTAGCCCCTGAGCGCCTCCGCACCCCCGATGATCTCCAGCAATTCCTTGGTAATCGTCTCCTGGCGCGCGCGGTTGCACTGCCGCGTCAGCCCGTTGATCATGTCGTTCGCGGCGTCCGTCGCCGCCTTCATGGCCACGCGGCGCATGGCGAACTCGGAGGCGAGCGCCTCGAGGATCGCGCCGTAGACCTGCACCTCGAGGTACTTGGGCAGCAGGCGGTCGAAGATCGCCTTGCTGGTCGGCTCCAGGATCGGATCCCAGAGCCCGGCGGCGGCCGCGTCCTCGACGCCCTCGAGCAGCGCCGCCGGATCGATGGGCAGGAGCACGCGCGCCTCGGCCACTTGCCTGCCCACCGAGTGGAAGCGCGTCGAGACGATGTGCAGCTCGCCGATCTCGCCCAGGACGAAGCGCCGCGCCAGCCCGCGCACCACGTCACGCACGCGCACGAACGGGATCTTCTCCATGCTGTCGCGATAGGCCTCCGCCAGGAGCGGCTGGCGCCGCGCGAAGAAGACGGCGCCGCGCGACCCGAAGACGTGCAGGCGGATCTCCCGCTCCCCCCGCTCGCGCGCGAATGCCTGCACCAGGCGGAAGACGTTCGAGTTGTAGGCTCCGCACAGCCCCTTGTCGGCGGTGACCGCGAGCACGCCCACCGCGCCGCCGGGACGCCGCTGCAGCAGCGGGAAGTCCTCCTCGGACACGCGCCCGGCGAGGCGCCCGACCAGCGTCTTCAAGGCGCTGGCGTAGGGCTTCGAGCCCTCCGCCCGCTCCTGCAGGCGTCTGAGCTTGGTCGTGGCGACCATCTCCATCGCGCGCGTGATCTGCGCGATGTTCTTCACCCCGCGGATGCGGGATCTCAGCTCGCGAATGCCCTTGCCCATCTGCTAGCTCGCCGCCAGGAAGGTGCGCTTGAAGGCCTCGATGGCGCGGGACATCTTCTCCTGGTCGCCGTCCGAGAAGACCCTCGCCTGGCGGATGGAGTCCAGCAGAGCGGCGTGCTGGTCGCGCACGAAGCTCAAGAAGCCCTTCTCGAACGCCTGGATCCGTTCCACCGGCACGTCGTCCACCAGCCCGGAGGTGCCGGCGAAGATGATCGCCACCTGCTCCTCCATGGGCAGCGGTTGGTACTGCCCCTGCTTGAGCAGCTCGACCAGGCGCTCGCCGCGGGCGAGCTGCCGCTGCGTGGCCGCGTCCAGGTCCGAGCCGAACTGGGCGAAGG
>JACQZJ010000180.1 GCA_016213895.1 Planctomycetota bacterium | reverse complement strand
GCCCGCGTGGCGGGACCGATCCCGCTGCCGACGCGGATCGAGCGCTACACGGTCCTCAGGTCGCCGCACATCGACAAGAAGTCGCGCGAGCAGTTCGAGATCAGGACGCACAAGCGCCTGATCTACATCACCGATCCGACGGCGAAGACGGTCGACTCCATCAGCCGGCTCAATCTGCCCGCGGGCGTGGACATCCGGGTCAAGGCATGACGAGCGAGCGCTGGCGCGCTGCGCCGGCCGCGAGGAAATCGCGATGACAGCGCCAAAGTACATCCTGGGACGCAAGGTCGGGATGTCGCACGTCTTCAGCGAGGACGGCAGACAGATTCCCGTCACGGTCATCTCGGCTGGTCCGTGCAAGGTCGCGCAGGTGAAGACGGTCGAGCGCGACGGCTACCTCGCGCTGCAGCTCGCGTTCGAGCCCTGTCGCGCCAAGGTGCTGACCAAGCCCCGCGACGGACACCTGAAGAAGGCCGGCGTCGGCCCGCATCGCGTCTTGCGCGAGGTGCGCCTCGACGCGCCCGCCGACCTCGCGGTCGGGGCCGAGATCAAGGTCGACGTGTTCCAGCCCGGCGACCGCGTGGACGTCATTGGCACGGTCAAGGGGCGCGGCTTCCAGGGAGTGGTGCGCGTGCACAACTTCAGCGGCAAGCGGCACACGCACGGCAACATGAATCAGCGCGGCCCCGGCTCCATCGGCATGCACTCGCAGCCGGGCATGGTGCTCAAGGGCCACAGGATGGCGACGCATTGGGGGGACGAGCGCGCCACGGTGCGCAACCTCGAGGTCGTGAGCGTCGATGCCGAGAACAACGCACTGGTCGTGCGCGGCGCGATTCCCGGTTCGCGGCGCAGCTTCGTGGCCGTTCGCGTGGCGCGCGCCTGCCGCGTGCGCCAGAGTTCGTGAGGACAGAGAGCCATGGTCAACGTGACCTGCTATAGCGGCGCGACGGGCGGCCTCACCCAGGTCGACGTGGACAGCGCGCCTCTCGGCGAGAAGGTGCGCAAGCGCCTGGTGCGCCAGGCGTGCCTGCACTACGCGGCGGCCGTGCGCCAGGGCACGCATTCCACGCTGACGCGCTCCGAAGTGAACTACAACGAGCGCAAGCCGTGGCGCCAGAAGGGGACGGGTCGCGCGCGCTCGGGCGACTTCTCCTCGCCGGTCTGGCGCGGCGGCGGAGTGGTGTTCGGGCCCAAGCCGCGCGACTACTCCACCGCCCTGCCGCGCAGGATGCGGCGCGAGGCCCTGCGCTCGGCGCTCCTCGGCAAGCTGCTCGACGGCGAGCTGCGGCTGATCGAGGGAGTCAAGTTCGAGGCGCCGAAGACCAAGGGCGCGCTTGCCGTGCTGCGCGCGCTCGGCGTGACGCGGGAGCGCGTCACCCTGGTGCTCGCGGAGCGCGCGGAGAACGTGCACGAGTCGTTCCGCAATCTGCCGAACGTCGCCATCACCATGGCCAGCGACCTGAACGCCCTGAGCGTTCTGCGCCGCGACCTCCTGGTCATGGACCGCCGGGCGCTGGATGAGGTCGTCGCGAGGCTCGGCAATGCGTGATCCCCATTACATCATCCGCCGGCCGCTGGTCACCGAGAAGGGCACGACCCTGGCCGAGAAGGCCAACGCGTACGTGTTCGACGTGGCGCCGGACGCCAACAAGGTCGAGATCAGCAAGGCGGTCGAGAAGCTCTTCGCGGTGAGCGTGGTGCACGTGACGACCATGCTGCGCAAGGGCAAGGTCAAGGGCCTGGGCTGGCGCAGCTGGCAGCGGCCGAACGTCAAGCGGGCGATGGTCAAGCTCAAGCCGGGGCAGACCATCGAGTTCATCTAGGAACGGAAGCAGCAGGCCATGCCGATCCGCAAATACAAACCGACGTCGCCCGGCCGGCGCTTTGGCACGGTGCTCGACTTCCAGGACCTCACGGCCAAGAAGCCGGAGAAGTCCCTGCTCGAGCCGAAGCGGCGCACCGGCGGGCGCAACAACCACGGGCACACGACCACGCGCTTCCGCGGCGGCGGGCACAAGCGGCGCTACCGCAAGATCGACTTCAAGCGCGACAAGGACGGCGTGCCGGCCAGGGTCGTGTCGATCGAGTACGACCCGAACCGCAGCGCGCGCATCGCGCTGCTGCACTATGCGGACGGCGAGAAGCGCTACATCCTGGCGCCGCTCGGCCTGCGCGTGGGCGACCCCGTGCAGTCGGGCAAGGGCGCGGAGCCCAAGGTCGGGAACTGCCTGGAGCTCGCGGACATTCCGATCGGGCTGATGGTGCACAACGTCGAGCTGGAGCCGGGGCGCGGCGGCCGCATGGCCCGTTCCGCCGGCACCGGGATCCAGTTCTCGGCGCGCGAAGGCAAGGTGTCCGTGCTGATCCTCCCCTCCGGGGAGCAGCGCAGGGTGCATGTGCGCTGCCGGGCGACGATCGGGCAGATCGGCAACATCGACCACCGCCTGGTGTCGTACGGCAAGGCGGGCCGCAGGCGCTGGCTCGGGCGCCGTTCGCACGTGCGTGGAGTCGCCCAGAATCCGGAGTGTCATCCGATGGGCGGAGGCGAAGGACGGTCCGGCGGCGGCCGGCATCCCTGCTCGCCGACCGGCCTCTTGGCCAAGGGCTTCAAGACGCGCAGCCGCCGCAAGCCGTCGAACCGGTTCATTCTCAGGCGCCGCAAGTAGAGACCTGGAGGTGTGACGTGGGGCGCAGCCTGAAGAAGGGTCCTTTCGTGGACCTGAAGCTGCTGAAGAAGGTCGAGCTGCTCGACCAGCGAGGCGCTCGCGAGCCGCTCAAGACGTGGTCGCGTGCGTGCACCATTATCCCCGAGTTCGTGAACCACACCTTCATGGTGCACAACGGCCGCAACTTCACCAAGGTGTTCGTGACGGAGGACATGGTGGGCCACAAGCTCGGCGAGTTCGCGCCCACGCGTACCTTCCGCGGCCACACCAACAAGAAGGAAGTGAAGAAGGCGCCCCGGCCATGAGCGAGTACCAGGCAAGCCACATGTACGCCCGGACCACGGCGCGCAAGGCGCGGCTGGTCGCGGACCTGATCCGCGGCCTGTCGGTCAACAAGGCGATCGAGGTCCTGGCGCTCACTCCGCGGCGCGCGGCGCGGCTGGTGGAGAAGGTGCTGAAGTCGGCGGTGGCGAACGCGACTCAGGACACGAACATCGATGCGAACAAGCTTTTCGTGAGCGAGGCGCGCGTGGATGACGGGCCGCTGCTGGGCGGCAGGCCGCGCTTCCGTCCGGCGTCCCGCGGCCGGGCGATGCCGATCCGCAAGCGCACCAGCCATATTCACGTGAAGGTGAGCGAGGCGCCCGAGCCGGTCCTCAAGGAAGGCGTGGCGGCGGGCGTGGCGGAGAGCCGGGCAGAGAGCGAGACATAGGAGCGCAGTCGGACGCATGGGTCAAAAGACGAATCCTCTCGGCTTCCGCGTCGGCATCACCGAGCCGTGGCGTTCGCGTTGGTACGCGACCAAGAAGGACTTCCGCAGGCTGCTCCTCGAAGACCAGCGCATCCGCCGGTACATCAAGGGGGAGTTCATGCAGGCGGCGATCCCGCGCATCGACATCGAGCGCACGCGCGAGGCGATCACGGTCATCGTCTACACCGGGCGGCCGGGCGTGCTCATCGGCCGCAAGGGCGCGCGCGTCGACCAGCTGAGAGCGGCGCTGGAGGAGATCACCGGAACCAAGGTCGACATCCGCACGATTGAGGTGGACAAGCCGGAGACCTCCGCGCAGCTCGTCGCCGAATCGGTGGCGGAGCAGCTCGAGAAGCGCGCGTCCTTCCGGCGCGCCCTCAAGAAGACGGCGCAGATGACGATGCAGGCCGGCGCGCTTGGGGTGAAGATCCTCATCGCCGGGCGGCTCGGCGGGTCCGAGATGGCGCGGCGCGAGCACGTTTCCTTCGGCTCGGTCCCGCTCTCCACGCTGCGCGCCAACGTTGAATACGGCTTCGCCCAGGCCAAGACGACGTACGGCGTCACGGGCATCAAGGTGTGGGTCTACCTGGGCATGCGCCCGGTCCACGAGAAGAAGCGAGCTGCGTCCGCGGAGGTGAGCCATGCCATTGATGCCTAAGCGGGTGCTGCACCGCAAACAGCAGCGCGGCAGAGTCAGGGGCGATGCGCGGCGCGGCAACACCGTGGAGTTCGGCGACGTCGGGCTGCAGTCCATGGAAGCGGGCTGGCTGTCCGGGCGCCAGATCGAGGCGGGCCGGGTGGCGATCAGCCGCGCCGTGCCCGGCGCGAAGGTCTACATCCGCGTGTTTCCGCACAAGCCGGTGAGCGCGCAGCCTCTCGAGACGCGCATGGGCAAGGGCAAGGGGGAGCCGGAGTACTACGCGGCGACGGTGAAGCCGGGAACCGTGATCTACGAGGTCGGCGGGCTGCCCAAGGAGGAATGCCTGGTCGCCCTGAACCACGCGGCCCACAAGATGCCGGTGCGCTGCCGGCTGGTCGAGCGGAGGCACCGCTGATGTCCATCGCGAAGTTGCGGGAGCTGCGGCAGAAGGAGAACAAGGAGCTGGAGCTCGATCTCTCGGCTCTGCGCAAGGAGCTCTTCGACCTGCGCTTCCAGTCATCCACCGAGAAGCTGGGAAACCCGAGCCGCATCGGCCTGATCCGGCGCGAGATCGCGCGCATCAGGACGATCCTGCGTGAACGTGAGCTGGCCGCGCCGGCGGAGCGAACGGGAGAGTAAGCCATGAGTGAAGGCAACGAGCCCTCTTCGAGCAAGCGTCGGCCCATCCTGAGACAGGGTGTGGTCTCCTCGAACGCAATGAACAAGACCATCGCGGTGCGCGTGGACCGCTTGGTCAAGCACCCCGTGTACGGCAAGTACGTCAAGCGCAAGACGGTCCTCAAGGCGCATGACCCGGGCAGCGAGTGCCAGGCCGGCGACCGGGTGGAGATCGAGTTCACGCGGAGGCTCTCGCGCACCAAGCACTGGCGGCTGGTGCGCGTGCTCGCGCGCGGCCTGGCCGCGCCGGCGGCCGACGGAGGGCAGGCGGCCGCGGCGCCGGGAGGTGAGTCATGATCCAGGCCGAGACGATGCTGGACGTGGCGGACAACAGCGGCGCCAAGATCGTCAAGTGCTTCAAGGTGCTCGGCGGCACGAGGCGGCGCTACGCCGGGATCGGGGACATCGTGGTCGGCTCGGTGCGCAAGGCGATCCCCTCGAGCGAGGTGAAGACCGGGCAGGTGGTGCGCGGGGTGATCGTGCGCACGCGTAAGGCGGTGCGGCGCGACGACGGCTCGTACGTGCGCTTCGACCGCAACGCGATCGTGCTGCTCGACAAGGACAACAACCCGATCGGCACGCGCATCTTCGGCGCCGTGGCGCGCGAGCTGCGCGCCAAGAAGTTCATGAAGATCATCTCACTCGCGTCCGAGGTGGTGTAGG
This sequence comes from Planctomycetota bacterium, assembly GCA_016213895.1. GTDB lineage: Bacteria > Planctomycetota > B15-G4 > B15-G4 > JADJEK01 > JACQZJ01. The sequence continues at coordinate 9,525 of JACQZJ010000180.1, read as the reverse complement.
CGATGGCTGCCCGCGGCAAGAAGCTCTTGAAGGTCAGGCGTCGGGCGATGTTCAAGCACTCGAAGTGGGGCATCCGCCGGGACGACCAGGTGCAGATCATGGCCGGGGACGAGCAGGGCAAGATCGGCAGGATCCTGCGCGTCCTGCCGGCGCGCGAGCGCGTGGTCGTCGAGGGCGCCAACAAGGTGTTCAAGCACGTGCGCCGCTCGCAGCAGAACCCACAGGGCGGCCGCATCGAGAGCGAGGCGCCGATCCACATCGCGAACGTGCTGGTCCTGTGCGGCAAGTGCGGCCGCGGCGTGCGCACGCGCGTGCGCCTCGAAGAGAAACGCAAGATCCGCGTCTGCGTCAAGTGCGGGACGGATATCGACTGAAAGGCAGTGCCGAGAGCCGAGGCCGGTCAAGAACCATGGCGAAAGCGAAGAAATCAAAAGCGGACGGCGAAGCGGCGGCCGCCGTGGCGACCGAGCCGGCGCCGCCGCCTCGTCTGCGGGAGAAGTACTTGCGCGAGGTGCAGCCCGCGCTCAAGGAGCTGTTTGCGATCAAGAACGACCTGGCGGTGCCGCGGTTGACGAAGATCGTCGTCAACATGGGCGTTGGCCAGGCGCGGGACAACAAGACCCTGCTCGAGTCGGCGGCCGCGGACCTGTCCACGATCGCCGGCCAGAAGGCGAAGGTCACGCTCGCTCGGAAGTCGGTCTCCGGTTTCCGGCTGCGCGAGGGCATGCCGATCGGCTGCATGGTCACTCTGCATGGGAAGCGCATGTACGAGTTCCTCGACCGGCTGATCTCGGTGGCCATCCCGCGCATCAAGGACTTCCGCGGCCTGCCGCGCCGTTCTTTCGACGGCAGCGGCAACTACTCCCTGGGGCTCACGGAGCAGACCGTTTTCCCGGAGATCCAGGTGGACAAGGTCCAGGCCATGCAGGGCATGGACGTGACGATCTGCACCAGCGCGCGCGAAGACGCGAAGGCCGAGGCGTTGCTCTCGGCGCTGGGCATGCCGTTCCGGCAGAAGTGAGGCGCTGCCCGCGAGGCAGGACTGTAGAGGCAAGAGAGTGGGCAAGACGAGCTGGATGTACCGTGCCAAGCAGGTGCCGAAGTTCAAGACGCGGGCCAAGACGCGTTGCGAGGTCTGCGGGCGATCGCATGCCGTGTACCGGAAGTTCGGTTTGTGCCGCATTTGCTTCCGGATGCTCGCTCTCAAGGGCGAGATCCCGGGCGTGCGCAAGGCGTCCTGGTAGGGGGCTGACCCATGACGATGACTGACCCCATCGCGGACATGCTCACCCGGATGCGCAACGCTATCGCGGTGAGGAAGCAGAAGGTGGACGTCCCAACTTCGCTGTTGAAGGCGTCGATCGCCGACGTGCTGCGGCGCGAGGGCTTCATCGGCGGCTACGAGATCGTCGCCGACGGCCGGACCGGGTTGATGCGCATCGACCTCAAGTACGACTCGGACGGAGTCCCGGCGATCACCACGATCGCGCGGGAGTCGAAGCCGGGGCGGCGGCGCTATTGTCGGGTCGCGGACGTGCCGAAGGTCCTCGGCGGCCTGGGGATCGCGATCCTGTCCACTCCCAAGGGAGTCCTATCCGACCGCGAGGCCCGCAGAGAGCGGGTGGGCGGCGAGTTCCTGTGTACTGTCTGCTGAGAGATCGGGAGCCACTGTGTCGCGCATCGGAAAACAACCAGTCCTGCTCCGCGAGGGCGTGAAAGCGACTCTCGACGGGCGGGAGCTCGTGATCGAAAAGGGCGGCCGCAAGCTGTCCCAGTGGATCGATCCCGCGATCAGCGTGGCGATCGAGGGAGAGACCGTCGTCTTCGCGCGCGCGAGCGACGACGTGCGCACCAGGGCGCTGCACGGTCTGTACCGGGCGCTGGCCCAGAACATGGTGACGGGACTGCTCAAGGGCTACCAGAAGACCTTGAAGATCGTGGGCGTGGGCTACGGCGCCCGGCCGGCGGGGAAGACCCTCGAGCTGAACGTGGGCTACGCCAATCCGGTGAGAGTCGAGATTCCCGAGGGGTTGACTGTCGAGGTCCCGGACGCGAGCACCATCGTGGTCAAGGGGCATGACAAGCACCGCGTCGGCCAGCTGGCCGCGGACATTCGCCGGGCGCGCCCGCCGGAACCGTACAAAGGCAAGGGAATCCGCTACTCCGACGAGGTGGTCAGGCGCAAGGCGGGAAAGACCGTCGGCGCGAGCGGTTCATGACGGAGCAGTGAAGTCGGCGAGAGGGTGTCGGAAATGGCCAATGCACAAAAGGTCAAGCAGGAGCGGCGGCTCAGGAAGGCGCGGCACGTGCGCCGCGGGGTGCGCGGCTGCGCGGACAAGCCGCGCCTCAGCGTGTACCGTTCATGCAAGTACATCTATTGCCAGGCAATAGACGACGTCGCCGGGCGCACCATCGCCTGCGCCTCGGAGTTGGAGAAGGAGCTGCGCGAGAAGTGCGCGTCGCTCGGCAAAACCGAGGCGGCGAAGGTCGTGGGAGCGGCCCTGGCGGAGCGGCTCAAGGCGAAGAGCATCGAGCGCGTGGTGTTCGATCGCGGTTGGTACCTGTACCACGGCCGGATCAAGGCGCTGGCGGACGCGGCGCGCGCCGGCGGCCTGAAGTTTTGACGGAAAGAAGACATGGCGACGAACGAGGCAATTGACCAGGCAGAGGACGGCCCGATCTACTTCGAGGAGACCGTGGTGAAGGTGAACCGCTGCGCCAAGGTCGTGAAGGGCGGGCGGCGTTTCTCCTTCTCCACGCTCGTGGTCATCGGCAATCGCGGCGGAGCCGTGGGCGTCGGCTTCGGCAAGGCGAAGGAAGTGCCTTCGGCCGTCACCAAGGCGGTGAAGAACGCACGCAAGGACCTGCGGCGCATCCCGCTGGTTGGGACGACGATTCCTCATCCGATCGTCGGCCGCTTCGGGGCGGCCCGCGTCAAGCTCGTCCCGGCGGCGCCGGGCACGGGCATCATCGCTGGCGCCTCGGCGCGTGCCGTGCTCGAGTTCGCCGGAGTCACGGATGTCCTCACCAAGTCGATCGGCTCTTCCAACCCGGTGAACCTGGTGAAGGCGACGATGGACGGGCTCAAGCGCCTGCGTTCCCGGAGCCAGGTCGAGCAGCTGCGCGGAGTGACAGTGTCATGAGGCTCGAGGACGTCATGAAGTCGGGCCCGCCCCGCAAGAAGCGCAAGCGCGTGGGACGCGGCATCGGCTCCGGCAGCGGCAAGACCAGCGGCCGCGGCACCAAGGGACACGGAGCGCGGCAGACGTTCCACGGCAAGCTCGGCCACGAGGGCGGCCAGATGCCGCTCTTTCGGCGCCTGCCGAAGCGCGGCTTCTCCAACGCGCGCTACCGCGTGGACTACTCGGTGATCAACGTCGGCGACCTGGCGGCGTCGTTCAGCGCGGGCGAGGAGGTCTCCCTGCTGGTGCTGCGCGAGCGCGGGCTCATCAGAAGCGGGCCGCCGCGCCTCAAGGTCCTGGGCGGCGGGGAGCTGGCGGTCGCCCTCAAGATCAAGGCGAGCGCGGCCTCGGCGAGCGCCGTGGCCAAGGTCGAGGCGGCGGGCGGCGCGGTGGAGATCGTCTCGTGAACGCCGCGGTGCTGAACATCTTCCGCATCCCTGAGCTGCGGCGGAAGCTGTGGGTCACCGTCGGCCTGCTGTGCATCTACCGGATCGGCTTCCACGTGCCGGTCCCGGGAGTGAACTACGCGAGCATCAAGGCGGCGGCGAGCGAGCACTTCATCTTCGGGATCATGAACACGCTCTCGGGCGGGGCGATCGGCAACTGCGTGCTCTTCGCGCTCGGCGTCATGCCCTACATCTCGTCCTCGATCATCTTCTCCCTGCTGGTCAAGGTCGTTCCGGCGCTCGAGGCGCTGCAGAAGGAGGGGCAGGCGGGAATCAAGAAGATCAACCAGTACACGCGCTGGGCGACCGTGCCGATCTGCGCGGTGCAGGCGATCTTCATCATCCGCGGGATGATCATGCCCGTGGCCAAGCACAGCTCCTTGATCTCGTCGACGATCACGAGCAGCGGCACGCTGCTCTTCCTCTATCAGATCGTCCTGATCGTCGCCTTCACTGCGGGCACGCTGTTCATCATGTGGCTGGGCGAGAAGATCACCGAGCACGGGGTGGGCAACGGTGTCTCGCTCATCATCATGGCCGGAATCGTCAGCGACCTCCCGTCGCGCTACTCGATGCTCACCGAGGCCTTGGAGCCGGAGGAGCAGTGGCAGACGCTGGTGACGCTGGCGACCCTTTACCTGGGAATCGTCATCGGCATCGTCTTCGTGACCAAAGGCCAGCGGCGCATCCAGATCACGCACGCGAAGCACGTGAAGGGACGTCGCGTCTACGGCCAGCAGAAGTCGTATCTGCCGCTGAAGGTGAATCAGGCGAACGTCATGCCGATCATCTTCGCCTCCGCCCTGTGGATCGTGCCCTTGGCGCTCGCCAAGCTCCCGGGTCTCTCCTGGATGGAAAGCGCCCTGAGGTGGGGGAGCTTCTGGTGGATGGTGGGCTATTGCGTGCTCATCTTCTTCTTCTCCTACTTCTGGACCGCCTTGATGTTCCAGCCCAACGAGGTGGCCAACAACCTGAAGGAATACGGCGGCTTCGTGCCGGGCCTGCGGCCGGGCAAGCGCACCGCCGATGAGCTGGAACGTATCATGGTGCGCATCACGCTCGTGGGCGCGACCTTCCTGTGCCTGATCTCGCTGCTGCCTTCGCTTGTTTCGGAGAGGTTTTCGAACATTCCGCCCGTGCTGGCCGCGTTCCTGGGCGGAACCTCGATCCTCATCGTCGTGGGCGTGGCCCTGGACCTGGTGGACAAGGTGAACGCGCACGTGCTGATGAGGAACTACGAGGGATTCATGAGCGGCGGCAGCGCGGCGAGCTGGGCGCGCGGGCGGCGGCGGTGAGTCTTGGGAGTGCATGAGGGCCGGGCCGCGAGGTGCATGACTGGAGCGCAGCGGGGCCGCCCTAGGGCCCCGGAGGAACGAGTGACGAAGGAAGAGGCGATTCGAGTGACGGCGACGGTGAAGGAAGCCCTTCCGAACGCTGTCTTCCGCGTTGCCCTGGAGAATGGTCATCAGGTGATCGCACATGTCTCGGGCAAGATGCGCATGCATTTCATTCGCATCCTGCCGGGTGACAAGGTGACGGTGGAGCTGTCGCCCTACGACTTGTCGAAGGGGCGTATCGTGTACCGGGAGTAGTCGGTGCTGGAGCGAAGCAGATGAAGGTTCGTACTTCGGTGCGCAGGATCTGCGAGAACTGCAAGATCGTGCGCCGCAAAGGAGTGGTGCGCGTGATCTGCACCAACGGTCGTCACAAGCAACGTCAGGGGACCTAGGTTTCCCGGACGGAAGGTGGAGCCATGCCTCGTATCGTCGGCGTCGACATTCCCAGCGAGAAGCGCACCGTGATCGCCCTGACTTACATCTATGGAGTCGGGCGCACCGTTGCGGAGCGGATCTGCCGGGAGCTGAGTATCGATCCATCGCGACGGGCCAAGGACCTGAGCGACGAGGACTTGGTCCAGATCGCCGCCTACCTGGACAGAAACGTGGTGCACGAGGGGAACCTGCGCCGCCAGATCGCGACGAACATCCAGCGGTTGAAGGAGATCGGGTGCTACCGCGGAATCAGGCACCGGCGCGGACTGCCGGTGCGCGGCCAGAGGACGAGCACCAACGCTCGGACCCGCAAGGGACCGAGGAAGACCGTGGCCGGCAAGAAGAGCGTCAAGGCCCGGTAAGGAGGATTCGAAACAGCGATGGCTCCCGGCAAGAAAAAGAAGGCCCGAAAGGTCGGCGCCAAAGGTCTGTGCCACATCAAGGCGACCTTCAACAACACGATCATCACCATCACGGATTTGAACGGCGAGCCGCTGTGCTGGTCGTCGGCCGGTCAGGTGGGCTACAAGGGCTCGCGCAAGAGCACGCCGTTCGCAGCGCAAAGAGCGGCGGAGAAGGCGGGCGAGGCGGCGGTCAAGATGGGCATCAAGGAGGTGGACGTGCGCGTGAAGGGGCCGGGCGCGGGACGGGAGTCCGCCATCCGCGCCCTTTCACAGGTGGGGTTGAGCGTGCGGGCCATCGAGGACCGGACCCCGCTTCCGCACAACGGCTGTCGCCCGCGCAAGCGGCGTCGCGTGTGACCCGGGCGGTGATTGGAGATCCAGCCGATGTCTTGGACGAAGCAGAGTGTCTGCAAGATGTGTCGCCGGGAGGGCGTCAAGCTCTACCGCAAGGGCGTGCGCTGCGAGACCGCGAAGTGCGCGATCACGCGCCGCAACTACCAGCCGGGACAGCATTCCTGGACGCGCGGCAAGCCGTCGGAGTACGGCACGGGACTGCGCGAGAAACAGAAGTGCAAGCGCTATTACGGGGTGCTGGAGCGGCAGTTCCGGCGCTACTTCTTCCTCGCTAACCGCATGACCGGGAACACGGGGGCGAACCTGCTGAGCCTCCTCGAGCGGCGCCTGGACAGCGCGGTCTACCAGCTGGGGCTTGCGCCCTCGCGGCGCGCGGCGCGCCTGCTCGTCGCCCACGGCCACGTGCTGGTCAACGGCAGGCGCTGCTCGGCGGCGTCGCGGCTCGTGCGGGTGGGCGACCGGTTGGGCGTGCTCAGCAGGGAGAAGACCAGGAAGATCGTCGGCAACGCCCTCGAGGTGCGGAAGGGGCACGTGGCGCCGGCGTGGCTCTCGTTCGACGAGACCAAGGTGGAGGGCGCGGTCACGGCCTTGCCGCGGCGCGAGGACGTGACGTTCGAGGTCCAGGAGCAGCTCATCGTCGAGCTCATGAGCAAGTAAGGCGGGAGAGAACTGAATGCGCATTCGCTGGCGTACCTTCGAGCTGCCCTCGCGTGTCGTGGTGGACCACGGCACGCTGTCGTCCACGTACGGCCGTTTCATCATCGAGCCCTTCGAGAAGGGCTTCGGCCACACGATCGGCAACGGGCTGCGGCGCGTGCTGCTGTCCTCGATCGAGGGGAGCGCGGTGACCCTCGTCAAGATCGAGAACGTGCTGCATGAGTACAGCTCGATCCCGGGAGTGCTTGAGGACGTCACCGACGTCATCCTCAACATCAAGCAGCTCCTGGTGAAGATCAAGGGCGAAGAGCCGATCACCATGCGGATCGACGTCGACCGCAAGGGCGCGGTGACCGGGGCGGACGTCATCACCGACCAGAGGGCGGAGATCGTCAACCGCGACCTGCTGATCGCGACGCTGACGGACAAGGTGCCCTTCCGCGTCGAGATGACCGCGCAGCGGGGACGCGGCTACGTGACGGCGGAGGAGAACCTGCAGGAGGAGCAGGAGATCGGCGTGATCCCCGTCGACTCGAACTACTCGCCGGTGAAGCGCGTGCGCTACAAGGTCGAGGACACGCGCGTCGGCAAGATCACGAACTACGACAAGCTCATCATGGAAGTCTGGACGGACGGCACGATCCGGCCGGAGAAGGCGGTCGTGGAGTCGGCGAAGGTCTATCGCAAGCACCTCAATCCCTTCGTGCACTACCTCCATCCGGGAGAGGACGCGACGATTCCCGAGGTCGCGGTCATGGCGGACGAGGAGGCCGAGAAGGAGGCGCAGCGCGTGCGCAGTCTGTTGGCCCGTGCCATCGAGGACCTGGACCTGTCGGTGCGGGCGCGCAACTGCCTGGACGCCGAGCACCTGGCCACGGTGGGGGACCTGGTTCGCAGGACCGAGGCTGATCTCTTGCGCATCAAGAACTTCGGCAAGACCTCGTTGAAGGAGGTCAAGAAGAAGCTGGCGGACCTGAACCTTTCGCTCGGGATGGAAGCGGAGACGCCGGCGGCGAGAATCCAAGGACCTGGCACCGATGGTTAGTCACAGAGTGGCGGGCCGCAAGTTCGGCCGCAAGACCAAGCACCGCATCGCGATGAAGCGCAACCTGGTTTCGTCGTTGATCGAGCACGGGCGCATCACGACGACTCTGACCAAGGCGAAGGAGTACCGGCCGCACGCGGAGAAGGTCATCTCGCTCGGGCGAGTCAAGACGCTGCACAATGTCCGTCTGGCCGCGCGCGTGCTCACCACCAAGGGCGTGGTGAAGAAGCTCTTCGACGAGGTGGGGCCGCGCTTTCGCGACCGTCCGGGCGGATACACACGGATCCGCAAGCTGGCGCGCCCGCGCGTGAATGACTGCTCGCCGCGGGCGATCCTCGAGCTGGTGGACTACATCCCGCAGCGCAAGGAAGCGAAGGAGCCGGAGAAGAAGAAGTAGCTCCTGGCACCTCGCAGGGACAGGGGGAGAGGGGCGGCGCGCGGGTAGCCCGGGCCGTGGCCGAACCGTGGCCGCGCCCCTCCGCCTTGATTGACCGCCTCCCGCGGTTACTCGGTGCGGCCGGGATCCTCCCGGGAGAACTTGCCCTCTCGCAGGAAATGGAGGACCTGGTCCTGGACCACACGCTGGTTCATCAGGAAGCTGTGGAAGCCCTTGACCACGACGTGGTCCGCCTCCTCCTCGAGATGGGTGGACTGGACCGGAACCTTGCCGTCCCATGCGGCGGCGATCACGCCGATCTCCACGCCCTCGACCTGCCCCAGGCTCTGCACTGCGCTGCCGGGCGCGTCCGACAGCCCTTCCAGAGGCTTCAGAAAGCGGCCGAGCAGGGGCGCAAGGACCCGCGCGGCGGCTGATCCCTGGTTCGGCGGCGCCAGGAGCACCACCCGTCCGATCTTGGGTGGCGGTTCGGGCAGGAGCGCCGCGCGCGCCAGGACTCCGCCGAGGCTGTGCCCAACGAGGTGGACGCGGCTGACGGAAGGATCGTCGCCGAGCCGGTCGAGTTCGCATCGCAGCCGGGCGGCGAGCCGGGCGGTGTCCTCGGACAAGCTGGGATAGGACCAGCACCGCACGTCGTACCCTGCCTGCTCCAGACGGCGCTCCAGAGGCGACATCGACTTCGCGGTGCGGCCCATGCCGTGGAGCAGGAGAACCGTCTCGCGGCCTCCGCCTCCCGCGTTGGAGGAAACTCCGGCGCAGCCTTGGAGCCAGAGTCCGGCGCAGAGCAGGACTGCGGTCATCAGGTTTGCATCTCGTCCGATCATCCGTTCAGCCGTCTGTCCGGGCGCCGGCCGCGGCTTGGCTGTGAACCGTCCTTCCCCCCACATACCACGCTGGCCGGACGACTGCACCGGGGCGGCCGACGGGCGGGATAGATAGCCCGCGGCTCGGATCTGCTGCCGGCACCAAGGCCGCGGGGCGAGAGCCTGCTCGATGCGTTCGAACAGAGGATGAAGGAGATCCTGGGCCGCTCCGGGGCGGGAGCGGGCGCCGGCCCGCGAGCGCCTACCGCAAGTCAGTTGCACCGTAGCGGCCCGTCCTGCCCCAAACATCGAGACGGCGTGGTGGGGGAGATGTGATGGGGAGGCCGGCCTCCGCGTGACGCAGTACGCTGTCGCGTCTGCAAGCAGTTCATGCGCACTCGTCGAGTGCAGAAGGAGACCAGCCTCATGGTCGATTCTAGCTTCGAGTTTCAGGGTTCGGTGGCG
>JACQZJ010000003.1 GCA_016213895.1 Planctomycetota bacterium | reverse complement strand
TTCGACGAGATGATCGTCGTGGCCAGGAAGCGGCCGCAGTAGGCTGGCGCCGTGGAAGACGTCGCCTTCCTGCAGTTCCAAAACCTGGAGCGCGACCACTGGTGGTTCATCGGCCGGCGGCGCTCGTACTTCGCCATCCTCGAGCGCTTCGTGCCGCGGGGCGCGGGCCAGGCCGTGGCTGACGTGGGCTGCGGCGTGGGCGGCATGCTGCAGAACCTCAGGCGCTTCGGCGAGCCCGCGGGCATCGACTCCGACCTGGACTCGATCCGCTTCTGCAGGCGGCGCGGCTTCGCGCGCTGCCTGGTGGGCGGCGCCGGCCGCCTGCCCCTGCGCGCGGCGAGCCAGGACCTGGTGACGCTCTTCGACTGCCTCGAGCACCTGGAAGACGACGCGGGCGCCCTCTCCGAGGTCGCGCGCGTGCTCAAGCCGGGGGGCGTCGCCTTCTTCAGCGTCCCGGCCTACCAGTTCCTCTACGCCAACAACGACCGCGTGGCCCACCACCGGCGGCGCTACACGCGGAGCGGCCTCAGGCGCAAGGTGGAGCGCGCCGGCCTCGAGGTGGTGAAGGCGACCTACGTCAACGTCGTGCTCTTCCCGCTCATCCTGCCCGCGGTCCTGCTCATCAAGCTCAGGGAGCGCCTCTTGCCGCGGCCGGACGACCAGCGCACCAACCTGTCCAGCACGCCGCCCCGGCCGCTGAACGCCCTGCTCGCCTGGATCTTCGGCGGCGAGGGGCGCTGGCTCAGGCGAGTGTCGGCGCCCTGCGGGCACTCGCTCGCGCTCGTGGCGAGGAAGCCCGGGTAGCAGCCCGTCGAGGAAGTCCGCCGAGCACCGAGGCCGCGCGAGGAGCGTCGCGCCAAGGAGCGAGGAGAAGGCGTATCACTGGAGAAGATACGCCGACGACGAGCGACGCGGGTCGCGACGTTCCGCAGCCGGCCGAATGCCGGCGCGCTTCTTCGACGGGCTGCCAACGGTCAGCGCGTCGTGTCGAGTTCGAGACGCAGGCCCTCCCTCGCCTGCGCCGCGCTCACCACCACCGGCCGCTGAGCGCTCTCGAGGTCCCAGAGCCGGTGCAGGCCGCTCGCCGGCACCATGAAGGAGCGCCGCTCGAGCGTGCGCCCGTCCTCCGCGTCCACCACGGTCACCTGCACCTCGGCCAGGGGCTCGAGCTCGATCTGCAGGTCGCGCAGGCCCGCGGGCGGCACGTCGAGCTCGCGCTCCGCCCCGCGAAACGGCGCTTGCGCTCGAAGCCACAGTCGGCCCGGACGCACGCCGCGCAGGACGAACGTCCCGTCCGCGGCCGTCTCGAGCGGGCCGCACCAGCGCGGCGCGGGCCGCGCGCCGGCCGGGGCGAGCGTCTGGCACCAGAGCAACTCCACGCGCGCCGCGGGCAGGTTGAAGCTGTCGAGCACGACACGGCCGCTGACCTCGACCTCCGCGCCGAGCAACACGTCCGCCACCAGGGACGCGCCCGCGCCGGCCTCGAGCTGCAGGACTCCGGCGCGCCGGCCCGCCGGCCCCTCGGCGAAGGCCTCGATCGCCAGGACGATGCTCCCGAGGCCCGGCGCCGCCGCGCTGCAGGGAGGCGTGAGGCCGCCCGCGTCCGAGCGGAGCTCCGCCCGCGTGCGGCCCAGGACGGCGCCCTCCCGGTCCCTGATCCAGCAGGTCAGGAGCACGTCCGCGCCCGGCACGGGCGCGCCGGACGGATCCAGCGCGCGCACGGCCACGGCCGCATCCCCGCTGCCGATCGGCTCGAGCCGCAGCGGGGGGAGTTCACCCCCGGCAGCGGAGCAGACAACGCTTCCGTCGCAGTAGCCCCAGGCGCGCGCGCGGATCACTCCGCCCTGCTCCCCCTCGACCTCGAAGCGCCCGTCCGCGCGGGTCGCCGCCACGGCCGCGGGCTCGAGGCGCCCGGCCGCGAGGCACAGGACCTCGGCGCCGGCAATGGGACGGCCGGTGCGCGCGTCCAGGACCTGGCCTCGCGCCGGCGCCCGGAACACGGCCTCCGGCTCGAGGACGACCGTCTCCACCCCGCCCTGCGCCGGCAGCATCGCCTCGCGGACGGGCAGGCGCCACTCACGCGAAGCGATCCACACGCGCAGCGCCGTTCCCGGCACGAGCCCGCGGAACACGGCCTCCCCGCCGGAGCCGGTCTCCGCGCGCCGCTCCGCCGGCCAGGACGGCGCGTCGACCACGACGGCTGCGCCGGCGACGGGCTGGCCTCGAGCGAGGACGCGCACCCTGAGCTCGGCGGCGCGCTCCAGGCACAAGACGATCTCGCGGCGCTCGCGCGCGGCGACCTCCGCGCCACCGCAGGCCAGCTCCTCGCCCGCGCGCACCTGGACGCGGTAGCGCCCGGGGACGAGCAGCCTGAGGCGCGCTTCGCCCTTCTCGTCGAGCGCCTGCACCAGCGGCTCGCGCGCGCCCACCACCGGGCCAAGCCCCTCCACCTCTCCGTCCAGGCTGGCCAGGAAGGACATGCGCTCCTCGGCGCGCAGGCCCGCCAGGACCTCCGTGGGGATCGGGTCGATGCGCACGCCCTCCACCTCGAGCTCCGCGCCAGCGGCAGGCTCGCCGTCCTGCCGGAAGGCCTGCACCTCGAGCCAGGCCGTGAGCCGGTCCGGCAAGAGCTCGAAGTCGCGGCGATCGGGCAGCCACAGGCCTGTCGGCGTCTCCTCCGGATAGTGCCAGAGCAGCTCCTGGAAGCCGGGCGCGCTCACGATCAGGGTGCCGGTCGGATCAGGCAGGTTGAGGCGGTACGACCCGTCCGCGGCGCTCTGCGCCGCGGAGAGCACGAAGGAGTCGACCTCGACCGTCGCGCCCTCGATCGGCGCCGAAGTGGTGGCGTCCTGCACCGTGCCCGACAGGAAGTGCACGTGGATCAGCGCGACCGAGATCCCCGCCGAGGGCGGAGCTCCCGAGAGGTCGAGCCGCCCGATCGAGAAGGTCTTGGGGTAGCACTCGCGGTCCGGGACCGAGGTGGCGAGCGTGAACTCGGTGCGCGCGCCGTGGAAGAGCACGTCGCGGAAGGGCGCCGCTCCCTCGCGCAGGATCGTCGTGCGGTACTCGCGCGCGCCGTCCCTGAGGATCAGCTCGGTCCCCACCGGGTCGATGCACTCGTCGACCTCGACCACCTGGGCGATGATCATGCCGGTCAGCGGGCCGCCGAAGCCCGCCGCGTCCTCGCGCTCGGCCTCGGCCACGTCCTTCGCGCGCGCGCCGGCCGCGGCGGCTCCCTCCGGTCCCGGGACAGGGCTCGCACCGGCGCCCGCGCCGCCTCCCCCCGCCGCGCCGCCGCCGCCCGCCGGCCCGGGCTGCCAAAGCACGGCCACGGCCGCGGCGAGCACCACGCAGCAGAGACAGAGCACGGCGACGACCCGCTTCAAGGACCTGCTCCGCTTGACTGGATCCCTCGAGGACGTCAGAGTCGTACGATTCCGATGCGCCAGCGTAGGGACGATACCCTTGTCCGACCAGAAGCCAGAGAAGACCGAGCGCTACCTGTCCGGCATCCAGCCCACCGGCCAGCTCCACCTCGGCAACTACTTCGGGGCCATCCGCCAGCACATCGAACACCAGCACGCCGGCAACTCGTTCTACTTCATCGCCAACTACCACGCCCTGACCACGGTGCACGACGCCGCGCAGCTCCGCGCCTATACCTTCGACGTCGCGGCCACCTACCTCGCCCTCGGCCTCGATCCCGCGCTCTGCGTCTTCTTCCGCCAGTCGGACATCCCCGAGGTGCCGGAGCTGACCTGGCTGCTCATGACCGCCACGGCCATGGGCGACCTGCAGCGCGCGGTCAGCTACAAGGACAAGGTCGAGCGCGGCCTGCCCGCCTCGGCCGGCCTGTTCAACTATCCCGTGCTCATGGCGGCCGACATCCTGGCCTACGAGTCCACGATCGTGCCCGTGGGCCGGGACCAGGTGCAGCACGTCGAGATGACGCGCGCGATGGCGCGCAGCTTCAATGACCAGTACGGGCAGGAGGTCTTCACCCTGCCGCGCCACCAGCTCAGCGAGGCGCCGGCCGTGCTCGGCCTGGACGGCGCCAAGATGTCGAAGAGCTACGACAACACCATCCCGCTGTTCCTCTCCGGCAAGCCGCTGAAGAAGCTGGTGATGTCGATCGTCACGGACAGCACTCCGCTCGAGGAGCCGAAGGACCCGGAGCGCTGCACCGTCTTCGCCCTCTACTCGCTCTTCGCGAGCGCGGAGGAGCGGGCCGAGATGGCGAGCCGCTATCGCGGCCGCGGCTTCGGCTTCGGCGCGGCCAAGCAGGCCCTGCTCGAGAAGATCGAGGAGCGCTTCGCCGCGCCGCGCCAGCGCTTCGAGAAGCTCCGCGCCGAGCCGTCCTTCGTCGAGGACGTGCTGCGGGACGGGGCGGCGCGCGCGCGCGCCGTGGCCGGCGCCGTGGCCGAGCGCGCGCGGCAGGCCTGCGGCGTGGGCTGAGGGCGTCGCGGCTGATTGATCGGGAGCCGGAGGGGAGGGGAGGAGAGGCGAGCGATCGCAGTCGTTTCCCCGGGTCCGGGGCCGCATCGCGACTCCCGGTGCATCGTGCGCGCGACGAACGAGCAGGGCCTCATCGAGGTGAAGGCGACGCTGGCGGTTCCGTGTGGCACGTCGTCGCTGGCGGCCCCTCAACCGGGGAAACGCTGCTCCGCTCGCGCGACGCCCCTCCCGAGGCCGCGGTCGAGGCGGGCCGCTCCGGTTTGACTTGCTTGCGGACGGCGGTCGCGGGCCGGAGCCCGCTCCCGCCCCGGAATGAATGCACGGCGAGCGGTCGCGGCCGTTTCCCCGGGTCCGGGGCCGCATCGCGACTCCCGGTGCATCGTGCGCGCGACGAACGAGCAGGGCCTCATCGAGGTGAAGGCGACGCTGGCGGTTCCGTGTCGCGAAGGTACGCCGGGTGAACATGGCACGTCGTCGCTGGCGGCCCCTCAACCGGGGAAACGCTGCTCCGCTCGCGCGACGCCCCTCCCGAGGCCGCGGTCGAGGCGGGCCGCTCCGGTTTGACTTGCTTGCGGACGGCGGTCGCGGGCGGCTGGCGCCGCTACTCGATCCTGACCTCGAGGCCGTTCGTGGCCGAGAGCCCGGCTGCGCCAACAGGATCGTCGACGAACGCCTGCATGGTCACGATGGCGAAGGCGCAGGCGGCAGGAACCAGCGCCTCCACGCTCACCGATCCCCCGCCCGGCCCGCCGGGGCAGAGCGGCAAGGGACCGAAGGGTCCGATCAGCGGGATCACCAGGGCAGAACACCCGCCGCCCAGGGGCAGGGCGCGAGAGCGAGAGGGTCGGCAGGAACCCGCCGCTCCCAGGACAGGCGGCTCCGTACGGGTCCACCGGACCGCAGAAGTCGAACGCCGCCACGTACGCGTCGACCCCGCTGAGCGTCGTGTCGAACGCGCCGAGCGTGACCGGGAAGTCCGACGACATGGTCTCGCCCACGGCGTAGATCCGGCCCTTGCCGTCGGCGGCCACGGCGAAGGCCAACTCCTGCTGGGAGCCGCCAAAGAAGGTGGAGTAGAGGAGGTGGCTGCCGGTCGGGTCGAACCGCGTGAGCCACGCGTCGAGGCCCCCGATCATCGCCGGCTGGTAGGCGTCGGCCGTCACCGGGAAGTTCACCGACCCGGTCTCACCGTGGACACAGGCGCAGCCCGCGGAGTCGAGGGCGACCCCGCCGCGTGCGTAGTCCCCGGACGACCCGCCGATGAACGTCGAGTACACGAGAGATCCGCCGGTCGCGTCGAGACGACTCAGGAAGCCGTCATCCAGTCCATGGAAGTATGGAGAGAAGGCGCCGGGCGTAGTCGGGTAGTTGGAGGAGCCGCTCCAGCCGGCCAGGACAATGTCCCCGTCCTCGGCCAGTGCGATCCCCTCGTTCGCGTCGGTCGCGTAGCCCCCGATGAACG
>JACQZJ010000016.1:28767-40931 GCA_016213895.1 Planctomycetota bacterium | reverse complement strand
GCAGGGCTGCCTCGATCGCCGCCCCGTGCTCTCGCCCGCGGAGAGCGGCGAGCGCGCGCTCGAGGCGGCCGCGCCCTTCATCCGTGCAGGCGGCGCCACGCCCGACCAGGTGCTCCAGCGCGTGCGCACGCTGCTCGCGCCACTCCGGCAAGACTGAGCGCGGCAGCGCCGCCACCATGAAGCATGAGTCCTGCGCCGGACGTCCCGCCGCTCGCGCAGGCCGACCTGGCCCGCCTGTTCCCGGCCGCGACGCGCTTCTACGCGAGCGTGCCGTCACTCTCCTGGAGTCGGACCGGGTTCCGCTCGCTGCCTGTCTGCCAGGCCTGCGGCGACGAGGAGGGGCAGGCCTTCTTGAAGTCGCTCGGCCAGGACCTCGAGGAGCCCGTGCCTGGCCTGCGCTGGGAGTTCGTCCAGGAGCTGCTCGACCTGCCGGCGATCTTCGACGGCCAGGTCGCGTTCGCGCTCCTCGATCCTGACGACGACGACTGGGTGCTCTCCCTGGCCTCGTCGCAAGGCGCCTCGCGCGTCTCGGCCTTTGCCGAGAAGCTCGCGGCCGCGCTGCGCGCTTCTTCCCAACGGAGCCCGAGTCGAGCGAGATCGCCGGCGCGCACCTCATGACCCTGAGCCTCTCCGCAGGAGGGGCTCATCCGCAGCTCACGGTTCTCAGGCGGACTGATTGAGCTCAGAACAGCAGTGACTCCGTCGGCGTGACGGGATGAGAACCTGGGCATGGCGTCCGTCCTGAAGCTGGGTTGCGGGCGGTAGCCTGCGATGCGGGGACCCATGCACGACTGCCACGTCGCGACGATCGCCGCCCGGCTCCTCATCACCTCGTGCCGCGCGCGGCTCGAGTCCGTGCTCCAGGGCACGGAGAGCGGCACAGCGTCCCTGGTAGAGGACGAGGCCTTCAAGAGGAGCTGCGCCGGCCACGCTCGAGGAACTCGCCGCGAACGAGCACGTGCGGGAGGCGGTTCTCGCGTGTCCCCACGGCGGCGCCTGTCGGCTCGAGAAAGGACTGCGCCCGGCCTGCTCCGTGCATGGCCGGCCGGACGACCTCACGCCGCTACTCGGACTCACGTTGAGCGAGGTGGCGGAGGAGGAGGCAGCGGCCTGCCGGCGCTTCGCCCGCTCCTACGAGAACCCGCGGCGCCGGCACTTCGCTCCCGTGGCCGTGGCCGTGCGGCGCGACGGCCGCTCCTGGCAAGTGGACATGACCGTCCTTGCCAGTGGCCGAGAACTCCCTGTACCGCGCCGCCAGCGCCGTGACGCGCCCGCTCGCTGATCCCTCGCGCGCGACCTTCTCGCTGCGCTTCATCCCGGAAAGCATCCACACGGCGATTCGCGTCGAGAGGAGGTCGGGCTCGTGAGGCGCTCACGCCTCGCTCTTGGCGCCGTTGACAGCCTGGTCCACCAGCAGGAAGAGCCGCCGCAGGTCGCAGGGCTTCTCCATGAAGGCGAAGGGCGGGGGAAGCCTCTCTGACAGGAGGAGGCTCCGCACCACGTTCTCCGGATCCCCGCTGATCCGTGTCAACCCGGTGATCACGATCACCGGCACCTCGCGCAGGTCCGGCCTGCTCTTCATCTGCCGGTAGAACAGCGTGCCGGCCTTGTTCGGCATCTGCAGGTCGAGCGTCACCAGGTCCGGGCGGGACCGTTTGACGTGCTCCAGCGCCTCGACTCCGTCGTACGCCCGCGCCGTCCGGAACCCGCGCCGTCCCAGCAGCGAGCTGAGCAGGTAGGAGAAGTCCGGGTCGTCCTCCACGATCAGCACCAACCCACGATCTTGTTTCTCAGTGAGCATTGCTCTCCTCCTTGGACATTGGAATGGCAAATGAGAACCGCGAACCTCCGCCTGCGGCCGACTCAACCCAGATCCGCCCGCCGTGGGCGGCCACCGCCTTTTGGCAGAACGACAGTCCGAGTCCGCTCGAGCAGTTCTCGACGCTCTCGTCACCGGTCTCGGACTCTCCGAACAGCCTCTCGCGCAGCTCCGGCGCAACACCCTGTCCCTCGTCCTCGCACCACGCCACGATTTCGCCCTCTCCCGGACAGGGTCGCGCGTCCAGGCGCACCGCGGTGTCCGGAGGATTGTGCCGCAGGGCGTTCGAAACGAGGTTCCAGACCACTCGCCTGAGCAGCTCCGGATCAGCCAGCACGGGCGGACACTCGGCCGCGCCGGGTCCGACGTCTATCCTGCGACCTTCCTCGGCCGCCGCGAAATCCTCCGCCACTTCCTCGAGCAGCGCGCGCAGCGGGACCGGCCGGCGCTGGAGCTTCCGCCTTTCGTGCAGCCGCGCCACGGCCAGCAGGTCCTGCACCAGGCGCAGCATCTGGCCGGCCTGGCGCCGGATGCGCCGCCCAGTGTCCACCGTCTCGTGGCCTCCGGGTGCGCACTGCCCGCCGTCGACCAAGAGATCGCTGAAGCCGATGATGCAGCCGAGGTGGGCCTTGCAGTCGTGCGCCAGGAACTGAGCGGTCCTGCGGTTCTCCGCCTCCATCTTCTCGATACGCTCGTTCCGTTCGCTCAGCTCCTGCGCCTGCCACTCGAGCTGCGCCCTGAGGAAGCCGCTCACCGCGGCGATCGCCCCGGTCAGGACGGCGAATGCCAATCCCATCGGGATCATCTCCATGCTGAAGGAGTGCGCCACGGGCGCGAACAGCGACTCCCCGGAACCGTGCTCCGCCGCGGCTCCACCCATGTCCGAGTCGAGCCAGCGGAAGATCACCATCGCAACGGGATGAACGGCCGCGAAGCCCGCGACGAAGCCGATGGCGCCGTGCTTGCCGGCCTTGCGGCGCCGCGCGCGCCGCAGATCACGCGCGGGACGCGCGTCGTTGTCTCGGGAAAGGGCAATCACGGGCCTGCTCCTCCTGCCGCGCGGGCTTCCTCGGCCTCCTTGCGGTCGAACAACGGGGTGTGCACGCGGCGTGCCGTGAGCCACCGAGGCAGGCGCAGGGCGCAGATCAGCCGCAAACGAGGTTCTGAGCAAGCGGAGCGGCAGAGCGCGCTCACACTGGCAAGAGCGAACCGTTCGCCAGTTCCTGGCCGCGCGTCAGGAGCTGGCCACCGCGATCACGCTGCTGGCCGGATCAGGGCGGAGGCTCGTTCCGCTTCTCCAGACCGTAGTCCCGGATCTTCTTGCGCAAGGTGGTGGGAGAGATGCCCAGGGCGCGCGCCGTCTGGGTGACGTTCCAGGCGAAGTGCTCGAGGGCCTTGAGCAGGTGGTCGCGTTCAGCCTCCTCCAGGCACCAGCGCTTCGCCCCTCCCCGCTGCACGCCCGCGTCGCCTTCACCCTGCGGCACCTCGACCGCCGTGAGAACGTCGCCGCAGCAGAAGGCCACCGAGCGCATCAGCACGTTCTCCAGCTCGCGCACGTTCCCCGGCCAGTCATACCGCTCGAGCCGCTCCAGGGCCTCCTCAGAGATCGCCCGGATTGGCCGCCCGAACGCCCGCGCAATGCGCTGCAGCAGCGCCTCCACCAGGAGCGGGATGTCCTCCTTGCGCTGGCGCAGCGGCGGAACGTGGATCCGCGCCACCTCCAGGCGGTGCAGCAGGTCCTCACGGAAGCGGCCTTCGCTCACCATCGCCCGCAGTTCCCGATTGGTGGCGGCGATGATCCGCGCCTCGAGCGCGATGGGCGCCGTGCCGCCGACGCGCTCGAACTCGCGCTCCTGCAGCGCGCGCAGCAGCTTCCCCTGCATGTCCGGGGCGAGGTCGCCCACCTCGTCGAGGAACGCGCTGCCGTCCCCAGCCAGCTCCAGGCGCCCGCGATGCGTGCGGTCGGCCCCGGTGAACGCGCCGCGCTCGTGGCCGAACATCTCGCTCTCCCACACGCCCGCGGCGAGCGCCACGCAGTTGATGGCCATGAACGGCCGGCCCGGCGAGGAGGCGTCGTGGATGGCCCGCGCCACCAGCTCCTTGCCGGTGCCGCTCTCGCCCTCGATCAGGATGTTGACCCGCACCGCCGAGCAGTGCGCCACCTGGGTGAGGACCTCGATGATGCCGCGGCTCTTGCCGATGATCTCCCGGGCCGGGGTGCGTGCGCTCGACAGGGGCACGGAGTCGCCGCTCCGCGCCACGTGATTGCCGGCCTTCGTCAGGGACAGCAGCACGTCGTCCAGGTCGAGCGGCTTGCGGATGTAGTCGAAGGCCCCGCGACGGATCGCCCCGATCGTCGCCTGCATGTCCTGTCTGCCGGTGATGATCACCACCAGGGGCGCCGGCTCGCGCCGGAGCAGCTCCGGCAAAACCTCGAGCCCGTGCTGGTCGGGAAGCTGCAGGTCGAGGAAGACCACGCTCGGAGCGGTGAGCCGCGCCGCTTCCAGCCCGGCCGCGGCCGTCGCCGCGACCTCGACCTGGTGGCCGTGGGAGCGCAGCTGCAGCTGCAGCGAGCGGCCGATGGCCGGATCATCGTCCACGACCAGGATGTTCATCGCCGCCCCACCGGCTCGCCTGGCTCTACCCGGCGCGCCCCAGGCAGCACGATGCGGAACACCGCTCCCCCGCCCGCGCGATCCCGCGCCTCGATCACGCCGCCCAGCAGCTCGACGATCTTGCGGGCGTTGGCCAGGCCGAGGCCGGTCCCGCCCTCCTTGCTGGTGAAGAACGGCTGGAACAGGCGCTCCCTGCTTCCCCGCGGCAGCCCGGGTCCGCGGTCCTCGACCTCGAACGCGACCACGCCCCGCGGGCCGGCTGGCGCGCTGATGCGCAGGCACACTTCCTGGCCCTCTGGCGACGCCTCCACCGCGTTCTTGAGCAGGTTCTCCAGGGCCTGCGCCAGCCGCTCGGGATCGGTGTGCAGCCCCGGGATCGAGTCCTCGCGGCACTGCACCAGGGCGACGCTGCGCTGGCGCGCGAGCCCCTCGACCGATCCCCACGCCGATCGCACGATCTCGTCATGAGTCGTGGGCCTCGGCGCCACCTGCAGAGGCTTGCCGAAGTCCAGCAGATCGCCGAGTATCCGCTCCATGCGCACCGCCTGCTGCTCGGCGATCTCCGCCAGTTCGGCGTGAACGGGATCTCCCGCGACCTGCCGGCGCAGCGCCTGCAGGTTCATCTTCACCGAGGAGAGGGGATTCCTCATCTCGTGGACGATGCTGCTGCTCAGCTCGCCCACGGCCGCCAGGGCCGCGGACTGGGCGAGCTGGACGCGCGACTGCTGCAGCGCGTCGAGCATGTCGTTCAGCGCGGTGCGCACGTCCGCCAGCTCGGCGACGGCCATCTCGGGCACGTGCGCGGCCGTGTCGCCTGCCGAGATCCCGCGGGCCACGTCCGCCAGCTTCTTCAGCGGACGGCTGAGCCGCGACGCCATGAGCCGGGAGAAGAGGAACACCGCGATGGCCGCGAGCGCGCCCACGATGAGCGCCCTGCGCGCGAGGATGGGCAGCCAATCCAGCGCATCCCGGTAGTCCCGCTCCACCACCAGCGACAGGCCCAGGGTGGGCACCGGCGCGATCCCGCCGACCACGCGCCGCCCGTCCGCGTCGCGCCACATCCCGCTGTCGGCTTTCGCCTTCAGGCTCTTCACCAGGTCGCTGGCGAGGAGAGCCCGCGCCTTGCCCGCGCCGTTCGCGGCTGCGTCGACGCGCCGGCCTTCCGGCGTCACCAGGTATGCGGATCCGGACGAACCGAACCCGATCTCCCGGCGCAGGATGCGAGCGGTAGGAGCGCCGAGGTCGAGGAGCGCCAGCAGGGCGCCTGCGCCCTTGCCGTCCTTCCCGACCAGACGGGCGCCCGCGATGCATTGCAGCGGCTGGGAGCCGTTCTGCCACAGGCTCACGCCCGAAGCTCGCCCCTCCTCCAGCAGCTCCCGGGCGCGCAGAGCGAGGTCCGGGTCCAGAGCCGGGAAGCGGCCGATGCTGCCGCGGACGAGCGTGTCCTCGCCGATCACGGCGATCCCGGCGAAGCCGGTCAGGGCGTCGCGGAACGACCCGAGCAGGCGGTTCGCCCGGCCGGCGGGACCCTCCGGCCCGCAACAAGCGCATTCGTCGCCGCAGACCGCCGGCAGACAGGCGGTCATTGTCAGGTGCTCCAGCTCGCGCTTCTGGGAGTCGACCCAGTCCTCGAGCTGCGTGGCCCTGCCCGCCGCCACGTTAGCGAGGTCGTCCTGGATGGAGGCCGTCACCGCTTCCGAGGCGCAGTGGTAGCCCTGAACCGCGAGCGTCGCCGTCGGGATGAGGGAGAGCGCCAGCGTCCAGCCGAGAATCGCGCTTCCGAACGAGAAGGACCGGCCTTGCACGTGCTACCTGAATCGGGCCATCGAGACCTCTTCATGTAGCTCCCTTTCGCCGCCGCGGGAGGGCGATCGCGGTTTCGCCCGCTGGTCGCCGTGGCGCGGCCCAGTAGTATGAGTCGTGCAACAAAGGCCTTGCCGCTTGCGGCGGCCGTAGAACTTGCGGCGCGCACCCGCGCCGTCGCACGAGAAGGGAGTTCCCCATGGCTCAGGCCTGCACGTTCGCCCTGGCCACGCTGCTCTCAATCCTGCCGCTCGCGCCAGCGCGCGCGCAGGACGACCTCGCTGGGCTGGTTCCGGCCGCCACGCGCTTCTACGCCAGCGTGCCGTCGCTCTCCCGGACCTGGGAGGGGTTCCGCTCGCTGCCTCTCTATCAGGTATTCCAAGGCGAGGAGGTGCGGGCTTTCCTGCAGGCGTTCGGCCAGGGGGACGACTGGCCGCTCGCGGGCCTGAGCCAGGAGTTCGCCGGCGAGCTGCTCGAGCTGCCGGCGATCTTCGACGGCCAGGCGGCTTTCGCGCTCATCGATCCCGAGGAGGACGATTGGGTGCTCTCGCTCGCCTCGTCGCAAGACGCCGCGCGCGTCGAGGGCTTCGCCGAGAAGCTCCTGGCTGCGCTCCGCGGCCCCCTCCCGGCCGGGCCCGAGTCGAGCGAGATCGCGGGCGCGCGCCTGCTGACGTTCCGCGGGCCCGTGCGCGACTGGCACGCCGCGACCAGCGCCGGCCGGCTGCTCATCAGCCCGTGCCGCGCGCGCCTCGAGTCCGTGATCTCGGGCGCGGAGAGCGGTGGCGCGTCCCTCGCCGAGGACGAGGACTTCCGGCGAGGCTCCGCCGGCCTGGTCGATGGCGCAACCTCCTTCTTCCTCTACGTCCCGCTCAGGCGGCTGCTGGATGAGCAGATCGCCGAGGCCGGCGAGCAGGAGTGCGACGCTCTGCTCGCGTCCGGCTGCGACGGCCTGCAGTCGCTCGTCGCCTGCCTCGCCATGAGCGAAGGCCGCGCCAGGGACGTGGTGCGGCTCGACATCGACGGCGAGCGGCGCGGCTTCTTCGACCTGTTCGGCGAGGGCCCGGTCGACCCAGCCCTGGCGCGCCTCGCGCCTCCGGACGCCCTGTTCTTCGCCGCCTCGCAGGTGCGCACCAAGGAGCTCCATCACACCTGGAGCGAGGTCCACCGCGTGCTGCAGGACGGCTTGTTCCCGAGCCAGAAGCGCCCTGATCAGGAGCGCTCCGAGGCCGCGAAGGAGGCCGCATTCGCTGCCGTGGTCGAGTCGCTGGGCCAGAACGTCGCGTTCTTTGTGTCCGCCCCCGGCACGAGCGGCATCATTCCGATCGCCGCCCTGGCCGTCGAGACACTCCGGCCCGACGAGCTGCAGAGCCACCTCGCGACCTTGTGCACGGCGTGGTTCGACAACCAGGTTCTAACGACGGCCTATCGCGGCCGCACCATCGCGTACTGCAAGGAGAAGGAGAATGACAGATTACTCCCCATGAGCTTCTCCCTCTGCTGGTGCCTCGCCGGCGGCTGTCTCCTCGTCTCCCACCACACGACGATCCTGAAGGAGATCATCAACCGGCTCGACGGAGCCCGGGACAGCCTGGCGGATGACCCCGCCTTCCGCGCGTCGTGGGAGGCGCTGCCGCCCGAGGCGCGGCTCGTGGCCTACACCAGCAGCAAGAACGTATTCCTCTTCCTTCACAGCCTGGTGCGGTCGTTCTCGATCTTCGGCCGGTGGGAGCCCGCGTGGGCCATCCTCCCCACGGCCGAGTCCATCGCCCCTCACCTCTCGTTCGGCTTGAGCGGGCTCCTTTCCGATGACCGCGGCCTTCTCCTGGTCACCAAGTCGGACGGGTACGGTCCCACTTCGCTGGCCATGTATGCCCTCGTCGCCCGGGCTGTCCCGTACCCCTTCGAGGAGATGGACCGCGTGGCCTGCGGCTCCGTCCTGTCGGACATCCACGAGAGCCTGACGAAGGCGCGCCAGGAGAGGCAACGCTGTCCCGCGGCGCTCGATGTTGGAATCGAGGGCTACTTGCAGTACAGGCGCTGCCCCGAGGCAAAGCGGCAGAGCGCCGGGGCAGTGGACTTCGAGTACGTGGTGACCGCCACCGGTATCGAGCCGCCCGAGACCTTCCCGGAGGACTGGATGATCGTCTGGGACTCGGAGCCGCGCCACAACAACGGCCGCATGGTGCTCCTCGGCAGCGGGGACATCATCTGGCTGCCCGAGGCCGCGTTCCAGCAGCGGCTCGACGAGCAAACGCGATGGTAGGCCAGGCCCCCGCCGCTACCCGTACAGCCACTCGACCGTGTCGCGGAAGCGCTCGAGCAGTTCCTGGTAGAGCGCGCCGCGCGCGGGATCGGGCTCGATCTCCCCGGGCTCGAGGCGCACGAAGTCCTGGCAGACGCTGTCCGCGCTGACCGGGTCGCCCGCCGCGCGGCGTCTGGTCCAGCAGGCGGAGAGCGCGGCGCCAAGCGCCGCGGACTCGGGCTCGAGGAGCGCCTCGACCGGCGCGCCGAGCACGTCGGCGAGTACCTCGCGCCACAGCCGGTTCTTCGAGCCGCCGCCCGCCAGGCGCACGCGGCTCACGTCGATCCCGAGGCGGCGCATGCGCTCTATCCCCCAGCCGAGGTTGAGCGAAGTGCCCTCGATGGCCGCGCGGAACAGCGCGCCCGCGGACAGGAGCCCGGGCCGCAAGCCGAAGAGACAGCCCGTGGCCCGCGGCAGGTCCGGGACGCGCTCGCCCAGCAGGTAGGGCACGAACAGCAGGCCGCTGCAGCCCGCGGGTACGCGCTCCGCCTCGGCCGTGAGGGTCTCGAGGTCCTTCCCCGGGAAGGCAGCGTGCACCTCCTCGGTCACACCCGTGACGTTCATCACACACAAGAGCGGCAGCCACCCGCCGGTCGAGTCGCAGAAAGGCGCGATCAGGCCCTCCGGGTCGAGCACCGGCTTGTCGGAAAAGGCGAAGGCCGTGCCGGACGTGCCCAGGCTCACGACGGCCACGCCCGGTCGCGTGGCGCCGCTCCCGAGCGCGCTCATCATGTTGTCGCCGCCGCCCGCGGCCACGAGCACGCCCTCTTGCAGGCCGAAGCGCCCCGCGGCCGCCTGGCTCACGCGACCCGCTGGCTCGCCCGGCTGGAGCAGGCGCGGCAGCATTCCGAGCAGGCCCTCGTCGATCGCGGCCGCCGCACGGGCGTCGAACATGCGGCGCACCGGATCGAAGAAGCCCGTGCCGGAGGCGTCCCCTGCCTCCATCGTCATCTCCCCGGTGAGGCGGAAGTTCAGATAGTCGTGCGGCAGGAGCACGTGGCAGAGGCGCTGGAAGCTCTCCGGCTCGCGCTTCTTCAGCCACAGGATCTTGGATGCGGTGAAGCCGGCCGGCACCAGCCTGCCGAGGCGCGCGCAGAGCTCGCCGGCTTCCTCGGCGGTCGCGGTGTCGCACCAGAGCTTGGCCGGACGGATGACCGCGCCCTGCTCGTCCAGGGCGACGAAGCCGTGCTGCTGGCCGGACACGCCCACGCCTTCGACGCGCGCGCGCTCCACTCCCGGCGCCGCGAGCAGCTCCCGCGTCACCTCCGCGGCCGCGTCGATCCACGTGTCGGGATGCTGCTCGGCCGCGCCCGGCGGCAGGCCCGCGATCAGTCCGTAGCTCCTGGCCGCGCGCGCCACCACCGCGCGCTCCTCCACGTCGAGCACTGCCCCCTTGGTGCCCTGCGTGCCCACGTCCAGGCCGAGGAAGAGCCCGCCGCCCGCCATCAGCTCCGCACTCCCAGCAGGAACTCGACCAGGAGCTGGTCGAGCCGCTCGTAGCAGAGGCCGCGCGCCGAAAGCTCGTCCGGGTCGAGGGCGAGCGCGCGCAGCCTTCCGGCCTTCTCGCGCGTGTAGCCCGAGAGCAGCGGCTCGAGCGCGGGATCCAGTTGCTCGGCGAGCAAGCCGCGCACCTCGGGATCGGCGTCGAACGCGCGCGCGCGCTCGGCGAGCATCTTGTAGGTGCGCATGCACCCGCGGGCGAACTCCCAGACCCCCGCCTCGTCCTCGGTGCGATAGGCGTGGGCGTCGAAGTGCCTGGGCCCGGAGTAGCGCTCGCCGCCGGCTGTGCCCTCGAGCAGGCGCACCAGCAGGAAGGCCTGCTTCAGGTCCTCGGAGCCGAAGCGCAGGTCCTGGTCGAAGCGCCCGATCCTCTGTGCATTCAGATCGACATGGAACAGCTTCCCCGCCTCCATGGCCTGGGCCACGGCGTGCACGAAGGACAGCCCGGCCATGGTCTCGTGCGCCACCTCCGGGTTGACGCCGACCATCTCGGGATGCGCGAGCGTCTCGATGAAGTGCAGCATGTGCCCGGTGGTCGCCAGGTAGATGTCGCCGCGCGGCTCGTTCGGCTTGGCCTCGAGGGCGAAGCGCAGGGGATAGCGCTGCTCGAGCGCGTACTCGCAGAAAAAGTCCACGGCCGCGCGCAGCCGCTTCAGCGCCTCGCGCGGATCGCGGCAGGCGTCGGTCTCGGCCCCCTCGCGCCCGCCCCAGAACACGAAAGTCGCCGCGCCCAGCTCCACGGCCAGGTCGATGGCCGCGAGCGTCTTCTGAAAGGCGAAGGCGCGCACCTTGGGGTCGTTCGCGGTGAACGCGCCGTCCTTGAAGACCGGGTGGAAGAAGAGGTTGGACGAGGCCATGGCCACCTTCATCCCGGTCTCGTCGAGCACCGCGCGAAACTCCGCCACGATGCGGTCGCGCTCCTTGAGCGGCGCGCCGATCGGCACGAGATCATTGTCGTGCAGGTTCACGCCGTAGGCGCCAAGCTGGGCCAGCTTCTGCACGATCTCGGAAGGCGTCAGGCGGCGCCGCACGGCCTCGCCGAACGGATCGCGCCCCACGTTGCCCACGGTCCACAGGCCGAAGGTGAAGAGGTCCGTCTTGTCGGGCTGGTAGTGATCCATGTTGCCCCCCGCCAGCAGGCCCTGCGTCCCCAGGAGGATACGGTTTCAAACCGGCCGCGGCATCCCGCATCGCAGGCTATCGCCCGCAACCCAACTTCACGACGGACGCCTTGCCCAGGTTCTCATCCCGTCACGCCGGCGGAGTCACGCTTGTTTGCCGCTCAAGCGACCCGCGTGAAAACCGTGGATTCCGGCTGAGCCTCTCCTGCGGAGAGGCTCAGCGCGCCGCCCCCGTGAAGAGCAGGGCCACGTTCTCGTGTGGGGCGAGCGCGCCGGCGGCCCTGAGGGCGAGCAGACCGGCCAGCCCGGCCGCTCCCGTGGCGTCCACGTGAATGCCGGTTGCGCTCCGCGCCAGTGCGCGCGCCGCGAGCAGCCGCTCCTCCGAGACCGCGACCGGCCAGCCGCCGCTCGCCACCATGCCGCGCACCACCGCCAGCCAGTCGTAGGTCTCGTCGTCCAGGATGCCGGTGGCGACGCTCACGGGCTCGCTCTCCCAGGGCCGCATGTGGCGCGCACGGAAGCGCGCGGCGCGCGCCAGCTCGTCTTCCACCTCGGCCGCGCCCGCGCGCGCGGCGACGAACGCGGCAGCCGCGGCGTCGCCATCGCCCGGGCCTGGCCCGCCGCTCTCGCGCGCGGCGAAGCGCGCGAGGATCGCGCTCGCGACGCTGCGCCAGGCGCGCTCCAGCGGCTGGGCGCTCTTCGTCTGCACGGCGTGAATGCGCGGCAGGGGAACGCGCGGCCAGGCCTCGGCGAAGGCCAGGAGGCAGGCGCTCGCCAGGGCGCCGCCGCCTACCTGGATCAGCAGGCGGTCGATGGGACGCGGCGCGAGTGCGGCGTGCCGCGTGATCATCTCGAGAGCGAGCGTCTCCCCCCCCTCGATCGCCAGGCCGTTCTCGCTCCCCTGGCAGGTGAACGGCACGGCCCCGCCCTGGACCGCCCCGCGCAGGCGCGGCAAGCACGGATCGCCGGGCGGCCCGCCCGGCGGCCGCGCGCAGGCGACGATC
>JACQZJ010000016.1:0-28709 GCA_016213895.1 Planctomycetota bacterium | reverse complement strand
ATCCGCGCGCCAAGCTCCGCCAGGCGCCGCAGCACCGCGGGATCGGCGGCCTCGGGCACGAACACGGTGAGCGGCCGGTGCGCCGCGGCCGCCACCACTGCCGCGCCGAGCGCCGCGTTCCCGCAGCTCGCGATGGCGAGCGGCCCGGCCGCCGCGGCGCCGCTTGCCTCCAGCACGTCGAGGTAGAGGGCGACGCCCATCAGGTGGCGCGCCTTGTGCGAGCCGGCCACGTTCCCGGTCTCGTCCTTGACGAACACCCCGCCCTGCAAGAGCCCCAGCTCGCGGGACAACTCGGCGCTGCGAAAGTACGGCGTCTCGCGGAAGCCCTGGCCGTCCACCGCGCGCACCGCCTGGTCGAGCGCCCGCACGCGCCCGACGAACGCCTCATCTGAGAGGCCCAGGAAGCGCGCGCTGTGGTAGGCGTGCGCGTGCTCGCGGAAGCGCACGAAGGGATTCGGGTCATCGCCGAGCGCGCGCGGCCCCCCCGCCAGGTCGAGCACGCGGGCAAGCACGTGGTCGCCGCCGTCCCCCTGGTCGGCGCCAACGCAGCGGAAGCGCAGCAACTCCTCCTCCGGCGCCTCGCGGCCGCAGCCCGCGCACACCAGCCTGCTCCGGCGCGCGCTCACGGCGCCATCCCGGTCTCGCGGTTGAACGCTCGGATACGCTCGTCCCAGCGCGGGATGAGCTCCCGCAGCCCGCGCCAGAAGCCCTGGCCGCGCCGCGCCTCGAACTCCGCGAGCGTCACCCCTTGCTGCTCCACCCAGGTGAAGTAGCCGAGGTTGAAGACGCGGTCGCGGTCGATGAGATCGAGCACCATGAGGTGCTCCGCGCCCTGGCCGAACAGGTGCTCCTCGAAGACGCGCGCCGCCTCCTGCTGGCCGAAGCGGCCGCGAAACTGCCCGTCGATCGCCTTCTTGATCTCGCTTGCGTAGAGGTCGGCGCCGTCCGTGGCGACCGTGATGATCGCCTGCCCCGCCCCGAGCTTCAGGCGCTTCGCCGTCTTGATGGCGGCGAGCACGTTGCAGATGCTCGACAGGCCGAAATGCGCGAGGCACTCGATGACGCGGCCGTCGATCCCGCGCTCGCGCAGGAGGTGCTCGCGGCCGGCGTCCGTGTTGAACAGCGCGTTGAGGGCGTCCGTGCCGCGGTCGGAGATGGCGGTGACGATGTCCGTGTTGGTCACGTTGTGGATGAGCGGGATGTGCTTGTCGCCGATGCCCTGGATGTTGTGCTCGCCGAAGCCGTTCATGAGCATGGTCGGGCACTCGAGCGCCTCGGCGGCGACGATGCGCGCGCCGCAGCGTTCCTTCAGGTAGTCGCCGGCAGCGATCGTGCCCGCAGAGCCCGTGGCCGAGACGAAGGCCGCGAGCTCGAGGCCGGGGCGCGCGCTCTCGACCGCGCGAAAGACCTCTTCCAGCGCCTTGCCGGTGCACAGGTAGTGCACGAGGTGGTTCCCGAACTCGCAGAACTGGTTGAAGATGACGTTCCGCTCGTCCTGCTCGAGCTCGGCGCAGCGGTCGTATATCTCCTTGACGTTGCTCTCCCTGCCCGGCGTGCGGATGACGTCGCCCGGGTCTCTTACCCAGGACGCGAGCCAGGAGAAGCGCTCCGCGCTCATCCCTCCGGGCAGGACCGCCACGCCGCGGCAGTCCATGATGCGCGAGATCGCCACCCCGCCGCGGCAGTAGTTGCCGGTGGACGGCCAGATCGCGCGCTGGCGCGCGGGATCGAACTGCCCGGTCACCAGGCGCGGCGCGAGACACCCGTAGGCGGCCAGCACCTTGTGCGCGCGGATCAGCGGGAAGCGGTCGCCGAGCGCCACGATGATCGGCGCGGCCACGCCGGTCAGCTCCGCGGGCAGGACGACGTGCTCGGGAACTTCCGACAGCGCCTTGCGGTCCGCCCCGTTTCGCCAGTGCACACGGAACAGGTTCAAGGGGTGCGGCTCGTCCGGGTCGAGATCGGCGAGCGCGTCCGTCACGGCCGGGGGGATCCGTTCCGGATCGGCCAGCTCGGCGAAGGTGGGCAGCAGGATGCGCTTCTCGCGGAAGCGCTCGACCGTGCGGGCGTACACCGCGCGATCCACGATCTCGGTCTCGAGTCCCAGGCGCGTCATGGCTCTCCGATCTCTTCCATGCGCCGCCACAGGCGCAACGCGGCCGCCTCCGCGCGCGCGCGGATCTCCGCGAGGCGTCTCGCCGAGAGGTCCGCTGCGCGCGCCGCCTCGACCCGCGGCAAAAGCTCCGCGGCGAGCAGGCGACCTGCGTCGAGGCGCCGGGCCGCGCGCTCCGGGTCGTCGCCGTGTTGCGCGGCCTCGCCGCGCAACGCCTCCTGCTCGGCCAGCATGTCAGCCGGGAAGCCGTCCGTGCCGAGCGCCACGCGCTCGCTCTCGCGAAGCGACGCGGCGTAGCCCACGCCGTTCTTGGCGTTCGAGCGCGGGTTCTGCACCAGCCAGAAGCCCTCGGCCGCGCACGTCCTGACCTCGTCCGCGGTGAGGTGCACGCCGTGCGCCAGGATCGAGCCGCAAGGCAGCGCGCGCGTCTTGAGCAAACGGTCGATCACGCCGCTGTAGCCGCGCTGCTGCGCGTCCAAGACGTCGCAACGGTCCTCGGCCACGTGCAGGTGCACCACGGTGCCGTACTCCCGGGCGATCGCGCCCGCCTCGCGCAACGTCTCGTCCGACACGGTGAACGCGGCATGCAGACCGACGACGCCTTCGACCAGCGGCCGGCAATTCGACTCCATGAAGCGCCAGCACTCGGCGAGCCCGAGGCGCGCCTCGGCGCGGCCGCCGTTTCGCTCCGTGGCGCCGTAGCACAAGACGGCGTGCATGCTCCTCGGCCACGTAGAGATCGGCCACGGCGCGAAGCGCCTCGGCGTCGAGCGCGCGATCCAGGCGCCACCAGATTCTCTGCAGGATCTCGAGCAGGCCGCGCGGCGCAGGGCAAAGCCGCGGCAGGCCGAGCGGCGCGAGCCCCGAGTAGAGGTGCGTGTGCGCGTTCACGTGTCCGCCGGCGTTCACGCTCGACCCCCGGACTCGTCCCGGCGCGCGCGGCCGGCGCTCATGGCTCTTGCGGCGGGCGAATCGCGCATGGGCAAGGTCGTGCGCCGCACGCCGTCGAAGGCGAAGAGCGCCCCGGCGACTGCTGCCGCGGTCGGCACCAGGCCGATCTCGCCCACGCCCTTGGCGCCGCACGGCCCTTCCGGCTCGGGGTCCTCGACGAGGATCACCTCGACCTGCGGCATGTCGCGCGCGCGCAAGACCCCGAGCTCGCGCAGGTCGTGCGTGGCGGGCAGGCCGTTCTCCAGGGGCAGCTCCTCGGTCAGGGCGTAGCCCAAACCCATGTGGATCGCCCCCTCCACTTGGGCGGCGCAGAGCGCCGGGTTGACCGCGCGCCCCACGTCGTGCGCCGCGACCATGCGCTGCAGCCGGCCCTGTTCGTCGAGGATGCACACCTGGGTGGCGTAGCCGTAGGCGGTGTGCGTCTTGATGCGGCCGCTCTCCGTGCCGGGTGGGGTCGTGTCGTCCACGAGCACGTCCGCGGCGTAGACCCGGCCCGCGAGGTCCGCGAGGCTCTCTCCTGCATCGAGATCCGTCTTGAGCTTCGCGGCGGCGGAGAGCGCCGCGCGGCCGCCAAAGAGCGTGGCGCGCGAGCCCGTGGTCTGCCCGCAAGCGAGCGCGTAGGTCGAGTCGACCCGGGGGCGGAACAGGGAAGCGGGCAGGCCGCTCGCCTCGGACGCGAACTGCGTGAGCACGGTGAAGAGCCCCTGCCCCATCTCCGTGTAGCCGTGGTAGAGCGAGATCGTGCCGTCCTCTTCCACGACGAGCCGCGCCTTGCCCCACTCGGCCGCGCCGTTCCCGATGCCGCTGTTCTTGATGCCGCAAGCGATGCCGGCCGCGCGCCCGGCGCGGCGCGCGGCAAAGTACGCCTCCTTCACGGCGAGCAGGGTCTTCTTCACGCCGACCGAGGCCTCGAGCACCTGGCCGGTGACGAAGGTGTCGCCGGCCTCGAGGGCGTTCAGGAAGCGGATCTCCCAGGGGTCGAGGCCGGCCTTCTCGGCCAGGAGGTCCATGCACCCTTCCATGGCGAAGTGCGCCTGATTGGCTCCGAAGCCGCGCATCGCACCGCAGGGAGGATTGTTGGTGTACGCGGCTACGGCCTGGACGTCGACGTTCGGCACGCGATACGGTCCGCAGGAATGCCCGGCGGCGCGCTCCAGCACCTTGCCCCCGACCGAGGCATAGGCCCCGGAATCGCCGAGCAGGCGCGCCTCGACCGCGAGCAGGCGCCCGTCTGCGTCGCAGGCCGCCTGGTAGTGCATCGTGATCGGGTGGCGCTTGGGATGCATGCGCACCGACTCCGCGCGGTTCAACGCCACGCGCACCGGCTTCCCGGTCATGCGGCAGAGGAGCGCCGCGTGCGCCTGCACCGAGAGGTCCTCCTTGCCGCCGAAGGCGCCGCCGCTGGGTATGAGCTCGACGAAGACCTGGTCCTCGGCGAGGCCCAGGAAGCGCGCCACCTGCCGCCGGTCGTCGAACACGCCCTGTCCCTGCGTGTAGAGGTGCAAGCGGCCGTCCGCGCGCGGCTCGGCGAGCGCGCACTCGGTCTCGAGGAAGAGGTGCTCGACACGCTGCGTGCGCCAGGTGCCCGAGACCACGTGCGCGGCCCGAGCGAAGGCGGCCGCGGCGTCGCCGCGCCGGAGCACGGTGCGCGAGAGCAGGTTCTCGTGCTTCGGATTGACGCGCGGTGCGCCCGGCTCGAGCGCCGCGAGCGGATCGAGGACCGCGGGCAGCACCTCGTAGTCCACCCTGACCAGGGCCGCGGCCGCGCGCGCGCTGCGCTCGTCGTCCGCCGCCACCGCGGCCAGGACGTCGCCTATGCAGCGCACTTCCTCGCCTTCGGCCACGAAGCCGGGCCAGTCCTGCTCGATGAGGCCGTACCAGCGCTCGCCCGGCACGTCTCGCGCGGTGGCCACGGCGCGCACCCCGGAAGAGCCCGCGGCGCGCGAGACGTCGATCGCGAGCACGCGGGCGCGCGCGTGCGCCGAGAAGACGAGCACGCCGTGCAGGAGCCCGGGCCTCGTGAGATCGGCGACGAACGGCCGCTCGCCGAGCACGAGGTCGCGGCCCTGGAAGCGCCAGAGCCGCTCGCCCACGCGGCCCGGCGCCACGGGCTCGGGCAGAGGAACGCCCCGGCGCGCCTGCGCCAGCAGCAACACGGCGTCGATGATCCTCTGGTAGCCGGTGCAGCGGCAGAGGTGCACGTCGATGGCGCGCGCGATCTCCTCGCGCGACGGATCGGGATTGTGATCAAGCAGGTGCTTGGCGCGGAGCGCGAGGCCCGGAGTGCAGAAGCCGCACTGCACGCCGGCCGCGGCCACGAAGGCGCGCGCGATGAGGGAGCGCTCTTCTTCAGAGAGCCCCTCGATGGTCAGCACCTCGCGGCCCTCTGCGCGCACGGCCGGCATGGCGCAGGTCGTGACCGGCCGGCCGTCGAGGAGCGCCAGGCAGGCGCCGCACTGCCCCTGCGGCCGGCAGCCGTCCTTGACCGAGCGGATGCCGAGCCGCTCGCGCAGCGTCTCGAGCAGGGACTCGCCCGGCGCGGGCGAGACCTCGACCTCGCGGCCGTTCAGGCGAAAGCGGATGGTGCTCAAGACAGGCGCTCCTCCGGGAGATCGCCGGCCGATTCTAGCGGCCCACGCCAGGTCCCCGCTCAGCGCGGGCGGCGCAGGACATAGAACACGCTGCCGTACCAGGCCGAGAACTCGCGGTAGACGTCCACCTCGGCCTGCAGGCCGTCGAGCAACTCCTGGGCCGCACGGTCTGCGGCCAGCGGCGCGCGCAGGGCCCCGACCCTCTGCTCCAGCGGCGTGTAGAAGTCGGTCCACCAGGCTTCGGCCGGCATGACGAAGTGCTCGAGCAGCTCGAGGCCCGCGGCCGCGATCTTCGCCAGGTTCTCCTGGTCCTTCGCCATGGCCGGGTACACGCTCGCGAAGAAGCGCCGCGCCCCCTCGGGCGGGTCGTCGCGAATCCAGGCGACCTCGGACACGACCAGCGCGCCGCCCGGCGGCACGAGCTCGCGCCAAGCACGCAACCCGTTCTCGAAGCCGACCAGGAAGATCGCGCCCTCGCACCACACCACGTCGAACGAGGCTGGAGCGAAGTCGAGCGCGGCCACGTCGCGCTCGACCAGGCGCACGCGGCCGTGAAGGCCCGCGGCTTCGACCTTGGCCGCGAGCCGTTCCAGCGCAGCGCGGTTGTTGTCCAGCGCCACGATCTCGCCTGCCGTGAGCGCGGCGAGCGCGAGCGTCGGCCGGCCCGTGCCGCAGCCGAGGTCGAGTATCTTCGGCCTGGGCGGCAAACCGGAGATCGCCGCGAACGCGCGGCGCGTGCACGCGTCGCTCCCCGGCCCCTGCTGCGGCAGGGAGTTGAAGATCTCGTGGAAGAGCGGTTCCATGGGCATCGCGACCAGGAATGGAGTCTACGCATGAGCCGCCGCGGACTGATGCACGCCCTGCTGCTTTTCTCCTGCGCCGGCCGCAACGCGGAAGCGCAGTCGATCGCCGAGATCCTGCCGCCCGAGACGCCGTTCCTGCTCGCTGTCGAGGACGCGGCGGCGTTCAGCGAGGCGTTTCGCGCCACGCCCCTCGGCGGGCTGCTGGAGGACGGCGGCGTGACGGAGTTTCTCGAAGGGCCGCTTCGCGCCCTCTCCGAGAGAATCTCGGCCGACTTCGGCCTGCCGCCCCTCGATGCATTCCTGGACGCGCGCTGCCAGCGGCTCTTCCTGGCCGTGGCGCGTGCCGAGATGGACGGCCTGGCCTGGATCGTGGGGATCGAGGGGCAGGACGGCTGCCCTCAGTGGATCGAGGAGGCCGCGGCAGGCGGCGTGTACCGCGGCCGCGCGGGCGCGCTGCTGCTTCTCTCGTCGACCGAGGAAGCGATCCAGGCGGTGACGTGCCGCGCCACGCCAGGCGCGGAAGCCGAGACCCTGGCTTCCACACCCCGCTACGCGGCGGCGACGCAGGCGCTTGGCGGCGCTCCGCAGGGGCCGCGCCTCTACCTGGACGTGCGAAGCGGTCTCGATGTCCTGGCTTCCATTTCCCCGGACGGCACTCTGCCGGAAAGCGTGCGCGCCTTCGGGCTGGACGCCATCGACGCCATCGCCGTGGAGCTTGAAGCGCGCGACGGGCATTCCTGGACGCGGACCTACATCGGCCTGGGCGCAGACGCGAGCGCCCTCCGCGGCGTGCTCGCCGCGGTCGTGGTCCGCGAGGTCTTGCCCCTGCTGGAGAAGGGACGCGTGAACTCCGCCCGGGCGCAGATCACGTCGCTAAAGGCCGCGGTCTTCCAGTACTACCTGAACAACAATCGCCTGCCCGACAGCCTCGAGGCCCTGGCCAAGCCCGACCCGAAGAACCTCGACGAACCTTACGTCGAGGACGCCGAGTCTTTCCTCGATCCCTGGGGCCGCGGCTTCGAGTACCGGGTCTTGGCCGGCCGCAAGTACGTGATCGAGAGTCTCGGCGCGGACGGCAAGCCAGGCGGCGAGGGTGCGGACGCGGACATCTCCTCGGGAATGAAGTAGGTGCGCGCGGGAACGCGGTTGGCCCGCGCGTCGTTTCCGTCTGGAACGATCTCGGGCACCCTCCAGCCAAGGAAACCGCCATGCGCTCGCGACCTCGTCGTTGCTTCCTCGCGCTCATTCTCGCCCTCGTCCCGGCCGCCGCGGCCCTCGCGCAGCCGGCGCGCGGCCCGGCCTTGCCGCAGCTCCTCGCCGAGGACACGGTCTTCTACGTGTCCGTCGACCCGGCGCGCGCCGCGCAAGGCGTCTCGTCGCTCGACTTGGCCGCGCTCCTGCGCGAACCGGAAGTCCAGCAGTTCCTCGCTCCCTTGTGGCAGGCGCTCGGCGTGCCCGGAAGCCAGGACCCGGTGGCCACGCTGCTCGGCAGGCTGCCTGTCTCCCAGTTCCTGGCGGGCGAGGCCGCGGCCGGGCTCTCCGGCCTCAGCGTCGAGGCCGAGGGGGCGGACGGGTCGCTGCTCAAGGTGAAGGTGGCCGCGTCCTCGCCGCTCACCGCGCGCATGCTGCACCAGCTCGCGATGATCGCGCGCCAGGCCGAGGGCGCGCCGGCCTGCGCCCGCGTGTCCGTCGACTTCCTGGCCGCGATCGAGCCTGGGCCGGCCTTGCGCAAGATGGCTCTGGACTTCTTGGCCGCGCCGCCGCCGGGCTTTGCGGCGAGCGAGATGGTGCTCGCCGGCGCGCCCGTCCGCGTGCTCACGATCCACGCGCCGGACGGCCCCACGACCACGCTCTACGGCGACCTCTCGGGCGCGCGCTGGCTCATCGGCGGCGACCAGGAGTCCTTCGCCGCGGCGCTCGCCGGCGGTCCGGCGAAGTCCTTGCAGGAGTCGGCGACCTTCACGAACTTCGCGCGCCGCGCGGCAGGCGAAGGCAACGTGCTCTTCGCTTTCGCCGACTGCGCGCGCCTGCTGGCCACGCTCGAGAACCTGGTCCCGCCCATCGCCCTGGAAGAGGCGAGCATCCTGGGCCTCGACTCGCTGCAGGGACTTGCGGTCGGCATCTCGCTCGTCGAAGGCGGGGTGCGCGAGTCGCTGCTCCTCGGCTTCGACGGCCGGCCGCGCGGCGTGTTCTCGCTGTTCGACGCGCTCGGCGGCGGCTTCCCGGCCCTCGCCGAGGCGCAGCCCGGCACCATCGCGTTCGTCGGGCTGCGCTTCGACGCGAACGTGCTGAAGGAGCGCCTCTTCGCCTTGCTCGGCGACGTGGCGCCCGGCGCCGGCCTGGACCTGGCCGCGCAGGCCGGGCAGCTGAAGGCCGGACAGCTCGATCTCCTGGATGACATCCTGCCGGCGCTCGGCAGCGAGCTGACTGTGTCCATGATCCGGCCGCACGCGGGCTTGATCCCTGACGTCGTTTTCTCCCTTGAAATGCGCGATGAGCAGAAAGCTTCGACCGTGCTCGATGAGCTGTGCAGGATGGCCGCGGCCCAGGGAGAGGTCTCGATCCGCGAGATCCCCCTGAACGACGGCAAGCCCGGCTTCGCCGTCACGCTGCCCGACGCTCCGCTGCAGCCCGCCTTCGCCCTGCGCGGCAAGCGCCTCTACGGCGCGATCTCGGCCCTGACGCTGCGCAATCACCTGCGGCGCCAGATGAGCCTGCTCGAGAGGCCGGCGCCCGCTGCCGGAAGCGACGTAGCGCGGCGCGTGCTGAACGGCCTGACCAATGGCCGGCCGGAGCTGCTCACCATGCTGCTCTATGTCGATCTCAAGAACACGCTGCCGATCCTCTATGACGCCGTCGGGCCATTCGCCGCTCCGGCCCTGGCCGAGTCCCAGATTCCCCTCGATCCCGTGCTCCTGCCGCTCTCCGAGACCCTGGCGGACCACCTGAGCGGCATCGCCATCGGCCTGAGCAGCGGGCCCGAGGGCATCTCGCTCGACGTCTTCACGCCGGCCGGCCTCGCGCCGCTCGGCGTTCTCGCGGCCATCCTCGAGCAGCACTGCCAGGCCAGCCGGCCCAACCGGCCGCGCCAGGCGTGTCTGGCCGAGCGCGCCCCGGACTGCGAGTAGCCTTCGGCCGAACGACCGCCGCGGGTCGGGCCGAGAACCGGATCACGACCCGGCCCGCGCGTAGCGGCCGGAGGCCTCGAGCGCCAGCACCAGCGCCGCCGTGGCGTATGCTCGTCCGCCCGGTTCGCCCCAGGGATCGTACCTGGGATCCCACGAGCCCTTCTCGCAGTTGTGCTGCTGCTGCATCTTGATGACTGCGGCGAGCAGCTCTTTGTTCCACCTGTCCCACTCCTCGCCCCCCATCTGCCACATGGCATGGGCGCCGAACATCCAGTAGAAGTAGTCGATCGTTCCGTCCTCCACGCTCCACAAGGGGAGTCGTTTGCGCAGGAGATCCGCCCCACCGCGCAGCGCCTTGGACTGCGCCGGATCCTCTCCCATCAGGACGCGGCAGACCATGGCCAGAGCGGTCATCGCCTCGGTCTTGTCCGGCGGCCATTTCTCTGCCAGGCTGAGGAGGCGGCTGCTGCTGCCGCCCCTCTGTGTCCAGCCGGTGCGCCAGGAATCTCCGTCCGTCATCTCGTCGATGAACAGCCTGGCGCCGTTGAAGGCCTCCGGGTCGACTTGCACTCCCGCCTCCCTCGCCGCGGCCAGGCCGAGCACACAGAAGCCCGTCACCGTCATGTTGTTCTCGCCTGCGGCCGGGTTCTCGTTCCCCCAGGCCTTGCCAGGCTTGCGGGTCTGCTGCAGGTAACGCACCCCGCGCTCCACCGCGGCGCGGCACACGTCGGAGTGGTAGAGGGCGGCCGCTTCGCTGAGCGCCATCAGCGCGAGGCCGGTCTCCAGGTTCTCCTCGTCGCTGCGGTACTGCTTGTTGCTCGATTGGATCACGCCGGTCCGTGGGTCCTGGGTCTCCATCAGGAAGCGCAGGGCCCTGGCCAGGGGCTCGCCGTAGGCCGCGCGCCGCTCGGCATTGTGGTCGCCCAGGAAGGCGAGCGCGGCCAGGGCGGTGACGCCGACGTCGTAGATCTTGCCCTTGCCGTCGCAATGGTTCGGTTTGCAGCGGGCGGAGAACTCCGAGCAGGAGACGCGACCGTCGTCGTCCTGGTGGCGCGCGAGCCAGTCCAGTCCGGCCGCCACGGCTTCGTCGTGCGCCTTGTCGCGCGCGCCCAATCTCGTGGCGTAGAGCCCGCCAGGAGGGGCGGCGAAGGGAGGAGCGATCATCGTCAGGGCGCTGTCCCCGGCGCAAACACGCATGGCCTTGGCCAACGGCACGTCCAGCAGCAGGCGCATCGGCTCCTTTCCAGCGACCTCCCACATTGTCCGCCAGCGCAGCACGGCCAGCCGGACCGCCTCCTCGGACGCGCCGCGCGTGATACCGCCGCAGGGCAGGTCAAAGCCCGCGAACACCGGCTTGAGCAGCAACTCCTCGGCCACGTCGGCCTTGACGCGGCCATCCTCGGTGGAAAGGTCCAGGGCGCACAGGGCGTTCAGGACGTGTGGCATGGCCCGCGGCGTGCGCGCGTGGACCACGGCTTCCTGCGCGGCCTGCGCCGAGGTCTCGATGGCGAAGATCGTGGCGACGGCCGACTCGATGGCCGGGTCGCTGGCCGCGGGAAGAGGCGCGGGCGCGCGCGTCGCGGCCGCCGCGCCGAAGCGGATGCGCGGCTCCCACGGAGCGACGTCCGCGACGCGGCGGCCGTCGTGATACACGCCCGTGATCAGCAGCGGGTCGACGCGGCCGTCCGGAAGGTAGGCCAGCCAGACTCCTTCGGGAATCCCCCGCTGATACGCGCCCTCGAGCAGCCGGGAGCCGTCCTCCCGGTAGAGCACCCACGCGTCATGCGGTATGCCGTCCAGCAGGCAGCCCTCGGCGCTCTTCCCGCCGCGATCGTCGACCTGCGCCGTGACCGCGTACTTGTCGAACACGCGCTTCTTGCCGGGAAGGCGGCTCGCCGACGGCTTCCAGGGACCGTCGCGGAAGCCGTTCGCGTAGGCGCCGGTTTCCCACTCCGCCCCCTCCAACTTGATCTGCCATTTCCCGTGGCGCTCGCCGCTCCGGTACTCGCCGATGCAGACCTTCTTGCCGCCCGCGTCCCATTGGCAGTAGGGGCCGTTCATGATGCGGCTGCCGTCTGCGCGCGCTCCGACCTCGCAGCGCACGCGCACGCCGTCCGGGAACGTCTCGTCGAGTGTCTCGCCGCCCACAACCGCGGCGCCGAGCAGGGGGAGAAGAACAAGGGCGCTCGCGCAACACCGAGACCGATCCGACCACCTCTTCATCGCTGCTCCTCCTTCGATCCGAGCTGCGCGGCGCTCTGCCCCCTCGGCACAACTTCGAGGCCAGCCAGCTCTCAACCACTCCCCAGACGCTCGAACTCGAACAGGCTCGCCTTGGCGTTCTTGCCCTCGGACTCCTCGCAAACGTAGAGCCCGATCGAGCCCAAGAAGTCCATGTCCATCCGGCTGCACAGGATCCACGGCGAGTTGCCGATCTGCAGCCACAGGGTCCGGCCGTGAAGCTCGAAGAAGATCGGCCAGGCTGCCCGCTTGTCCTTGGTGTCGATTCCGGCCGGACCGTCCCATGAGTGCAGGCGCTTTGGCTCGCCATTGACATAGTGCTGGATCTTCACGGCCGGGTGGCCCTCGTGGTTCATGAAGATCGCGGCACAGTAGTCGTCGTCGCTCTTGTACCCGAAGGCGAAACCCTGCGGGGCACGCTCGAAGTCCGACGACAGCTCCATCGCGAAGCGATAGTCCCCTTCGATCGGGTCCTTCGTCACCAGGAGGCCCGGCTTGCCCTTGGACGGCGGGAACTGCACCGAGTCGGCCGTCACCCGCCAGCTCTGTGCGTCCAGTGCCTTCCTGCCGGACATGAACAGTTCGGAGACCACCGCCTTGGAAAGAACGGCGCGCTCTTTCACCAGCCTCTTGCGCGCGTCGGCCGTCACCGACTCGAACCGGTTGGGATAGATGGGGAACAGCGAAGTAGCGATCCCTGCCAGGTCGATGGCCACCCAGGGGAAGCCCTTGGCCAGGGCCTTGCCGGAAACGTCCACCATCGCCAGGGCCGAGTTCCTGCGCAGCTCCTCGATCGGCTTGCCGTTCGGGTCGTCGACGGGGATGCTGGCGAGGGCGGCGCCGGACATGCCGCGAGACATGGACTCGGACAGGCGCAGCGAGGACGCCAGAGGGTCATCCCCCTCGGCCGCGTCGCTGTCCGGGATCGCTTCGATCCGCGCGAGCGCATCGAGCGCCGCCCTTGGATCCAGGGCCCACAGGGGCTCGAGCACGAACAGGGCGCATTCCTTGTACTTCTTCTCGATCAGTGAATCGACTTGCGCGATCAACGGCGCCGCGACCTTCCCCAGGGCGTCCTCGACCGGCCCCAGCGAGCCCAACCCGTCGCCGAACTTCTCCGCCGCCGCCAGGTACTCGCGGGCGCGCTCCGCCGCTCCCGTCGTCATGTCCTCGAAGATGCACACCATGGCGTCGTCCCTGGTCGGATCAGGGCGGACCAGCAGCCGCGACCGGACCAGCAGCGCCAGGCGCGCCGCCCGCGCTCCGTCTCCGGCCTCGATCGCCGCGTTCGTCATTCCCAGGAGTTGATCAAAGCTCGTACCCGGCGACGGCAGGTGCTGCCCGTGGGTGAGGCGCGCCCAGCCGAAGCACAAGACCGGGATCAGCAGAAGCGCGAATCGACGGGCCATTCGAGGCTCCCTTCTTCGGTAGGGTCGAATGCTCCTCGGCCGGCGACATCGTACTCGTTCGTTCGTGCCGCAAAGAAGGGCGCCGCCGGCGGCGCGACGGAAGAAAAGCTGAAGTCCCGAGTCATGGGCGAGGCGCTCTTCGCGGGGCTGGCCTTGCTCCACCTCAAGAACTGCCACGCGGAGGACCTGCTCAAGCGCATGATCGAGTGGGGCGACCTGTTCGGGCGCCTGCTCGAGGAGCGCTCGGGTTTGCGGGCCGCCAGCATGCTGGCAAACTACCTCTTCGAGGCCCGCGGCGAGTGCGTGACAGATGCCAGGCTGAAGGCGTTCGACTTCTGCGCCTGCGCTTCGGCGAGCTGGACGGCGCGGCTCTGGCCCGCATCCAGGCCGCGGATCTCCCGACTCTCGAGCGATGGATCGACCGAGTCGTCGACTCGCGGACCCTCACGGAGGCGCTGGCCTAAGCGCGCAAGCGCGCGCAGCGGCACGGGAAGAAGGATCTGGAGCCAGGGAAGAGAATCGAACTCTCAACCCCCGCTTTACGAAAGCGGTGCTCTACCGTTGAGCTACCCTGGCTCGCGCGGACCGCGGATCACAGAAGGGAGTGGTTGTAGCAGACGCCGGCCGCGAGGGGAAGCGCCTAGCGAACCGTGTGCGGCACGAAGTCGAGGGGAACGCCCGCGGGCAGGAGGCCGGCTCGGGACGCGCGCTCCAGGAAGGCGCGAATCGCTTCTCGGCCGCGCTCGCCGAGATCGACGGTGAGATCCGTGACGTACATGGAAACGAAGCGCTCGTTCGCGGCCTGGTGGATGCCGCGGCCGAAGCGCCGGGCGTACTCCAGCGCCTCGGCGCGATGCTTGAGCCCCCACTCGATGGAGCGCCGCAGCACGCGCTGGATCCTGAGGTGCTGCTCCTCAGGAAGCGCGCGGCGCACGGCGTTCACGCCGAGCGGCAGAGGCAGGCCCGAGGACTCGGCCCCCCACCACTCGCCCAGGTCCACGACCCGGTGGAGGCCGTGCTCCGCGTAGGTGACCTGGCCCTCGTGGATCAGAAGACCGATCTCGGCGCGGCCCTGGACGAGCGCGAGCAGGATCTCGTCGAAGGGCATGACCTCGGTCTCGACCCCGGGCGCCCAGAGTCGAAGCGCGAGCAGAGCCGTGGTGCGCTCCCCAGGGACGAGGACGCGCGCGTTATTCGGCAGGCCCTCCAGCAGAGGGCGCCGCGAGACCACGACCGGGCCGTACCCTTCGCCGAGCGACGCGCCGCAGGAGGTCAGACGATAGCAGTCGGAGACCATGGCATAGGCGTGGAGCGACAGCGCCGTGACGTCGAACTCCGCGCGCTCCGCGCGCTCGTTCAGGCTCTGGATGCCGTCCGCCACCAGCTCGAAGCGCAGGCCCTCGGTGTCGACGGCCTGGCGCGCGAGCGCACAGAACATGAACGCGTCGTCCGGGTCGGGGCTGTGGGCGAGGGTGAGCGCGGGAGCGTCCGCGCGGCGGACGTCTGTGCTCACGGCCGCCGGCTCGCGAGGATCAAGGGCGACGCTCCCTCGAGCGGAAGCTGCCGTACGCTCTCGAACCCGGTCTCGCCAAGCCACGCCGCGATTTGCCGGAAGGAGAAGACGTCCCCCTCC
The DNA here is from genome assembly GCA_016213895.1 of Planctomycetota bacterium. Lineage (GTDB taxonomy): Bacteria > Planctomycetota > B15-G4 > B15-G4 > JADJEK01 > JACQZJ01. The sequence continues at coordinate 13,840 of JACQZJ010000016.1, read as the reverse complement.
TCGGCGTGCACCAGCATGTTGAGCGCGAACATGAGCGACTGCAGCGGGCCGCTGCGATCCTCCTCCAGCAGGAACTCGGCGATCACCACCGTGCCGCCCGGCCTGAGCGCGCGCGCGATGCGCGACAGCAGCCGCCGCGACTCCGCCTCGCCCTCGCTGTGCAGGATGTGGCCGAGGAAGGCCACGTCGAACAGGCCCTCGGCCAGCTCCACGGTCCTCAAGTTGCCGGGCAGGTAGTGGAAGCGCGCCACCAGGCCGTGCTTCTCCACGAAGCTGCGCGTCACCTCCAGCACCTCGCCGTGGTCGAGCGCCGTGACCACCACGCCGTCGTGCGCCTGGGCGAGCGCGATGCCGAAGACGCCGGAGCCCGCGGCCACGTCGAGCGCCGCCGCGTCGAAGCGCGGCAGGATCCTCTTCAGCTCGGCCGCGGCCGCGCGCGCGGCCGCGAGGTTCGAGACGAAGAGGTGCGGCACCAGGTCCTTGAAGTAGCCCGGGCCCTCCTCCGCGCCCACGTTCACCACCGGCCGGCCGCTCCGCACCGCCTCGGTCAGGCCGAGCCAGTCGGTGATCAGGCGGCGGAAGCGCAGCACGCCGCCGCGCCGGCTCTCCGCCTCGCTCGCGGCAAGGAGCGGCGCAACGCCTGGCGCGTCCTCGTAGCGCTCGCCGCGCCGCGCGAGCAGCCCCATGCCGGCGAGCGCGGCCAGCAGGAAGCGCAGCCCGCGGCGCGAGGCTCCGAGCCGCTCGGCCAGCTCGCCCGCGTCGCGTGCTCCGCTCTGCAGCGCGCTGAACACGTCCAGCTCCGCGGCGCTGATCAAGGCAAAGGTCTGCGCGAAGGCCCACTGGGCGCGCGCGATCTCCTGGGGAGTGATCGTCGAGGGGCTCGGTTCAGCGTGCATGGCGGACTCCGGTCAGGCGCGGCCGCGCACGAGACGCTACACGTCCGGGGCCGGCGGCAACACCCAGGACTCGCTGGCGCGGCCGCCGACGCTGCGCTCGAAGCGGTCCGCGGCCGCGGCGAGCCCCGCACCGAGCGCCGCGGGCGCCACGCTCAGCGGGGCAAACAGCACGAACAGCAGGCTTTTCGTCGCGGCCGTCACCTTGGTGCGGTCCGAGTCGCTGGTCGGATTGCCGAACGGGCCAAGGTCGTCGCACAGGGCGATGCGGCCCTCCAGGTTGACGCGCTCCTTGCGGATGCCGGCGAAGCCCTCGCCCGGCCGGCCGAGGCGCACGACCACGCCGCCCTGGATCCTGCCCGCGTCGTAGAGCCCCACCGGCAGCAGGCGCTCGAGGGACACGCAGTTGGCCGCGTCCACGGCCGCGTTCACGCGCGGCATGGGGAGGCCCCTGAGCGCGCGGCGGAGAAGCGCCTCGGACGAGGGCCGCGTGCGCGTCGGGTCGATGCCGAGCGCGCGGAACAAGGAACGCGCCTCCTGCACGCCCGGGATCGAGCCGATCGCCAGATCGGCGTAGGCGCCGCGCAGCCTCTCGGCCAGGCGCGAAAGGTCCGCGGCCGGCGCGTCGTTGCCGCGGCCGGCGTCGACGCCCTCGAGCCGCACGCCCGCCACGCGCAGCACTCCCTCCAGCACGTGGTCGATGTGCGCGCTCAGCTTCTTCAGTTCCGATTCAGGTTGAAGGTCCCGCCCCGCTCCTGCGCGCGCGCGGGCGGCCGCAGGCGCTCGCTGTCCCGCAGCTCGTCGAGCACGATGCCGAGCCTCGCCACCAGGTCGTTCGCCGCCAGGATGCGCCGCCGCGTCTCGGGCGGGTAGCGCAAGAGGCCGGCGAGCCTGCCGGGCAGCTCCGCGAGCGAGCTGCCGATCGGCAGGAGCGCGTGGCACGGCGAGCGCGGATCCGCGGCCAGGGCGCGGAGGATCGACAGCACCTCCTGGCTCACTTTCTCCAGCGCGCGCTCGTCGGAGATGACCTCGGGCAGGTCCTCGACCCGGGCGAGCGGGAAGGGCGTGGCGCGCACGAACTCCAGCAGGCGCACGCGCGCGACGCCGCGCAAGACCACCTCGGCGCGGCCGTCAGGCAGGTAGCTGCGCGCGTCGATCCGGCCCACGCCGAGATGCGGCAGCACGTCCGGCGCGCCGATGGGATTCCTCCCAAGGCCGGCCCGGAAGCAGGCCACGCCGATCAGCCGCTCGCCCGTGAGGGCGTGGGCCAGGAGCAGGCGGTGGCGCTCCTCGTAGATGTAGAGCGGGAACAGCTCCCCGGGCAGAAGGCAGGCGCCGGGGAGAGGCAGGACCGGCACCACGCCGGTGCGGGACTCGGCCTCGAAGCAGGTCACGCGGCGTCTTCCGCTACGCGGCCCCGGGCAGGACCGGCGGGCGGCCGGCCCGGCGCGGGCATCCGGCATGGACAGGTATCGCGCATCGAAACCTCGCGTTCTGCCCGGCAGGATAGCCGGAAGCGGTTCCCTTGCCCACAGCGCCCGGATGCGAGGCCCGGGTTTGGCGGGCGGTGCGGCGGCCGCGCCGCCTCGCTATCATGTTCTCACCGAACGGGAGTCGTGATCATGACCAAGTCGCTGATGCTGTTTCTCGGTCTCGGCCTCCTCGCGAGCGGCGAGGCGCGCGCGCAGGTCAAGGTGGGCGACGCGGCGCCGGCCATGCAGTTCACGGAGTGGTTCAACCACGGGCAAGTGGACCTGAAGTCGCTCAAGGGACGGGTGGTGGCCTACGTGTTCGTGCGCCTGGAGAGCACCAAAAGCCTCCACTTGCTGCAGGCTCTCGGGGAGGTGCGCGACGAGCTGGCGCTCACGCCCGTGACCTTCGTCGCCATCACCAACGAGCCGTCCGCCTCGGTGAAGGACGCCATCGAGGTCGAGGACATCACGCTGCCGGTCGGGCTCGATCCGACCGACGCCGCGGCCCAGGCCTTCGGCGTGCAGAGCTACCCGGCCGTGTTCGTGCAGGATCCGCGCGCGCGCATCTCCTTCCTCGGCCAGCCGGGCACGAAGCAGGAGGTGCGGGACGCGGTCGTCGAGGCGCTGCGCTTCGCCAAGCCCTTCCCGGAGCTGCCGAAGAGCCTGCGCGACGTCAGCAAGAGCCTGGAGAAGTGGGAGCTGAAGAAGGTGTTGGACGGCATCGACAAGGCCGGCGCAAAGAAGCTCGATCCCGCTGACCAGCAGCTCCTGAACGACGTCAAGGTCCTCATCCTCGAGCTGACGCGGCAGCTCGACCGCTGCGCCGACATCTGGACCGAGGACGAGAACTGGCCGCGCGCGGTGGTGGCGCTCACCCGGTTGATCGAGGAGCACGCGGGCGTCGAGGGCGCCGAGAAGGCGCGCGAGAAGCTCGACGCGCTGCTCGCGCGCGAGGACGTCAAGCAGGAGATCCAGGCGAGCGTGGCTTTCGCCAAGGGCGAGCGCCTGGAGCGCGAACAGAACTGGAAGGGCGCGCAGAAGGCGTACGAGTCCGTCGCCAAGCAGTTCCCGAGCACCAAGGCGGGCGAGCAGGCCAAGGGCCTGGCCGTGCTGCTCGAGACGCGCGCCAAGTGAACGGGCCTGCCGGAGGTCCGGTGAAGACGCGTGCACAGGCCCTGGCGCTGCTCCACGAGCACACGCGCTCGGACAGCCTGAGGAAGCACGCGCTTGCCGTCGAGGCGGTCATGCGCCACTTCGCGCGCAAGTTCGGCGCGGACGAGGACCTCTTCGGCATGACCGGGCTGCTGCACGACTTCGACTACGAGGAGCACCCGACTCCCGTGGAGCACCCGGCCGTGGGCTGCGCCATCCTGCGGGAGCAGGGCTACCCGGAAGAGCTGATCGCCGCGATCCTTGGCCACGCCCAGTACACGGGCACGCCGCGCGACTCGCTCCTGGCTCGCTGCCTCTTCGCCTGCGACGAGCTGACCGGCATGATCATCGCGGTCGCCCTGGTGCGGCCGGGGAAGTCGATCCACGAGGTGACCGCGGACTCGGTAAGGAAGAAGCTCAAGGACAAGGCCTTCGCGCGCTCCGTCAACCGCGACGAGGTGAAGCTGGGCTTCGCGGAGCTGGGCGTGGATCCGGCCGCGCACATCGCGGAGGTGATCGAGGCGCTCAAGGGCGTGGCTGCGGAGATCGGCCTGGCCGGAACGGGCTGAGCCGCGCCGAGAGGGTCAGCGCGCGGGCCAAAGCTCGACGCTCAGGAGTTCGATCACGCCGCCCTCCGCCGCCACGAAGCGAAAATCGCTGCCGCCGTTCTGGCGGTTGGCGAGGCGCGCGCCCGGCAGGCAATAGACCTCGGCGAGCAGTCCGTCCTTCTCCTCGGCTGACGCGGCGCGCACCGCGGTGTAGCTGCCCTCGAACACGCCCGCCGGATCGCGCGAGTCGTACTCCAGCCACACGCCCGCCCCGGGCTTGCGCTTCACGCGCAGCTCCAGGTCCTCGGCCGCGTCGAAGCGCCAGTGGTCGCTGACCTGGAAATAGACGTAGCGCGCGCCCTCGGCCGGCGCGGAGTGCAGGAACCCGTTCTCCAGGCGGATCGGTCCATCCTCCCAGTTTCGCTCGCGCAGGCCGAGACGAGCACCGCTCGCGAAGTCGCGCTGTACCGCGGCCGCGCCCTTGCCCTCCTCGCCCCACGACAGATCCGGGCGGCAGCGCGGCGCGGCGAAGGCGAGCAGCACCTCGGGCCCGGGCCCGGCCCCGCTCTTCAGGCGGCCGGCGTATTCCCTGGTGATGCGCAGGTACAGGTCCCCCTCCTCGATCGTGCGGCACACCTCCGTCCCCTCGTGCATCTCGTTCCACGTCTCGATGATGACCAGGGCGGGGCCATGCTCGATCGCCTTCCGCCAGGACCAGCGGTAGAAAGCGCCCTCCTCGCGCTCGCGGATGGGCGTATGCCGTCCCGGCACCACGGAATCGTCGTAGCCCGGGCCGATCTGCGCGACGCCGTCAAAGAGCATGGGGCCGCCGAGGGCCGCGCCCCACCCGGTCGTCAAGTCCTGGCCGATGTCGCCCCAGGACTGGTCCGCCACCAGGCAGGGCCGCTCGCCCGGGAAGCGCGCGGCGAAGGCCTTCTGCAGCTCATCGCCGAGGGAGGCGTCCCAGCGCGCGGCAAAGGCGCTGGCGTAGAGGGCCACGGGCACGGCCCCCTCGAGGGGCGGCCGCGCCATGCGCGCCCAGTGGCGCTTCGGGATGGCGGCGAAGTAGTCGGTGATCGTGTCGACGAACAGGCTCCGGCCGGGTGAAGTAGTCAGGTCGGCGCGGCCGCCCGCGGGCTCGGCACCGCGCACGTCGTTCACGAGGGTCGTGGTGTCGTAGAAGAGCCCGACCTTGGGCGCCGCCTCGCCCTTCTCCTCGAGCCGATCGAGGGCCTGGACCAGAGGACCCAAGCCAGCGCGGGAGAAGCGGATGCCCGGGCGTTCGTAGGCGCCGGGCGCGCCCCAGTAGACCGGCAGGACCACATCGATGCCCGCGGCCGCCATGTCGCGGAACTCGCGCTCGAACCAGTCGGCGCTCTCGTAGCTCACCTGCTCGGGATCGATCAGGTGGCGGCAGTGCCCCTCGCGTCCTGGCGCGCCGTGCTGGTTGAAGTGCTCGTCCGGCCAGCGATACCAGTAGAAGAAACAGGCGGCGACCTGGGGCGGCGGTTCCTCTGGCGGGGCCGGCGCGGGCGGCGCGAGCGGCAGCCAGCACGCGGCGAGGAGCGGCGCCCCAAGATGGAAGAGACGCTTCACACTCGACACGACCACACCTCCTTCGGGCCTGGCGCGCTCAGCGCGGCGGCTCGGACCTGCGGCGCACCTCGTCCACGTCGATCTCCTCGCTCTTCCAGCGCACCCTGCCCTCCATGCCGCCCGCGATCGTCAGGACCTGGCCGCTCAGGTGACGTGACACCGCGGGCGAGGCGATCACGGCCACGAGGCGCGCGATGTCGTCCGCGCTGGCGATCTGGCGGAGCGGCATGGTGGCCACGACCTCGCGCAGCGTCTCGTCGTCGCCGAGCGGCTCCTCGGTCATGGCGGTCCTGGTCCAGCCGGGCTCCACCAGGTTCACGCGGCCAGAGGGATCGAGATCCACGATCTCGTTCTTGAGCGTGAGCAGGAGGCCTTGGAGGCCAGCCTTCGAGACCGCGTACTCGCAGTGGCCGCGCTCGCCGAAGCGCCCGGCGGTCGATCCGATCAGGATGAGCGCGGCGCCGTCCCCGTCCGCACGCGGGCCGGTGCGCGCCAGCGCCCCGAGGAAGGCGCGGCAGGTCCAGAGCGCGCCGAGCAGGTTCACGTCGATCACCGCGCGGACGCGCTCCGGCGCCATCTCGTGCAGGGGAGCGCGCGCCGGCGGCCAGATGCCGGCGTTCACCGCGCAGGCGTCGATGCGCCCGGCAGCGCAGAGCCCCTCGTCGAAGGCCCGATCCACCTCGCCCGGGCTGGCCACGTCCGCCTCGACCACGGTCGTCCTCTCGGCGAAGGGCTCGCCGGCAACCCACTGCCGCAGTCGCGCCGCGTTCTTCCTGGCGTGCAGGATGAGCCGCGCTCCTTCGCTGCCGAAGGCGCGCGCCAGGGCGCGGCCGATGCCCCCGCTTCCCCCAGTGACGAAGACCGTCTTGTCGCCGAGCCTCAGGTCCATGCTCTCCTCCGCCAGCGGGCCGCGCCCGGCCAGAATAGCGACGCGGGGTCGCGCTCTCTCGACAAAGAAACGCGGGTGAGCACGCCCACATGCCCACCCGCGTGATCTGAGCTTCCGGAGTGTCCTGGCTGGTCTGGAAACCTACTTCAGGGATTGGAGGAAGGAAACTGAGGCATGAACTCGGAAAGTGCCAGGTCGCCTTCGGAAGCTCCGCTGTGTCTGTCGCCAGGAGGCCTTCTCCTGACTTCTCTATTACGCATATCGGCGGAATCGCGCTGATCCTGATCCGAATCTCGTTTTGCCTTCAGGATCGGTTCGCGAGTGCTTCTCGGAAATGAAACATCCGCGGGTTCCGCCGGCTTCCGCCCCTGCCGGCTCCGACCGGCACGAGCCCCGCCAGCTTCCTGAATAGCCCGATCCGCGGGCGCGCGCAGCCCCGGAAGGAGCGATTCGCGCGGGCGAGTCCGTCCATTTTCTGAACGGCCGAGCCCGGCGCGCGGCCTTGGCAGAGGGTGCAGCCTGGGGGGCCGCGCCAGCGATCGACCGCCGGAACCTCTGCTCGAAAACGGCCGAGACAGGTTCCCCGCTGGAGGCGCGAAGGTAGACTGTGCGGTTTCCGTCGCCTGGGACGCCGCGGAGCGCGCCCGGCGCGCCTGGTTCTCCTTCAGCCGGCCGGGGCCCGTCGACGATAAGAGGGCCGCCCGAGGGCGGAAGGATGGACCAGGCGGGGAGAAGGCGGTCCGCGCCGCCCAGGAGATGAAACCGCGCGCGATGTCGCGTGCGCCGTTTGAGAGCATGAACACAACCGAATACATCACCGAGCAGTCGTGGCGGGTCTTCCGCATCATGGCGGAGTTCGTGGAAGCCCTCGAGCTGCTCGAGGACGTGGAGCCGGCGGTCTCGGTCTTCGGCTCGGCCCGGACCAAGCCATCGAACAAGTACTACAAGAAGGCGCGCAAGCTGGCCGCCAAACTGTCCGAGGCCGGCTTCTCGATCATCACCGGCGGCGGGCCAGGGATCATGGAAGCGGCCAACCGCGGCGCCAAGGAAGCGGGCGGACGCTCGATCGGCCTCAACGTCCAGCTCCCCATGGAACAGGTGCCGAACCAGTACCACGACATCTCCATGGAGTTCCGCTACTTCTTCGTGCGCAAGTTCATGTTCGTGAAGTTCGCCACCGCCTACGTCATCTTCCCGGGCGGCTTCGGCACGCTGGACGAGCTGTTCGAGGCGCTGACGCTCATCCAGACCGACAAGATCAAGGTCTTCCCCGTGGTGCTCATCGGCAGCGAGTACTGGGAGGGACTGCTCGACTGGATCCGCGACACCATGATCCCGAACAAGACCGTGTCACCGAGCGACCTGGACCTGCTCTACATCACCGACGACATCGACGAGGCCGCGGAGATCGTCGCGTGCTCGTTCGACAAGAAGTCCTTCCTCACCAACGGCAACCGCGGACTGCTGCGTGAAGTCTGAAGCAGACGGCCGCGGCGGCGCGAACCCCTTCGCGCTGCTCTCCGCCGACGGTGCGACGCGCGCGCGGCGCGGCCGCTTGACGCTCCCGCACGGCACGGTCGAGACTCCCGCCTTCATGCCGGTCGGCACCGCGGCCACGATCAAGGCCATGCTGCCGCGCGACGTGCGCGAGACCGGCGCGGAGATGGTGCTCGCCAACACCTACCACCTGGCGATCCAGCCGGGCGAAACCCTGGTGGAGCGTCTCGGCGGCCTGCACCGCTTCATGGGCTTCAGCGGCCCGATCCTCACCGACAGCGGCGGCTTCCAGGTGTTCTCGCTCCCGGGACGCGAGGTCTCCGAGGAGGGCGTGCGCTTCCGCTACGAGGTCTCGGGCGAGCGCGTGCTGCTCACGCCCGAGCGCTCCATGGAGATCCAGCAGGCGCTGGGCGCGGACGTCGCCATGGTCTTCGACGAGTGCATCCCCTTTCCGGCGGAGCGCTCCTACGCCGCCGCGTCGGTGGAGCGCACCATCCGCTGGGCCGAGCGCTGCCTCGCGGCGCACGCGCGCGCCGGGCAGCACCTCTTCGGCATCGTCCAGGGCGGCGTGTACGAGGACCTGCGCGCGCGCTGCGCCCGGGCGCTTTCCGCCCTGCCGTTCTCCGGCCTGGCGATCGGCGGCGTCTCGGTGGGCGAGGGCCTCGAGAACCTGAAGAAGGTCGTGGGCTTCACCGAGCCGCACCTGCCCGCTCCGCGCGTGCGCTACCTGATGGGCGTGGGCCTGCCCGAGGACATCCTCGAGTCGATCGAGCGCGGCATGGACATCTTCGACTGCATCATCCCCACGCGCTTCGGCCGCGGCGGCACCCTCTTCACCACGCGCGGCAGGATCCGCATCGACAGCCGGCGCTTCCGCCGCGACGCCTTCCCCATCGACCCGTCCTGCGACTGCCACGCCTGCGCGGGCTTCACGCGCGCCTACTTGCACCACCTGTTCCAGGCGCGGGAGCTGCTCGGCGTGATGCTCGCGAGCATCCACAACCTGCGCTTCTATCAGCGGCTCATGGCGGGCGCGCGGCGCGCGATCGAGGAGCGGAACTACTCCGCCTGGAAGGAGCAGTTCCTCGGCGCGTACTTGTCGAACGCGCGAAAGTGACGCCGCGCCCGAGCGCGGGCGGCGTCAGCTGCGGAACTTGCTCTTGCGCTTGCGCTGGAGGTTGCCGCAGCAGGGGCGCTTGCCGTGATTCGCCTTCTTGATCTTCCGGTAGTTGCGCGCCATGGCTTCTCAGTCTCCTGGTCGGGCGATCCGCTCGTCGGGACCGGCACATCCCGACCTGGAATGCGCCGACAAAGGCGGCTCATGCTAACGGCCGCCCGGGGGAAAGGGAAGCGCCACCGTCGCTTGCGGAAGGGCGCACAGCTAGAATCCGGCCATGGCGAAGCAGCGGGCGCAGACACGGGGGCAGATGCGAGCGCTCGACCGCCGCGCCTTCCTCAAGCGCGCCGCCGGGCAGGCAGCGGGAGCAGCGCTCGCGCCGCTTCTCGCGGCATGCTCCGCGCCCGCGATCCTCAGGCCCGCGGCAAAGCGCGTCGTGCTCGTCCGCTTCGGCGGCGGGGTGCGCTTCCGCGACGTCTTCGCTGACCAGAACTCCTGCCTTGCGCCGCACTTGCGCCATCTCTCCGAGTCCGGGACGCTCTTCGCGGAAATGTGGAACGACCACCTGACGCGCCACGACGCGGCCACGCTCTACCTGCTTACCGGCCGCTACGGCGCGCGCCTCGACGACAACGGCAAGGGCGCGGAGAACGTGCGGGAGCTCTCCGCCGCGCCGACCCTGTTCGAAGTATTCCGCCGCGCGCGCGGCGCGCCGCGCATGAAGGCGCTGGCGGCCGGCACGCCCGACCAGTCGAGCCATCCGTCTTACGGCGCGCCGTTCTGCGCGCTGACCTTCGGCCGCGAAGGAGCGGCCGCGCGCGCGGCGAGCATCTCCGGCGACCCGTCCCTCGGCAGCACGCCGCACGTGGCCATGGCCAACGACCGCCTCGCCCGCATCGTGGCGCGAGTCGGCCCTACGCCCGTTTCGCCGGATCTCAAGCGCAGGAACTTCGAGGCCGCGGTCAAGGAAGACCTCGCGAGCGTGGTCCCGGAAGTTCCGGAGCTTGCGCCCGTGATCCACGCCGCCCTCGTCGACCGCCTGCTCGCGGACCGGCCCTACGTGCCGCCCGAGGACGCCGACCACTGGCTCGCCGACCTGGCGCTCCGCGCCCTGGCGTCCTACCGCCCCGACCTGGCGGTCATCGCGTTTTCCACGCCCGATCTCGCCCATCGCGGCGCCTGGCGCTCCTACGCCGCGGCGGTCAAGCAGATCGACATCCACGTGCACATGCTGTGGAGGTTCCTCGAGACCGATCCCTACTACCGCGGCCGCACCCTGCTGCTCGTGACCAGCGACTGCGGGCGCGGCGACGAGCGCATCGACCGCCACCTCGAGCCCTTCGCGGACCCGGCCCACCGCCGCGTCTTCCTGGTCGCTGCCGGCGCGGGCGCCCGCAGCGGCCTGGTGGTCACGGAGCGGCGCCAGCAGGTCGACGTGGGGGTCACGGCCGCCGCGGTGCTCGGCTGCGCGCTGCCGGACGCGGAGGGAAGCCTGCTCGCGGAGATCGCAACATGATCCCGGGCCTCATGCCCGCGTTCGCGCTCTTTGCCGCGCTGCAGGTCGCGCCGGCGGAGCCGCAGGGCGTCGAAGACGCGTTCCTGCTCGTGCCGCGCGAGCTGGTGCGCGCCGGGGACGAGAGGCCGCTCGAGCAGCTGCGCGGCGAGAGCCTCTCCGCCGCGGTCGACCTCGAGGCGCGAGCCGTGGAGCGCGAGGCGGAGCTGGTGGCGCTGGCGGGGGGGGATCCGGGGCAGAGCGCGCGCGTCTTCATGGAGCGCCGGCTGATCGGCCTGCTCGCCGCCGCCGCGGGCATCGATTGGTCCAGGACGCTGCTGCCGAAGCGCAGCCTGCCGCTGTTCGACCGCTACCTGCAGATGTTCGCCGCCGAGCACCTGTCCTTCGGCGGCTGGGACGCGGCTCGCCTGGAAGCATGGAGCGCCGCCAACACCGACTTCCTCGCCACGTCCGATCCCGCGGCCCGCGCGCGCGCCCTCCAGGCGCGGGCGGCGGTCTTCGAAAGCCTGGCGAGCAGCGCCCTGCTGTTCCAGGTGAACGCGGCGCTCGCGGCCGGTCCGCTCTCGGACGACGAGCGCAAGCGGCTGGTCTCGCTGCTCTGCGTCGGCTTCCCCGACGCCCCGCTCTCGGTCATGCGCATGCTCTCCACGCCGCAGGCGGCCGCGCCGGAGGCGCAGGCCGCGGCGCGGTCGGGCCTCCCGCCCCCGGACAAGAACCTGCCGCGCCTCGACGGAGTCGAGCACCCGGTCGGCGTGGTGGCGGACGTGGGAGAGCTCTACACGCTGGTCGTGAAAAGCCGCGGCCAGTGACGCGCATCCCGGGCCGGGAGGGCGGCCGCACGGCATGGACCAAGGTCAGCGCGCGCGCAGCAGGGCGTTGATCTCCTGCAGCAAGCCGGCGATGACGCGGCATTCGTCGCAGAGGATGCGCAGGAAGCCCTCGCGGTCCGACGGGCTCCCCGGCGCCGCGGTCTCCAGGGGCTGGCGGCCCGGCGCGCGCTCGCTCCCTGCGCCCGCGGACATGGCCTTGAGCACGCCGTCCTCGACGCGGTCCATGCGCTGCAGCTGGCGCAGCGCCCGCCTCAGCTCGGCCTGCGCGGTCTTGAAGGCGGAGATGTCCTTGCAGATCCTGAGCAGGCCGACGACCCGGTCCTCGCGGTCGAGCATGGGCGTGACCGCGTAGATCAGCGAGACCAGCTCTCCGTCGCGGCGCAGGGCCTTGACCACGCTGTTCTGCACCGCCACGCCCGAGATGGCGTCGCGCGCGTTCAGGGCGTCGACCTCCCGGTGTTTGGACGGGAAGAGGAAGGCGATGTTCTTGCCGATGACCTCGTGCGCCCGGTAGCCGGTCAAGGTCTCGGCCCCGTTGTTCCAGGAGAGGATCAGGTTGTCGCGGCTGGTCGTGATCAGGGCGTCGTCCAGATCGCCCTGATCCTCATCGACCACGCGGACGGTGGTGACGGCGGCCTCGGTCATGGGTTCTCTGCCAGAGACGAGGAATCCCGTCCTCTATCGTCATCCCGGGCGCGGCGGCTGAGCAGGAACCCCGCGCGCCAGAGGAGGTGCTCAACCCTGGGAGCGCGGCAGGACCGCCAGCACGCGCGCGGGCGCGGAGGACTCTCCGGCCCGCGGCAAGGGCGCGACGACGAGCGTCGCACCCTGGGCAGGGAGGCGCTCGAGACCGCGCAGGTTCTCGATGCCGTATTTCCCGGCCGCGAGGAAGATGCGCAAGGCGCTGCCTGAGGCGTCGATGCCCTGGCTGATGGACGGCGTGTCCACCCCCACCGCCCGGATGTCCCGCTCCCGGACCAGGAACTCGGCCGCGCCAGCGGCGAAGCCGGGGAAGTGGCAGGCCCCGTCCTGGCCGCGGTTCCGGTAGTGCTCGGGCTCGGCGTGGTACTGGTCCCAGCCTGAGCAGAGGAGGACGAAGGCGCCTCCCGGGATGGGCCCGTGGCGCCTTTCGTGCTCCTGGAGGTCCTCCGCCGTGAGCGCCGCGTCCGGATCGGCCGCGACCCTCTCCCGCAGGTCGATGATCACGGCCGGACCGATGAGGTCGCCGCAGTCGATGGCGTCGGCGGCGCGCCCGCCTGCGATCAGGCAGGAGGGTGCCCGCACCACGGTCGAGTGCCGCTCATCCAGCGAGAGCGGCGGCCCCTCGAAAGAGGATGGGTCCGCCGCGCCCGCCGGTTGAGAGACATCCACGACCCGGCCGGACTCGGGCAAGGGAGGCGCGGACAAAAGCATGGGCAGGGGCTCGACCTCTGCCGCGCAGCCGGCGCAGAGCACGAGGGCAAGAACCCACGTGCGCCGCGCCGGCTCGAGGACTCGACCGCGTTGCGCGCGCGACGCGCTCACCGCCGCGGGCCTGGCCGTCCACCGCCTCCGCCGCCTCCGCCGCCTCCGCGCGGACCGCGCCCGCGGCCGCGACGGCCCCGGCGGCCGCCGCGCGACCTGTCGCCAGGATCCGGGCGATCCAGGGGCGGCTCCTCCCCCGCCTCCAGCTCGTCCTCGCCCTCCGCTTCCTCGGCGTCCGTCGCGAGGTCGTCGCGGTCGAGGTCCGCGATTTCCTCGCCCGGCTCCTCCAGGTCCATGTCCAGCTCGTTGCCGTTCACGTCGTCGGGGAACTCGTCAGGCTCGCTCTCGAACTTCTGCTCCCCGGGGAGCGGAGCGCGCTCGTCCTCGTCGCGAGGCCCGCGGCCCCTGCGGCCCTCGCGCTCCTCGCGCGGGCCGCGCTCGTCACCGAAGCCGCGCTCCTCGCGGAACTCACGGCCCTCCCGAGGCTCGCGCTCGCCCCGGCCGCCGCGCTCGCCGCGCGGGCCGCGCTCCGGCCCTGCGTCGCGGCCGCCGCCGCGCTCGAAGCGCCCGCGCTCGGGGCGATCGGGGCGCTCACCACGTCCTTCGGGACGCTCACCGCGTCCTTCGGGCCGGAAGCCGTTCCGCTCCTCGCGGGGACCCCGGCGGGAGGGCCTGCCCTCGATTCCCTCGCGGCCGCCGCGGTCCTCGCGCGGCCACCGCTCGCCCCCGCGCTCGGGGCGCACGTCGCGAGGCGGTCGTTCGCCGCCACGCTCGCCGCCACGCTCGCCGCCGCGCTCGCCGCCGCGGTCACCGCCGCGGTCACCGCTACGCTCGCCGCCGCGCTCGCCGCCACGCTCGCCGCCGCGGTC
>JACQZJ010000194.1 GCA_016213895.1 Planctomycetota bacterium | reverse complement strand
CGGGCTCTCAGCGGGCCTGAGGAAGGCCATGGCCTCCTTCAGGAGCGCCAGGCGCTCCTCGTCCCCCTTGACGTCGGCCAGGTAGAAGCCGAGCACCACGGCACGGTAGGTCGCGCCCGTCTCCGCGTCGGTGCGCTCGATACGCGCCCCGATCATCTGCCCGCTTTCCTCCAGCACGCACAGCGGCCGAACGTCCGGACCGCCGGTGAAGGTGACGATCGAGCCGCCCTTGTACGCGGGCTCGATTTCGAGCACGGGCCCGTCCTGGCCGCGCTCGCCGAGCACGCGGAAGCGCAGGGAGCGGTTCCACCTCATGCCGTACTCGAGGCCGAGCGTGTCGCGGTACAGCGGCGTGTCCCAGATCCGCGCGGCCGCGTCCGGGCAGCCGAGCAGCAGGCGGCCGCCGCTCCTCAGGTAGCGCAGCAGCGTGCGGCCGTCAGGGCCGGAGATGGACGGCCCCCGGGAGTACGAGGAGGAGAGGTACGAGTAGGGGTTGATGCCGCCAGGGGAGATGCCCGCGTGATTGTCGGCAATGACGACGCCGTCCTGCCAGAGGCGGATCATCCCCGGCCAGTCCTCGCCGTAGGGCTGCGGGTCCGGCACGACGTCGCAGGCGATCCCGAGCTTCTCCAGGTCCTGGCGCAGCAGCAAGGAGAAGTCGTGCGTGCGCACGCGCTTCCGGAACTCCTCCCTGACGTCGACCGCCCCCAGCGCGTCGCGGTCCTTCTTCGTGGCGTGGTGGACGCCGAGGAGCGCCACCTCCTTGGGTTCCTCGATCTTCTTGAGGGGGAACTTCTCGCAGAGCCTCGTCCAGTTCGAGTCCGCGGCGAAGCGCAGCTTGAGGTACTCCTTGTCGAAGCCCAGGTAGGCGGGGAAGTAGAGCGAGATGCCGTGCGAGCGGTTGTTGCTCACCATGTGTCCTTCCGCCACGACCAGGCCGTCGCCGGGGAAGTCGGTCGTGACGAAGACGTTCTCGAAGTCCTTGATGGTGCGCTTCTCCGTCTCGTCCTCGAAGCGGTAGTTGATCTCCTTGACCGCCTCCGCCTGTCCGGTCTTCGGGTTGGCCAGCATGGGCGGGAAGGTGATGTGCGCCACGTAGTTGCCGCGCTCGTCCGGGCCGGTCAAGGGCGTCTTCGCGAAGCGGGAACGATGCACGTACGGCGCCGCGCCGCGGCCGGGGCTCTGCCAGCCGTTGTACCCCCAGATGACGCTGCCCGGGGAGCGGCGCTTGATGATCACCTCGTTCACGAGCTTGTAGGAGGTGGTCGGGTAACCGATCAGGTCGTTCGCCTTCTCGACCGCGGCCTTCAGCTCCAGGTCTGCCTTCTCGCGCTCGGCGAGCTTGGTGAAGAAGTCCTGGATGTCGACCAGGCGGCCGAAGCGCCGCGCGTCGCCGAGCACCTCCTCGGTCGCCGCGCCGAGCAGGTCCTCGCGCTTGAGCAAGAGCGCGGCGACCTCCTCCACCGCGGTCTTCATTTCGCCGGCTTTCGCGAGGCGCAGCGCCGACTTGGTCTCGCCGAAGCCGGACCAGTCGCCGAAGGCCTGGGAGCCGCGCGGGGCATAGGAGCGCACGTAGCGGTCGACCATGGCCTTGGCGAAGGAGACCGGCGGCGCCTCGGGGTAGGTCACCAGCCATTCCAGGTAGTCGTCGTAGGGCATGCCGTCTCCGGGCTCGCTCTCCTGCGAGGCGAGCAGGAAGTCGACGGTGTCCTTCAGCTCGTAGGCGACCTCGAGCGTCGCCATCAGGCAGGCGTCGAAGTCGAGGATGTCGATGCGCTGCTTGCCGTCCGGCGCGAGCGCCGCGGTGATGCCCTCGAGCGCCGTGCGCACGTCGGGCAGGTCGAGGCCGTGGCGCGTGTTGTCGTCATAGGAGACGCCCGTCCACCCCGCGCCGTGGTCCCAGATGACCAGCGCGTAGTGGTCAGCGGGGTAGTGCTCGACGGCCCAGCGCCCGAAGTTGGTGAGGTGCTCGGGCCGGCCCGCGTCGGTCTCGCCGGCATTGTTCTTGAGGACCGACTGCACCAGCGTCATGTCGTCGTCCTTGAGCACGTAGTAGCGCTCGGTGCCCGGTTCGTTGCTCAGGCCGATGTAGAACTCGCGCTCGCGTTCGGTGTAGGGATTGTGGAAGTACGCGTCGTTGACGCGCGGCTTCTCCTCGCGGCCCTGGTAGCGGACCATCTCGACGACGATGTTCACGTCGCGCGTCGAGCCGACCTTCTCCATCTCGTTCAGGTCCTTGATGCCCATCGGCTCCAGGTTGTTGGCGGCGTCCAGGTAGACCATGACCGTCCAGCGCTTGCGCTTCGCGGCGTGCGAGGCGAGCGTCAGGGTCTTGAGCGGCAGGACGAGGTGGGCCGGCACCTCCTTCACCAGGCGCAGCTCCTCGGGCCCCTGGAAGCCGTCCTTCTGCGCGTACTTGACGATGGCCTCGGCGATCTCGCTCTCGACGTTGGGGATGCCGCCGAGATCCTCGAGGCTCGCCGAGTTCAGGTCGACGAGAGGCCAGCCCGGCGCCTCAGGCACGGCGCCGAACTCGTAGGAGATGGGGCCGGAGGAAGGATCGAACCACCACACCGGGAAGTCCTCCCCCTTCTTGTCCTTCCACATCTCGCGCGCCAGCTCGCCGAGCGCGTGGCCGGCCGTGCCGTTGACCCGCACCGTCTCGCTGGTGAAGCGCGCCGCCGCGTCCTTGGCGAACTCCGCGTCGCTGATCAGCCCCTTGCGCAGGGCGTAGCGGAAGTTCATCTCGACGATGTTGAGGAGGTCGGCGAACGCGGCCGACTCGGGGAACTTCTTGTCCTTGACCACCTCGAGCAGGTCCTCGATTCCCTCGAAGCCGTCGGTGCGCAGCCGGGCGAGGACGCGCTGCTCGCAGTTGCGCCGCTTCTCCACGAAGTGGTAGTCGAGGTTCCTGAAGGACGACTCGTCCGCGGCGAGCTGGCGGATCGAGGAAGCCGACGAGGGGTCGAGGTCGGCGAGAAGCGCGTCACGCGCGGCGGCGTCGTCGCGCAGGAAGTGCATGGCCAGGCGGCGCTGGAAGACCTGCTCATAGACCTTGAGCTCCCGCTTGATGACCACCTCCGCCGGGGCCTTGGTGAGGTCGTCGGCCGGCGCCGGTGGCGTGGCCTCCTCGGCCGGCTGTGCGGCGGCGAGCGCGTGCAGGGCGGCGAAAGCGAGAAGGGACAGCAGGGGCAGTGCGACAAGCCGGCGGTGCGGCATGGGTAGGCCTCCTCGGTAGGCGCCAGGCGGAAACGACATGCTAACCGATGCACTGCCTTGCGGGGGCCGCTGCGGCGGAGAAGCGCGCGGCCGGCTCAGCGTAGGAGCCAGGCCGCGAGGGACTGGGTGTCGCGGAGATCCGGCACCGCCAGGTCGGCCCCGGCCGCGGCCAGGTCCGCGAGGGACGAGCTGCCCGTGGCCACCGCGAGCGAGCGGCAGCCGTTCGCGCGGGCGCAGTCCACGTCGCGCGGCGTGTCGCCGACGATCACGACGCTCCCGGGAGGGAGAGCCGCGCCGGCGCGCTCGACGTACTTCCGCAGCGCCGCAACGGGCAGGTCGCGGCGCGTGGCGCCGTCCGTGCCGAAGGCGCCCACCGGGAAGCGCTCCGGGTCGAGGCCCGCGGCGCGAAGCTTGAGCCGCGCGACCTCGGGGAAGTTCCCGGTGAGAAGGCCGAGCACCACCCGCGGGTCCTGCTCGAGCGTCGAGAGCAAGTCCGGGACGCCGGGAAGGAGGCGCGCGGCGCCGGGCCGGCTCAGGTGGATGGCGAGGCGCTCGCAATAGCCGAGACGGAAGGACTCCTCGCGCGCGTCCGCGTCCGCGAAGCCGTTCTCCTCGCAGAGCGCGCGCCAGATGAGAGGGTCGAGCGATCCGGCGAAGCGCCACGGCTGCGAGATGAGACGCACTTCTGCACCCATGGCCTGCGCCGCGGCCTGGAGGATCGCCGGGCGCACGGCGTCGAGGCAGGAGAGGAGCGTCTCGTCGATGTCGAAGAGGATGAGGATGGCGTGCGCCTCCGTCCGGGCTGTTCGGGTTCCGCGCCGGGGAGCGTGCCATCCTATCAGCGGGCGCGCGCGCCGCCGGGCCGCGGGCGCAATTGACAGGGCAGCCCCGACTGGCGATGCTCGTAAGGACTCGCATGACCGTTGATGCACTCTTCGACGCGCTCGACCTCGACGCGGACGGCCGGCTGTCGCGGGCCGATCTCGGCGCAGCGGCGCGGCGCCTGGGATGGGACTGGCCGGAAGCGCAGCTCTACGCCGTTCTGGACTTCCTGACCAGCCGCGCGCCGCTGCCGCGGGATGCCTTTGGCGCAGCTCTCGAGCGCATGGCGCGCGACCCGCATGGTCCGTTCGGCGAGGTGCTGCGCGGCGTTGCGCCGGAGAGCGTCCTGCGCAGGGCGGCGTTCTTTCCCAACGAACCGGAGGAGGACGGCCTCGCCTCGCTGGCGCGGAGCGTGGAGGAATCCGCGGGGCACGAGCGCGTCTCGCGCGATCAGGCCGCGCTCCTGCTCATCGATCCGCAGGTCTCGTTCACGCGCGGAGCGTGGATGCGCTCGATCGGCGCGGAGGCCGAGGCCGAGGTTCTGCCGCTTCGCAGAGCCTTCGCGAACTGCGCAAGGCTGCTCGGCAGCCGTGCGCCCCCAACCGAGGTGATGTTCACCCGCTGTCCTTTCCCGCCGGACAGCTACGAGTGGGACGAGGCCGTCGCTCGCGTCCTCTGCTCGGATCAGTCCTACTTCGTCAAGCCCGGGAACAGCGTGCTCTGGCCGCCAACCAACGGCTTCGCGGAGTGGGTGGAGGGGCTTCTGCGGCGCGGCCGCCAGACGCTCGTGCTCGGGGGATGCACGCTCAATAGCTGCGTGCGCGTGTCCGCGATCGACGTGCTCCGTTGCTTCGGCGAGAGCGGCCTGCGCATGGTCGTGGACCTCAGCCTGTGCGGCGCACGCGCCTCGAACTACGCACGTTCCGCCGCCTTCGGCGGCCGATCGCCCGTCGCCTCGGCCGTGGCCGAGATGACCTCCCGCGGCGTCACGGTCGCGGGGCGTGTTCTCTGGGAGTGAGCGTCCCAGGCGGCGGCGTGCTCGAGGCCGGCTACTTCGCGTGGATGATGCAAGGATTCGTGATCTGCTCGCGGACGATCGCCTGCAGCGGTACGCAGTAGCTCGGCGGACTCACGGGCAGCAGCAGGCCAAGGGTGGTGCACCCTGCGGCCGGCATGGGCCCGAGCACGATGAACACGTAAGGTCCGTCGAGCCACCAGGAGCCGAGGTAGGGAGGCAGGGCCGTTGGCTGCTGCAGCACGCCTGAGCCCATGGCGAGCAGCACAGGCGAAGCTCCTGGAGTTCCGGTGATCTTCGCGGCCAGCGTGGCGCCCGGAGACGGGTCGCCGGTGAAGTAGAGGTGCGCGTGGAACTCGTCCGCTCCGATGTCGGTCGCGGAGCGCGGATCGCCTTCGAAGTCGGTGCTCGGCGGGGCCGGTCCACCGAGATCCAGACCAGCGTCGCGGCAGGGCGAGAAGCTGAGCAGGTGGAAGTCGCCGGCCGCAGGCTCGACGAACGCCGGCAGAGCGTGGATGTTGCCTCGCCCTGGCCAGCCGCCGCGCACGTTGCAGAAGGTCACGGAGGAGCAGAGGAAGGGATCCTCGATCTCCGGGCCGTTGGCCGCGTCGTTCTTCCAGAGGATCGTGTTCACGATCACCGGGGAGGCACCTGCCTCGCACCAGATGCCGCCGCCGGAGGTGGCCGCGTTCTCGCAGAAGGTGTTGTTGATGATCGTCGGCGCCGCGCCCGCGTCGCAGCAGAGGCCTCCGCCGTACCCCATGCCTCCGGCAGAGGGATCGTACGCGGTGGTGTTGCGGTAGAAGACGTTGTTCTGAATCAGGGGAGAGCCCGCGTTGCAGAAGATGCCTGCGCCCCAAGCTCTGTTGACGGATCCCACGTTCTGCCTGAGGTCGTTGTCGCGGATGATGTTGCCTCGAATCGTCGGAGACCCGAAGGAGAGGATCCCGCCGCCCCGGCCGAGTGCTTCCAGGTATGGGTGGCTCAGCAGCCACATGCCCGTCCCGCCGCGGATCGTGAACCCCTCCAGAACGGTGCTGCGGCTGCCCAGGCACCAGAGTGTGGGCGACAGGGCGGTCGTGCTGCCGTCGATGATCGTGTCGTACGGCGAAGTGTCGACGGTGGCGGGATCCAAGTCTCGATCGCTCCGGAGCGTGACGTTCTCGATGACCAGCGATTCGTGATACAGGCCCGGTGCGACAAGAACCAGATCCCGGTAGGCAGCGACGCTAATGGCCTGACCGATGCTGCAGAACGGGTCCTCTTTCGAGCCGCTGCCGGGACCCGGGCAGTTGTCGTGGTCGACGTACCACACGCCGCCCCGAGCAATGGACGACACGAGGGCGAGGGCAAACAGAGTCGGCGCAGCTTTCATGATCTTCTCCTTACGACGGATGGGTCTGCCGCGGACCGGGTCCACGCCGAGCGGCGTCACGATTCGCCGCCGGTCTTCCGGTATGGCACTGCTCCGCGCGAATGTGCTTCAGAGGCCACCGCTTGCATAAGCGAAGGGGAAGCCGCGCACGGCCGAGTGATTCTGGCGAGCTTCCCCACGGGAGAAGGCCCGGACACCGGAGCAACCCCGGTCGGAAGGACTTGCGCGGACCTGGATCGACCCGGCATCCCCGGCATGCGGACTCGCCGAAGGGCCGAGGCTCGGAGTCTCGAGGGGACGGGAGGCTGGGGGCAGGCCGGAGTGGAGCCGCTGCGGCAGGCGCCTACGGGGGCGCTGCGCCGGCGCGGCGGACCTTGACAAGAGGGTCTGCGGCGTGCACTATTGAGGTGCCTCTCTGGACGGATGTTATCCAGTGAATGGCAGGGATTTGCGCGTCCGATAGGAAGGAGATCCATGTCCGCCCGAGCTGTTGACGAGTGCGGCGATCTCGTCGACAAGTGGTTCCCCGGAATCTGGAACGACGTTCTTCGCGTGGCGCGCGAGCGGATGCGCGGCGGGCGGCGCGGGCATACCCTGTCGGGCGAGGACGTCGTCCAGTCTGTGTACGTGAGGCTGAAGCGCCGCAGGAACCCCTCTTGGCGCGACAAGAGCCACTTCGTCGCCCACGCCATGCTGACGGTTCGGGGAGTCATCTACGACTACGACAGGAGCCGCAGGCTCTTGGCGAGGGTCCCGCTGAGTTCGAGCTTCCCGGAGAGGCGGCCCGAGCCCGTGGACCTGCTCGCGGTTCGACAGGCCCTTGAGCGACTGGAGGAGGCGCGGCCGCGGCATTTCAAGGCGATCATGCTCCGACTGGCCGGTTGGACCATTCCCGAGATCGCGGGCGACTTGAGCGTCGCCGAGAGCACGGTGAAGGGCTACATCGTCAAGGCGGAGGGTCGCCTGCAGCGCGAGCTGCGGTCGTTCGGCGGGCAGAGATGACATGGCTGGCGAAAGGGACGGCGAGACGACGGAGGCCCTGGTCCGTGCGCTGGAACTTGAGGGCGCGGAGCGCGATCGCTTCCTCCTGAGTCTGGAGCCGTCGCTGCGAGAGGAACTCTTGGCCAGCATCGACGAGGGGGGCTCCCTCGTCGCAGACCCGGAGACGACTCCGCGCCTCGCCGCATGCGGGCCGTTCCTGAGGCACCTTCTTGATTCCCTGGCGGAAGGGGGCGCGAGCGGCTCCGCGCTCGGGGACGCGGCTCCTGGTGGCCTCGACCCGCGGCGAGTCGTGGGCAAGTACCGCGTCGTGCGGCTCGTCGGTGAAGGCGGCATGGGATGCGTCTTCGAGGCGGAGGACATGGACTTGCGCCGCCCGGTGGCGCTCAAGACTCCGCGTGGCCCCAGCGTCATGTCCGGCGATCGGGAGGAACGCGTGCTTGACGAGGCTCGCGCCCTGGCGCGCCTCGAACATCCGCATCCGTGCGTCGTCACGGTCTACGACGTTTTCGAGCACGGGGGCACCTGGTGGATCGCCGAGGAGCTAGTCCCCTCCGGGCGGACCTTGGCCGAGCTGATCGACGAGTCTGGTCGAAGCGGGCCGGTAGGCCGTGCGGCCGTGCGTCGTCTGGCCTCCATCTTCGAGAAAGTGGCGGGGGCCCTGGCCTACGCACACCAGAACGGCGTCGTGCATCGGGACGTGAAGCCGGCCAACATCCTGCTGGACGCCCAGGACAACCCCAAGATCACCGACTTCGGCCTCGCGCTGCACGGCAGGCCAGCTGCTCGGGAACAACGGATCTCGCGCCGTTCCGGCACGCCCGAGTACATGTCGCCCGAACAGCTTCGGGGCGGCGAGATCGACCACCGGACCGCCATCTGGTCCCTCGGTGTCTGCCTGTACGAGGCTCTTCACGGTTGCCGGCCCTTTCGCGGCCAGGACCGGAACTCCGTCCTCTCGTCCATCGAGCGAGGCGACCTGTCCCCCGGGCCGGACGCGAGGCGGCGCCTGGACCGCCGTTTGAGATGCATCTGCCAGCGGGCCCTCAGAAGGGATCGGAAGCGCTGCTACGGGTCGATGGAGGAACTCGCCGCCGATCTGCGCCGGTTCCTCGCCCCACGCGTCACCCACCTGCACGCCGCCTTGATCATTGCCATGCTTGCGATCAGCTCCGTGGCGCTCGTGATGCTCCGGGCGCCGCCTCACGCGCAGAAGGCCGAGTTCCTTGGTCTCGAGTGCTGGGCCGTGTCCGCATCGGTCGTGGAGAGTTGGCTCGGACTCCTGGAGAACCTCTTGGCACGGCGAGTCCTCCGGGCCGTGTGCGCCGCGAGGCAGATGGAGGAGGATCCGAGCCAGGTGGACGGGGTCATCGAGGACCTCGAGGCGGGTCTGCGAGATAGCGGGCGGTCTGCCGACACACTGGGGAAGGACGCTTCATGGATCCTGGGTTACCTCAAGGCGCAGCGGGCGATGCGGATGACGGGCGAAGATGACCGCGAGGAGCGGGAAGCATTGTTGCGCGAGGCAAAGGAGCACCTGAGCCAGGCGCGCGCGCCGGCGACGAACGGAGAAGAAGTGCTCCTGGACCACGACGTGGGGTACGATGTGTCGCCCGGGGGGATCCGATTCAATCTCCTCCATCCCCTGGCGCGCTTCGCGACGGTCATCGGGTCGGCCGGAAGCCTGTACAAGGGGGGCGAGCGGGCGGACTACGCACTGGCTCTGCACGACCTTGGACGATTCACTGAAAGGAGCGCCACGGGAGCCGTCGCGCTGCTCCTGTGCGGTCGTGTCAAGTTCTTCTACGCTCGATCCTACGGCGACGCCTTATCTCTGGTGGACGCGCTGGGCTTCCTGAATCAAGCTGGGCAGTGCTTCAACCACGAGGCACCGCAGATCTTCTTCACGACCCTGGGCCAGGTGCAGCTTCTGCTGCACAACGACGCGCAGGCGCGCAGCGCGCTGGGGAAGGCCCTGGCGAGGCCGGGCGACGGCAGGACGCAGAACGTCTACTGCGCCCTGGGCACTCTGGAGGCACGTGCGGGGGATTGGGAGCAAAGTCGGTCGTATCTCGTGGAGGCGGAGAAGCTCCGGCCGGACGACGTCTACGTTCACCTTGCCCTTGCCGAGATGTCTCTCGCCCTGAATCGGTTGGACGAAGCGAGAGATCATGCCGCAAGGGCGAAGGGGAGCGGCGCTGGTGCGCTGGAGCACGACCAGAGGTTTGCCTCCGCGCAGTTGATGCTCGCGCGCATTGCAGCGCGGGAGGAGGATTGGAGGGGGCTGGCAGATCACCTGTGTCGGCTGGTTGGTGCGGTGGTCCATCCACATGACCTGGCCATGGGTTGCGTGCTCGTCGCCGCGCTTCCGGCCGCGGTGTCGAGCGGGGATCTAGAGAGGACGCAATGGGACCTCTACGCTGCAGCCAATGGCTCATACTCGCTGGGACCTCGGCCTCCGGTCGTCCTCAGCGCAAGAGGAGCCGCCTGCTTGGTGCGCGGCAGGCCAGGGGAAGCGCGGGACTCGGCGCAGCAGGCGCTGGAGGAGCGGAGCCGCGTTCGGCGGGCGCTCAGGAGTGAACGCATCCTGCGGAACGACAGGTGGGGCCTGGTCTACGAGGCGATGGATCGGTACGTTCTTGCCAGGGCCTACCAGGGGCTCGGCGAAGCGGAGAAGGCGAGGGAGTCACTGGACAGTGGAGACATGATCCGCGAGATGGTGGTCGAAAAGGGAGGATTGGTGGAGTACCTGGACATCGTCGATGGCCTGCGGGCGCGAGCGAGGGAGGTGATCAAGTAGCCGCGGGCGGCAGGGCCGACAGGACATAGCGCACGGCCGGGACCGAGAGGCTGTTGCCGGCGAGCGGCCAGGCTTGCTCGTCCGTGAGGTCTGGGGGCAGGGTGTACCTGGAGGGAAAGCCCAGGAGGCGGAGGATCTCGGCGGGCGAGAAGCGCCGGAGTCCGCGGGGAGTGAGCAGGTAGGAGCCGCTGCGGATGATGGCACGGCCGTAGGAGGCGGTGAAGCAGCTCGTGCGCGCGGCCGGGTCGGAAGGGTCGACGCGGTCGAGGGCGTGCTCGTAGCGCCGCACGATGTCGGGCGCGAGCCAGAGCGAGGGATCCGGGTGCGGATCGAGGGCGTCCACGAGGCGCAGGCGCTTCTCGCCGGTCAAGGCCGGCCAGGGCAGAAGCGGCTCGAGGCCAGCCACGAGATAGAAGCGCCGCCTGCGGTTCGGCATGCCGAGCTCGCTCGGGCAGAGCAGCAGGGTGCGCGCCTGATAGCCGCACTGCTCGAGGACGCCGCGGAGGCGCGCGCAGGCGCGCGAGTCCGCGAACTCGGGCACGTTCTCGAGCGCCACGTAGCGGGGCCCCACCTCGCGGATGCGCTCGAGCAGGGCGACGAACGACGCGGCGCGCGGATCGTCGAGATCGCGCCGGAGGCCGCGGCGCGTGTAGGGCTGGCAGGGCGGCGACATCCACCACAGGTCCGCGTTCAGGCGAAGCAGCTCCTCCGCGCCCACGCCCTCGATGGACCGCGCCGCGGCCGGATGGGCGAAGTTCCTGCCGTAGACCGCGAGCGCCCGGCGGTTCGTGTCCACCGCGAGCGTCACGTCCGCCACGCCGTCGAGCGCGGCGGCGCACCCGCCGATGCCGCAGTACAGCTCCAGCACGCGCATGATCAGGGTGCCCGGGCCGCGCGGCCGGCGCGCAGCTCCATCACCAGGCAGTAGACCACCGGCACGACGAAGAGCGTGATCGTCTCGATGGTCAAGCCTCCGAACGATGGAAGCGCCATCGGCACCATCACGTCGGAGCCACGGCCCTGAGAGGTCATCACCGGCAGCAGCGCGAGCAGGGTGGTCGCCGTGGTCATGAGGCAGGGGCGGATGCGGCGCTTGCCCGCGGCGACGACCGCCTCGCGGATCTCCTCCCGGGTCGTGGGCCGGCTCTCGGCGAAGCTCTGCTGCAGGTAGGTCGACATCAGCACGTTGTCGTCGGTGCAGATGCCAAACAGCGCGAGGAAGCCGACCCAGACCGCGACGCTCAGGTTGATCGGATGCACCTGGAAGAGCTCGGCCATGTTGACACCGAGCACGTCGAAGTCGAGGAAGCCCTCGCGGCCGTAGAGCCAGAGCAGGATGAAGCCGCCGGCCCAGGCCACGAAGACGCTGGAGAAGACGAGGCAGGCGTGCGCCAGCGAGCGGAAGTGCAGGTAGAGGATGAAGAGGATGATGAACAGCGCCGCCGGCAGGACCACGGAGAGAGTGCGGCTCGCGTGCACCTGGTTCTCGTAAGAGCCGGCGAAGGCGTACGACATTCCGGCGGGCAAGTCGAGGTCCCCGCGCTCGCGTGCCGTCTTCAGGTGCTGGGCGCAGTGCTCGACGACATCGACCTCGGCGAATCCGGGCCTCTTGTCGAAGGTGACGTAGCCCACGAGGAATGTGTCCTCGCTCTTGATCATCTCCGGCCCGCGCACGTAGCGGATCTCGGCGAGCTGCGCGAGGGGGATCTGCGCGTCCTCGTTGGCCGGCACCAGGATGCGCTCCAGGGCCTCGACCGAGTCGCGCAGCTCGCGCTGATAGCGCACGCGCACTGGATAGCGCTCGCGCCCCTCGACCGTCATGGTGACGGGTTTGCCGCCGATGGCGACCTCGATGACGTCTTGGACCATCTGCAGGTGCACGCCGTAGCGCGCGATCGCGGCGCGGTCGATGTCGATCTCGAGGTACGGCTTGCCGACGAGGCGGTCGGGGAGGACGGTGCGGGCGTCGACCGACGGGACCTCCTTCAAGAGCCGCTCGATGTCGAGGCAGGCCTTCTCGACCGCCGCGAGGTCCTGGCCGCGGACCTTCACTCCCATGACGGCGCGCATGCCGGACTGAAGCATGATGCGCCGCGTCTCGATGGGCTGCAGGTAGGGCGCGCTGGTGCTGCCCGGGATCGCGCCGGCCTTCACGATCTCGTCCCAGATGTCGCGTGGGCTTCGGATCTCGTCGCGCCACTGGCGCACGCGCTTGCCGTCCTCCCCGATGACGTATTCCGGCTTGTAGGTGATCAGCGTCTCGACCATGGACACGGGCGCCGGGTCGATGGCGCTTTCCACGCGGCCGATCTTGCCGACCACGGTCTCCACCTCGGGAATGGCCGAGAACGCCATGTCCTGCTTCTGCAGCGCGTCCAGGGCTTCGCCGAGCGACGCGTGCGGCATCGTGGTCGGCATCCACAGGAACGAACCCTCCTCGAGCGGCGGCATGAACTCGCGGCCGAGCCCGGGCAGGGCGTGGCGCGCCCAGACCGCGGCTCGGGTCTCGTGCACGCGCCGCGGCAGGAAGCCGAAGAGCGTGTCGTAGCCCAGCCAGGCCGTCGCGCCGAAGAGGAGGATCGAAGCGGGCAGGAGCAGGAAGAGCAGCTTGTGGTTGAGCGCCCAGCGCAGCACCGGCTCGTAGACCAGGAGGAAGAGGCGGAAGAAGAGGAGGATGCCAACGATGAGCACGGCCGCGAACAGGAGGTTCCTGGCCACGCCGGCCTCGTGGCCGAGCGGCGCCCAGTCCTTGGCCAGGAACACGGCGACCAGGGCGGCGACCGCGTAGTTGGCCCCGAACGACACGGCCCTGCGCGCTGCTTCGGGCAGGAGCGGCGCGGCCAGCATCCAGACGCCGGCGACGAGCACGGCCACGCCGACCCAGGCCTCGAGCCGGAAGCCGCACCAGACGCCCGCGGCCACGAACAAGACGGCAACGGCGCGGCGCAGCACGCTCCAGCGGATGCGCCCGGCAAAGAGCACGTGGGCGAACGGCGGGATGAGCGCCAGGCCGATGACCACCGAGCCGAGCAGCGTCAGCGTCTTGGTCCAGGCCAGCGGCTTGAACAGCTTGCCCTCGGCGCCGGTCATGGCGAAGACCGGCAGGAAGCTGACGACCGTGGTCGCGATGGCCGTGAGCACCGCGCCGCCGACCTCGGACGAGCCGCGCGCGACGACCTCGAGGGCATCCCGGTAGGTGAGCGCCCCCCCCTTCTTCCTGCGGTCATCCAGGTGGCGCAGCATGTTCTCGCAGAGCACGATGCCGACGTCGTCTATGGTGCCAATGGCGATGGCGATGCCCGACAGGGAGACGATGTTGGCGTCGATGCCGAGCCACTTCATGCCGATGAAGCAGAGCAGCACCGTCAATGGAAAGAGCGCCGAGATGAGCAGGGAACTGCGCAGGTGCGCGACCATGACCAGCACGACGATCACGGTGACAATGATCTGCTGCTCGATGGCCTCGTTCAGCGTGTCCAGCGTCTCGTGGATGAGGCCGGTGCGGTCGTAGAAGGGTACGATCGTCACCTGCGAGACGCGGCCGTCCGGCAGGACCTTCTTCGGCAGTCCGGGCGCGACCTCCGCGATCTTGGCCCGCACGTTCTTGATGACCTGCAGCGGGTTGGCGCCGAAGCGCACCACGACCACGCCGCCCACCGCCTCGGCGCCGTCCTTGTCGAGCGCGCCGCGGCGCAGCGCCGGTCCGGTCGACACGCGCGCCACGTTCTTCACGTACACCGGCACGTCGTCCCGCGACTTGATGACGGCGTTCTCCAGGTCCGCGACGCTCTTCAAAAAGCCGAGGCCGCGCACCACGTACTCGACCTGGTTGATCTCGATCGTGCGTGCACCGACGTCGATGTTGGAGAGGCGCACGGCCTCGTACACCTCGGCGAGCGTCACGCCGTAGGCGCGCATGGCGTCCGGGTCGACGTCGACCTGGTACTCGCGCACGAAGCCGCCCACCGGCGCCACTTCGCTCACCCCCTCCGCCGCGGCGAGCGCGTAGCGCACCTGCCAGTCCTGGATGGAGCGCAGCTCCTCCGGCCCGAAGCCCGGCGCCGGCTCCCCCTGCTCGTCGCGCCCCTCGAGCGTGTACCAGAAGACCTGCCCCAGCACCGTGGCGTCCGGGCCGAGCGCCGGCTGTACGCCCTCGGGCAGCGTGCCCGCGGGCAGGCTGTTGAGCTTCTCCAGGATGCGCGAGCGCGACCAGTAGAACTCGATGTCCTCGGCGAAGATGATGAAGATCGTGGAGAAGCCGAGCATCGAGGTGCTGCGCACCGAATGGACGCCGGGCACGCCGAGCAGCGCGGCGGTCAGCGGATAGGTGACCTGGTTCTCGACGTCCTGCGGCGAGCGTCCCGGCCAGGCGGAGAACACGATCTGCTGGTTGTCGCCGGTGTCGGGGATGGCGTCGACCGCGACCGGCGCGCGCGGCAAGTGGCCGAGGTCCCAATCGAACGGCGCGACGACCAGACCGCCGAGCACGGTGAAGAGCGTGAGGAGAACGGCGACGAACTTGTTCTCCAGGCAGAAGCGCATGGCGCGGTCGAGCAAGGAGCGCGGCTCGCTCATGTCACGGCTCCTTGATCTCGCTGCCGCAGCGCAGCATGGCCGCGCCGAAGTATGGGTTCGCAAGCTGCGCGGGGCGCTGGTACCAGGCGGCGCCGCGGTTGGCGAAAGCCATGGGACAGAAGAAGTGGTGGATCTCGCCCGCGAGAACCGGCTGGTAGCGCGTGAACACGTCCGGCAACGCTTCGGAGAGCACCAAGTAGCCCTTGCGCTGCTCCTCGATCTCCTGCCCCGCGGCCACGGTCTGGGCGGCTCCGGCCGCCAGGGTCGCAAGGTCCTTGGCCCACGCGGCGCGCGCCTCGCCCGCGAGTGCCGCGGCGTCGAGCGCCGCGAGCGCCTGCTGCAGGGCGGAGGCGGCGCGCGCCGCGGCGGCCGCGTCATCCGCGGCCAGGGCGTCCGAGAGCAGCAGGTAGTGTTCGAGCGCCGCGACGAGGCTCTCGCGGAAAGCGCCCGGCACCTCGAGCGCGACGGCCGGCGTCTTCACCGGCTCGCCCTCCGCGAGCGACATCATCGATGGCTTGGCCCTGATCTGCAGCTCGCTGTCGATCTTGAAGGCGCCGTGGACCACCACGCGTTCCCCGGCGCGCAGGCCCTCGTGCACCAGGTAGTCGTCGCCCGCGCGCGGGCCGAGGACCACGACCCTCCCTTCGTACGCCGGCCGCTCGCCCGCGACCTCGACGTAGACCACGGCGCGCCTGCCGGTGAAGAGCGGCGCGCTTGCCGGGACGACGAGCGGCGGCTCGGCGCCTTCCGCATCGCCCGCGTAGCCGAGCGAGGCGGCGGTGACGAGCGGCATGCCGCACTGGCTGCATGCTCCGGCCTGTTCCGCGATGTCATCCGGGTGCATGGGGCAGATCCACTTGCCCGCGAGAAAGGAGCCGCGCACTCCTCCGCTCGCGGTCAGCTCGGCGCGCGCCAGCGCACGCACGAACATGCCCGGCTTGAGGCGCCCGGCCTCGTTCGGCACGTTGACGCGCACTTTCACCGAGCGCGTGCGCTGGTCGAGCAACGGGTCGATGAAGCCGATGCGCCCAATGAACGGCTCGCCCGGGTAGGCCTCGGCCTCGAACTCCACTTGCTGGCCGAGCCTGAGCCAGGCGAGGTCCGACTCGTAGGCGTCGAGCTTGACCCAGACGCGGCTCACGTCCGCGATGGTGTAGATCTCGGTGCCCTCCTCGACGTACATGCCCTCGAGGCCGTTCTTCTTCACGACGATGCCGCTCGCGGGCGCGAGGATGGTGATGGTGTTGGAAGGCTCGGCCTTGCCCTCGATCTCCTGCAGTTGCGCCGCGCTTAAGCCCCAGAGGGTCAGCTTCTCGCGCGCCGCCTGGAGCGCCAGGCCGGCGAAGCGGTCATCCGGCCGTTCCGCGAGCGCGCGCAGCGCCTGCAGCAGTTCCTGCTGGGCGGTCAAGAGCGCCGGGCTGTAGATCTCGACCATGTGGTCGCCCGCGATCACCGGCACGCCGGTGTAGTCGACGAAGAGGCGCACGAGACGCCCCGGCACCCAGGCGGTGATGGAGCTGACGCGCGTCTCGTCGAAGTCCACCTTGCCGACCATGCGCACCTCGAGCGCCACGTTCCTCCGCTCCACGAGCGCGGTCTCGATCTCGGCGAGCGCGCGGCCGGCCGCGGTCATGGTGAGCCGGCGCGGAGCCTCGTCCGAGTCGCCGCTGCTCTCGACCGGGATGAGGTCCATGAAGCAGATCGGGCACTTGCTGCCCTTGGGCAGGCGCACCGTGGGATGCATGGAGCAGGTGAAGAGCGGCTCGCCCGCGGCCGGCGCGGCCTCGGGGCGCGCCGCGCTGCCGGCGCGATCGGGCCCGAACTTCCAGCCGGCCCAGAAGGCCGCCGCCACGAGCACGAGGGAAAGGAAGTTCTTCAGCGTCTTCATGGCTCGACTCCAGGCTTCTCTTCTTGGGCAGGCGCGCCGTCCAGCGCGTTGGCCTCGGCCGTGTCCTCCGCGCCGGCCGGCCGCGCGCGCGGCAGGCGCCCCAGTCCCCCGGCCGTGAGGTAGTCCAGCTCGGCGAGGGCGCTCTCGCGATCGGCGACGGCCCGCGCCCTCATCAGGTCGAGCGCGAGCACGTCGCGCTCGGCGTCGATCAGCCGGTCGAGATCGACGCGCCCGGTGACGTACTCCTGCTCGGAGAGCCGCAGCCGCTCCTGCGCCTGGGGAAGGAGCCGCTCCTCGTAGAGGACGCGGTTCTCCTCGGCCTCGAAGGCCCGCGAGATGGCCCCGAGCGCCGCCGCTTCCGCGTCGCGGATGAGCTGGCGCCGCGACGCCCGCTCCGCCTCGAGCAGGCCCTTTGCCTGCTCCACGCGCGCCTTGTTCTTGTTCCACCAGAGCGGCAGGTTGAAGCCCACGCCCAGGATCTGCGGATCCTCGGGCTTGTCCGGCTCGGGCATGCCCGCCGGGCTGTCCGGCTGCTCGATGTCGATGTACTCGTAGCCCACGCTGAAGTCCGGGAAGTAGCCGAGCCGCGCCAGGCTGACCGACGACTCGCGGCGCAGTACGCGGTGCGCGCTCACGCGCACCGGGCCGAACTCC
This sequence comes from Planctomycetota bacterium, assembly GCA_016213895.1. Classification (GTDB taxonomy): domain Bacteria; phylum Planctomycetota; class B15-G4; order B15-G4; family JADJEK01; genus JACQZJ01. The sequence goes on along the minus strand of JACQZJ010000194.1, from coordinate 41,569 downwards.
CGGGCGCGCTGGATCAACTCGATCGCCGCGCTGGCCGACAGCTCGAGGGCGCCCGCGCCCGGGAAGGAGAAACGGCACGGCTCGGCCGCGCCGCGGTCGAGCAGGGCGTTCAGGCGGCCGCGCGCCTCGCACTCGTGCTTGTCGAGGTTCTTCGCCTCCGTGCTCTGCCGAGCCAGGTCCATCAGCACCGTCAGGAGGTCGGCGCGCGACGCCCGGCCCGTGGCGAGCCGCGCCTCGATCGAGCCGGCGAGCTGCTCCAAGAGCTCGATCTGCCGGGCGATGACGCCGCGCGCTCGATCGATATAGAAGAGGTCCCAGTAGGCGCGCGCCGCGTCGCGCGCCACGGCCAGGCGCTGCTCCACCAGGCTCTCGCGCAATTCCTGCGCCTCGTGCAGGGCGACCTCGGCGCGCAGGCCGCGCTTGCCCCAGAAGGGGAAGGTCTGCGCGATCCCGCCTTTCCAGTCGTCGATGCCCTCGACGAAGTAGCCGAACTGGACCTGGGGATCGTCGAGCGCGCCCGCCAGGATGATCTCCTGCAGGGCCGCCTTATAGCGGTGGAAGAGGGCGTGCAGGCCGGGCTGGCGCCGGATGGCGATCTCCTGCACCTCCGCCAGCGCATAGGCGCGCTCCGCGTCCACCTGCGGCGCGTCGCGCAGGTCGCGCTCGAAGGCCTGAAGCCGCGCCAGCTCGTCATCGGGAATGCTGGTGCACGCGGCGAGCGTCAAGGCGAGCAGCACGGCGGCCGCAAGGGGCGGCCGCCCCAAGAGTGTCTGTTGCATGGAAGAAGACCTCGCTGACTGCGGAATGGGACAAGGCCGCCGTCTGTCCGCGGGCGCGGAGCGTGGCGGCCCTCACACCGAGCGCGAGGTCTCAGCAGAGGAAGGAGCAGTAGAGGACGGGCAGGCCGGCCGGCGGAGGCGGCGGCAGGCCGAACGCGGGAATCAGGTCGAGGCCGGGAGCGCCGGCCGAAACCCGCTCGACGACCGGAGGATGCGGCGGCAGGCCGAAATCAGGCCCGTGCGGGGCCTCGGGCGCGATCAGCGCCGTGAAGGGGTGAAAGGGCGGGGCCTCGGCCGGCTCGGTGCATGGGCAGCGGTGCGGCTTCCGGGCGATCGGGTGCGCGCCCGGCGCCAAATGCGCGCTCGCGCAACAGCGGCAGATCGCGCCCCCGCCGCCGCAGCAGCTTTCCGCGCGGCGCGCCGCCCACGCCGGCGCGACCGGCGCGGCAGGGGTCAGCAATGCGACCAGGATCAAGAGCCAGCGCATGAGCATTGTCACGCAGGATAGCACCCCGGCACGGGCCGCGGGAACACGGTCCATGCCCTTTCTACGAGCGCGCGCCGCCTCTGGTTCCTGCCTCTTGCGGCCGCGCGCTCTCTCGGCCGCTCGTCAGCGCCCGCCGTCCTCCTTCACCGGATCGCCGCCGCTCGCGCCGTCCTCTTCCTTGTCCTCCTCGTCCGTGCCTTCAGCGTCATCGCCCTCTCCGGCGTCCTCGTGAACCTCGCCCTCTTCGGGCTCGCCGGCCTTCTCCTCCTCGACGGGCGTCTTCTCCTTGACCAGCTCGGCGCGGGCCTTGTGCAGCTTCTTGAACGACGCGTCGTCGATGACGTAGTACCAGGGCGCGAAGCGCTCCATGAGCTTCTTGGCCGCCTTTTGGCCGTCCTCGACCTTCTTGTCGTGCTGCTCCATGTCGCTGGCGAGCTTCTTCAGGTCGTCCTCGTGCTTCCAGTCGTCGGAGCTGACGTCGTGGTTTGCGCCCTCGCCGCCTTCCTGGCCGTCGGCGCCGAGGCTCTTCACCGCGAAGCCGTCGTCCTTGGGAACGAGGACCAGGTCGTGCTGCCACGGGTCCTGCGGCAGCGCCTCGAGGAGCGGCGTCTCGCCTTGTGTGAGCAGGGCCAGCGACTCGGGCAGCTTCTGCTCGTTCTTCTCGCGGAAAGAGGTGACCGCGGCCGCGACCTTCTCGATGGCATCGCGCGCCTGGCGGCGCTTGTCCAGCTCCTCCTGGGGCAGCGGCTCGCCTTCGGGCTTGGCGAGCAGGCTCTCGTCGAACGCGGCGGTGACCATCAGGTAGCGGTGCGCCGCGAGCGATGCCTTGTCGCCCTCCGCCGCGCCTTCCGCGCCGCCTTCCGGCGCGGCGCCTTCCGCCTGGCCGGCGCCTTCCGGCGCAGGCTCCTCCGTCTTCTCTTCCTCCTCCGCCGTGCCCGCGGTGACCTCCTCACCCGCTCCGTAGAGGATCTCGCCGAAGCGCAGCGTGTGGCGCACGCCGTCCTTGCCGCACACCTCCAGGTCGCCCTCGTTGGAGTAGAGGTGCCCGTCGCTCGCGACGAAGAAGCCGCGCGAACGCAGCGACAGAATGGACTGCGCGGTCAGCTCGATCCCTTCGGCGCGCGTCAGGTCGCGCGAGAGGCCGGCCGGCTTGGGCCGGACGCCGACGATAGCGAGGCTGCCAAGGGAGGTCGTCACGTCGCTCAGCCCGGTCTCGTCGACCTCTTCATTCTCGGCGAGCCCCTCGACCGACCACTTGTAGTCCTTCTTGCTCGCGACGATGAGCTCCCCGGGGACGCGCGTGCCGTTGACCTCGTCGATCGAGTAGTTGTCGAACACGAGCCGCTCGACGTCGTACGAGGAGACGTCCAGCAGGTCGGTCTCGATCCAGTCCTCGAACTTGGTCGACGGCATGATGGGCAGCTCGGCCGTGTAGGTGCGCTTCTTGTCCGGCACGCGCACGTAGCGCGTGTTGGTCTTGCCCTCGACCTCCTTGCCGACGATGAGCGCGGCGAGCGCGTTCCCGCCCTTGTCCTCGAACTTGATGAGCGTGCCGTAGCCCTTCTCCTCCAGGCCGCTCTCGCTCGGATCGAGCACTCCGAAGAGAGCGTGGTCGGCCGAGTCGTCCGAGCGCACCGACGCCTTGCGGAGGCCGATGAGCATGCCCGCCGACTCCGCCATGCGCTCCTTGGCGTCCGCCGGGTAGCCGTGGTGCGAGGGGATGGTCCAGCGGTTCTCCTTGAACTCGACGCGGAAGGGCTTGAGCTCGGCCGTGGCCTCCTCGAACGCGACCACCTCGAGGGCGGTGGCCGCGCCGGGCTCGGTGAACTCGGGGAAGAACTCCTCGCCCTGGTCGCTGTAGAACTCCGGCTCGTTGAGGCCGGGCACGGTCAGGACCGCGGCCAGGACCAGCACGATCGTGACCGCGGCGTAGACTCCGCTCTTGACGATGCTGTTCATGCCGCACCTCCTTGGGCGGTTCGAGTCGTCTCGCTCTCGCGCCTCCTGCGGCGCAACAAAGTGAGGATCCCGACCAGCACGGCCGGCAGCGGCGTGATGATCACCGAACCCACGCGGTAGAAGTCGCGGATCTTGTCCTCGGAGCGCATCTTGTCCGCGAGCGCGACCTCGAGCGAGCGGCTCTTCTGGTCCTCGATGGCCGCCTTCTGCACGTCGAGGCGGCGCTGCTCGACCTCGCGGATGCTCTCCTTTTGGATCTCCTTGGACTGCTCGTCCAGGTCGGCGCGGTTCTCGACCTCGGCCACGCGCTCGTCGAGCCGCTGCTGCGCCTCGGCCAGGCGCGCGTCGGCCTCGCCTTCGGCCTTCTCCTTCTCGGCGAGCCACTTCTCGTCGAACTGCTCCTCCTGGTCCTCGATGTGCGTGAGGGTGCGGTGCACCGGCCGGCGCTTGCGCAGCTCGATGAAGCTATCGTCCCCGGCCAGCTCGTCCACGCAGTTCAAGAGGAAGGCGACGTTGTCCAGGGAGAGGTTCTCGATGCCGCGGCGCCGGATCTCGAAGAACTGGCTGGAGACCATGTCCGCGTCCGCGAGGAAGATGACGTCGAAGCCGCGCTCCGCCGTGGCCGACGCCTTGCCGCGCACGCGGCAGGCGACGGTCTTCTCGCGCGGCAGCGGGCGGTGCAGGCGGCGCGGGTTGAGCGAGCGCGCGCCGAAGAAGGGGTCGACCATGAAGACCTCGTGCGGCGCGATCACGCCGGAGATCTTGCTCGTCCTGAGGAGCGGCGTGAAGGCCACGTCCGGCTGCGCGCCCTCCTCCACGCAGCCGCCGAAGATCGCGACGATCTCCTGCAGGCCGGAGGTGACGAGCTCGTCCGAGTTGAACGCGGTCGGGCCGGTGGCGGCCGAGATGAATACCATCTCGGGCTCCCACTGGAACTGCGGATGCGGGTTGTACATGTCCCAGGCGATCATGGGCGCGGGCCCGGCCTGGCCGCCGAACATGCCGCCCATGGCGCCGCCCATCGAGTAGCTCCACTCGATGTCCAGGTTGCGCAGGAAGCGGCGGATGTCGCCCTTGGGCTCGGGCGGCGGCTGATCCTGCATGAAGGGGTTGCGCTGCCCGCCCTTGGGCTCGCCCGGACCGAGGCTCGGGTCGAACGCCGGGAAGGGGTCGTCGATGAGGAGCGCCGGGTGGCCGGCGCCGACGTACTGGGCCAAGCGGTCCAGCTCTTCCTGCACCAGGGACGAGGGCATGACCGCGATGAGCACGTCCAGGCCGGACGGGTAGTCGGACTTGGGATCGACGCGCTCGACGTCGTACTGCAGCTCCAGCTCGCGCACCACCTCCCACTGGGCGTCCTGGCGCCTGGCCTGGAAGTCGAAGCCGCCGAACACCTTGGCGTCGTTGTCGAGGATGCCGACCTTCCGGCGCTGGGCGCTGCCCACGACGCGCAGCGAACGCGTCAGCTCGTACTCGACCGGCAGCCCGATGTCGAGGAAGGGAATCACGACCTCCTCGATGCCGCAGGTGAAGGCCAGCCCCAGGTAGAGGTCCTCGCTGCGCGTGCGCCCTTCCTCCTCGATGAAGCGCGTCTCGAAGTTGATGCCGAAGTTCTTCTCGGCCTCGCGCGCCGCGTCGGAGAAGCGCTCGGTCTCGACCACGCGCGTGCGCACGCGGTCGCCGCCGAGGATGTCGTACTGGCGCAAGAGGTCGAGCAGGGTGCGGCGCGTGCGCACGTACGAGGCGGGAACGTCGGGCGAGACATAGGCGGTGATGTTCACCGTGCGGTCCGCGGGCAGCGCTTCGATCAGAGCGGCGGTCTCGTCCGAGAGGGAGTGGACCTGCTCGCTGGTCAGGTCGGCGCGCGCGCCAAAGTTCGCCCCGAGGGCGGTGATCGCGATCGTCGAGACCAGGATGCAGGCGAGGCGCGCGCTGCGGTGCGGTCCCTGCAGCTCGCCGCGCCGCCACAGGCGCCGCGACAGGAGCAGCAGATTAAGGTAGAGGAAGGCGAGGATCAGCCCGGCGAAGAGCAGCAGGGACGAGAGGGAGCAGACGCCGCGCGCGATCTCGTGGAACTGCGCCACCGGGCCGAGGCCGGCGAGGGCGCGTCCCAGATCCGGCAGGATTCCCTGGATGAACGTCTCGGCCATCACCACCAGCCCGCAGAGGATGGCCCCGAGGATGAAGGCCACGGTGAGGTTGTCGGAGAGCTGCGACCCGACCATGCCGGCGCTGATGAGCACGAGGCCGAAGAGCCAGAAGCCGAAGTAGTTGGCGAGCATCAACCCCCAGTCCGGGTCGCCGAGGTACTCGAGCAGGACGAGGAGAGGCAGGGTGAAGGCCAGGGCCACGGTGTAGATGCCGGCTGCCGCCAGGAACTTGCCGAGCACGATCTGCGTGTCGGTCGCGGGCAGGGTGAAGAGCAGCTCGTCGGTCCCCTCGCTGCGTTCTCCCGCCCAGACGCTCATGGTCACGGCCGGGATGAAGAACAGCAGGAGCAGCGGGAACCAGCTGTTCAGCGTGTCCAGGTTGGCGAGGTTCTTCTGGAAGAAGTGGTTGGGCCAGAAGAGCGCTGCCGTGGCCAGGAGGACGAAGAGCGTGATGAAGACGTAGCCGGTCGGGTTGCCGAACCAGCGCTGGAGATCGCGCTTGAAGATGGCGCGCGCAACGGGGTTGAACATCGTCATGCGGCTCCCGTCAACGTGTGGAAAGCGGAGTCCAGGTTCCCGCCGCCCTTCTGGCGCAGCTCGCCCGGCGTGCCGTCGAACACGATCCTGCCGCCGCTGATGAGGATGACGCGGCTGGCGACGGCTTCCACCTCCTGCAGGATGTGCGTCGAGAGGAGGATCGTCTTGGTCTCGCCGATCCGGCGGATGGTGTCGCGCACGTGCAGGATCTGGTTGGGGTCGAGGCCCGAGGTCGGCTCGTCCATGATGAGCACCTCGGGCTCATGCAGCAGCACGTGCGCCATGCCGACGCGCTGGCGGTAGCCGCGCGAGAGCTTGCGGATCGGCTTGTCGAGCACGCCCTGGAGCGCGCACTGCTCGACCACCGCGCCGAGCCGTTGGCGCGCGTGCGCGCCCTGCAGGGCCCGCGCCTCGGCGAAGAAGCCGAGCAGCTCGCGCGGCGTCATCTCCGGGTAGAGCGGCCCGTTCTCCGGGAGGAAGCCGACCTTGCGGCTCGTGGCCAGGCGGTGCTGGAACACGTCCAGGCCCGCGATCCGGGCCGTGCCCGCGCTCGGCGCCAGGTAGCCGGCGAGGATCCTCATCGTGGTCGACTTCCCGGCGCCGTTCGGGCCGAGGAAGGCGACCACCTCGCCCGCGCCTACCTTGAACGAGACGTTCTCTATGGCCAGGAAGCCCCCGAAGTACTTCGTGAGCCCCGCAGCCTCGATCATGGGTTGCGAAGTGGACATGTGCTGACCCTTGGAAAGCGACAACGCCAGACCCGACGCTGCCGGATGTTTCCTTCCAGTCTCGACCCGGTCAAGCAACGTGCATGCCGCCTGAAGCGGTTTCGCCGCCCTTGCGCTGAAACGACTTGGGGCTGCGCGCTGCCGCCGGGTACGACAAAGCTCCGCATTCTACGCACGGACCCCGGCCAATGTTGACGCAGTTTCTTGCGTTGGTCGGCCGGAACCGCGCCGCGGCCGGAGTGCTCGCCGCAGGCCGCAGTCCAGAAGATGGACGAACGGCGCGGGCGCGCTACGGGCCGATCGCGTCGGACAGCCGCTCGGCCACGTCGGCCAGGGCGGAGCGCGCGACCTCCCCCCGTTCCGTTCCCACCACCGGAGGGCTCTCGACCTCGACGCGGACCCGGTGAAGGTGAAGCACGGCGCGGGCGCGCGCCGCGAGGAAGGCGGCGCCCGTGTCGGTCTGCCCCTCGCCCATGTCGAGCGACACCTCGATCCTCGCCGGGACCGCTCCTCCCCCCGGCAGCTCGACCGCGGCGACCTGGTACACGTCGAGGCCCGCGCGGAACGCCTCGATCCAGGCGCTCTTCTCGGTTTCGGGCACCGACGAGTCGAACACATAGGTGGGGCGAATGCGGCCGGCCGGAAGGAGCGCGCGGACGGACGGAGCGCCGCGCTTGGGCAGGTGACACTCGGCGCAATCCGTCATCACGCCGTCCTGGTCAGGGTTGGCGGGGATGGTGTGGCAGGACCTGCACACCTTATGGATCGCCGCTCAGAGGTCGGGCGGCTGGGCCTCGTCATGCGGCAGGCTCTCGTCGTGCTCCCCGGCTTCGAGAGCTTGCGGATGGCAGTCGCCGCAGCTTGCCGGGATTTCGTCCGGGCGCTCCTTCAGCGTGTGGTGGCACTCGGCGCAGGCCATTTGCCTGCCCATCACCGCCGGATCCACGTGCCGCGCGTGCGTGTAGAGCACGGGCGACATGGCCGGATGGTGCTCGTTCATGAGGAAGACCGCGAGGGAATCGGGCAGCGGGGACCGCTGCGGCGCGTGCCGCGGCAAGAGAGTGCAGGCCGCCAGGACGAGGAGAAGGGCGTATCTCATCGGAACAGGACTCCGGGTCTTCCGGGCCGCGCGCGGCCGGTACACTCTAAGCGAAACGCGTCCAGGTACGTTCCAGCCGAAACGGCGCGGAACGCCGCCGCGGGTGGTCTTCTCCGATGGAGGATCTCTTCGCCGAGAGCCGCGAGCAGAACCTCGGCCGCGCCGAGCCGCTGGCGCTGCGCATGCGGCCGCGTGCGCTGGCCGAGTTCGTGGGCCAAGAGCACTTCCTCGGGCCTGGCAAGCTCTTGCGCCGCATGCTCGAGGCCGACCGCATCACCAGCGTCATCTTCTACGGGCCGCCTGGCACGGGCAAGACCGCGCTTGCCGAGGTGATCGCCGGCGCCACCCAGCGCCACTTCGAGCGCGCCAACGCCGCCTCGATCGGCGTGAAGGAGATCCGCGCCATCCTCGACGAGGCGGCAGGCCGCCTCGGGGCGAAGGGGCGCGGCACCATCCTCTTTCTCGACGAGATCCACCGCTTCACCAGGAACCAGCAGGACGTGCTGCTTGGCGACGTGGAGCGCGGCGTGATCACTCTCATCGGCGCCACCACCGAGAACCCGTTCTTCGCGGTGAACAGCGCTCTCGTGAGCCGCTCGCAGATTTTCCAGTTCGAGCCGCTCGCGGAAGAGGACGTGCTCGTGCTCATGCGCCGCGCGCTCGCCGACCCGGAGCGCGGCTACGGCCGCCTCGAGGTCGAGGTCGCGGCGGACGCGCTCGCGCACTGGGCGCGCCTGTGCGACGGCGACGCGCGGCGCGCGCTCACGGCGCTCGAGATCGCGGTGCTCTCCAGCACCGCGGCCGGCGGCAAGGCGGTCATCGACCTGGCGACTGCCGAGGAGTCGATCCAGAGGAAGGCGCTGCGCTACGACGCCACGGGCGACGACCACTACGACGCGGCCTCGGCCTTCATCAAGTCCATGCGCGGCAGCGATCCGGACGCCGCGGTCTACTGGCTGGCGCGCATGCTCGTCGCCGGGGAGGACCCGCGCTTCATCGCGCGGCGCATCGCCATCCTCGCCTCCGAGGACATCGGCAACGCCGATCCGCGCGCGCTCTCGGTGGCGGCCGCGGCGTGCGAGATCACCGAGCGCGTCGGCCTGCCCGAGTGCCAGCTCACCCTCGCCCAGGCCGCGATCTACATGGCGTGCTCTCCCAAGTCGAACGCCTCGGCGCGCGCCGTGTGGCAGGCCATGGACGACGTGAAGAACCAGCGCACCGTGCCGGTGCCGAAGCACCTGCGCGACGGCCATTACGGCGGCGCGCGCCAGCTCGGCCACGGCGAGGGCTACCGCTACGCGCACGACGCGCCGCGCGGCTGGGTCGACCAGGACTATCTCGGGGTCGAGAAGACCTACTATGAGCCGAGCGACCGCGGCCACGAGCAGTGGATACGCAAGTTCCTCGCCTGGCTGAAGGAGCGCGGCGCGCCGCCGGCGCCGCCCTGATTGTGCTTTGCCCGCGATGAAGTCCTTTCCCTATGCCGACCGGGACGCGCTGCTCGCCGAGGCCTCGCGTCTCGAGGTCGAGATCCCGTATGCCGCCGGGGCCCAAGTTTTGCTCGAGCCGTTCGTGGCCAGCGGGCGGCGCTTCGCCAACCGCTGCGCCCTCCCGCCCATGGAGGGCTGCGACGGCGAGCCTTGCGGATCGCCGGGGGAACTCACCACGCGCCGCTACGCCCGCTTCGCCGCCGGAGGCTCTGCTCTCATCTGGTTCGAGGCGACCGCGGTGCGGCCGGACGCGCGCTCGAATCCGCGCCAGCTCTGCATCGGCCAGGAGACCGTTGGCCGCTTCCGCCAGCTCGTGGAGGAGACGCGCTGCGCGGCGCGCGCGCCGCAGGGCGGCCCGCAGGAAGTGCTGCTCATCCTGCAGCTCACGCACGCCGGGCGCTGGCGGCGCGACGCAGCCGGCCGGCCGGCGCCAGTCATCGCGCGGCACCATCCGCTGCTGGATGAGGCGCTCGGCCTTCCTCCCGGCCGCGCGCTCGTCACGGACGAGGAGCTGGACCGGCTGCAGGACGACTTCTTGATGGCGGCGGAATGCGCCGCGGCCGCCGGCTTCGACGGCGTGGACGTGAAAGCGTGCCACGGCTACTTGCTCTCCGAGCTGCTCGGCGCGCACGCGCGCCCGGATTCGCGCTACGGCGGCTCCTTCGAGAACCGCACGCGCTTCCTGTGCGAGACGATCGAGCGCATCGGCGCGCGCCTTCCGCATCTGCTCCTCGCGTGCCGCATGAACGCCTGGGACGGCTTCCCCTATCCCTTCGGCTTCGGCGCCGATCGCGAGAGGCCGGAAGAGCCGGACCTCGCCGAGGCCGAGGAGCTGGCGCGCCGGCTCGGCGCGCTGGGCTGCGGGCTGCTCAACGTGACGCTCGGCCATCCGCGCGTCCTGCCGCACCTTGGCCGGCCGTACGGCGCGGCGCTCGCGGGCGCGGCTGCGCCGCCGGAGCATCCGCTCGCCGGTGTCGCGCGCCTGATCGGCGCTGGCGCGCGCGTGCAGCGCGCCGTGTCCTATGTGCCCGTGGTCGGCACGGGCTACAGCTGGCTGCGCCAGCACTTCCCGCACGTGGGAGCCGGGGTCGTGGAGCAGGGCGGGGCGGCGCTCGTCGGCGCGGGGCGAAACGCCTTCGCCTGTCCGGACTTCCCGCGCCGCCTCGCGCGCCGCGGCCGCCTCGAGGAGGGCGAGCTGTGCATCGCCTGCTCGCGCTGCTCGCAGATCATGCGGGACGGAGGCAAGGCCGGCTGCGTGGTGCGCGACCGGGAGGTCTACCTGCCGGAGCTGCGCGCCGGGCGCAGGCGGGCGAAAGGCGCTCGAGGCTGATCGAAAGGAGAGAGCGGCCGTGGGCTTGTCGAAAACGACGGCGAGGTTCGGCGGGGTGGAGCTGCCCGTGTATTCCGGGAACACGCTGGTCATTGGCAGCGGCGCGGCCGGGCTGTGCGCGGCGCTCGAGCTGCACCGCCGCGGCCTGCGCGACCTCGCGCTCGTGACCGAGCGTTGGGGCGCGGGCACGTCGGCGAACGCCGGCTCGGACAAGCAGACCTACTACAAGCTCTCGCTCGCCGCCGGGCGCGAGGACTCGCCGCTGCGCATGGCGCGCGACCTCTTCGCCGGCGGCTGCGTGCACGGCGACATCGCCCTGGTCGAGGCGCTCTGCTCGCCCGCGGCCTTCTTCAACCTGGTCAGCCTGGGCGTGCCCTTCCCGCACGAGCGCCACGGCGGCTTCCCTGGGTATCGCACGGACCACGACGCGAGCGCGCGCGCCACGTCCGCGGGGCCGCTCACCTCGCGCCAGATGTGCGGGTGTCTTGGGCGCGAGGTGCACGTGCGCGGCATCGAGGTGTTCGATTGTCACCAGGTCGTGGCTCTGCTCACGCGCGACGACGCGGGCGGGAGGAGCGCCTGCGGCGCGATCGTGCTCAACCGCGAGGCGCTCGGCGGCCCGTCGTTCGGCTTCGAGGTGTTCAACGCCACGAACGTCGTCCTGGCCACGGGCGGCCCGGGCGGGCTGTACGCGGCTTCCGTCTATCCGGGGAGCCAGATCTGCTCGCTCGGCTTGGGGCTCGAGATCGGCGCCGTGGCCAACAACCTCACCGAGATGCAGTTCGGACTGGCCTCGATCGGCCTGCGCTGGAACATGTCCGGCAGCTACCAGCAGGTCATCCCGCGCTATGTCTCCACCGGCGCCGAAGGCGGCGAGGAGCGGGATTTCCTGTGCGAGTGTTTCCCGGACATGGCGACATTGGCCAACGCGATCTTCCGCAAGGGATATCAGTGGCCGTTCGACGCCGACAAGATCGCTGGCTTCGGCTCGTCGCTCATCGACCTCCTGGTCTATCGCGAGACGGGGGAGCGCGGGCGGCGCGTGTTCCTCGACTTCACCGCGAACCCAGCCGGCAAGGAGGGGTGGGCCGCGTTTTCGCTCGACCTGCTCGACGCGGAAGCGGCCGCGTACCTGGCGCGAAGCCGCGCCACGCAGGCGCGGCCCATCGAGCGCCTGCTGGCCATGAACCCGGCGGCCGTGGACCTGTTCCGCGGCAAGGGCATCGATTTGGAGCGCGAGCGGCTGGAGATAGCGGTGTGCGCGCAGCACATGAACGGCGGCCTCAGGGGGGACGTGTGGTGGCAGTCGAGCGTGGGGCGCCTCTTCCCCGTGGGCGAGGTGAACGGCACGCACGGCGTGAAACGGCCGGGCGGAGCGGCGCTGAACGCTGGCCAGGTGGGGGCGGCGCGCGCCGCCGAGTACATCGCGCGGCGCTGTCCGGAGCCGGCTCCGCCGCTCCAGGAGTTCCTCGAGTGGAGCGCGCCGCGCGTGGAGCGCTGCCTGGAGTTCGCGCGCCGCGTCACGCGCGCCGGGAGCGGGGCCGAGCCCACGCCGAACGAGGTCATCGCCGAGATCCAGGCGCGCATGTCCGAGGTCGCCGCCATTGCGCGCGGGCCGGCGCGCGTGGCCGCGGCGCTCACGGGCGCGGAGCGGCTCTGGGATAAGCTCGCGGCGGACATGCGCGTGTCCGGGCCGCACGCCCTGCTCGCGGCCTTCATCGCCCGCGACCTCTGCCTGACGCACCGCGTCGTCCTCTTCGCCATCAAGGACTTCCTCGAGCACGGCGGCGGCTCGCGCGGCTCGAGCCTGGTGCTCGCCCCGCAGGGCGCGCGGCCGTGCGCGGGCTTCGGCGACGAGTGGCGTTTCCAGCCGAGCGCTGCGGACGCCTTCGTGCAGCAGAAGATCCAGGAGGTCTTCCTGGACGAGGGCATGGAGCCGCACGCGCGCTGGGTCGACATCCGCCCGATCCCGTGCTGCGACGAGTGGTTCGAGACCGTCTGGGACGCGTATTCCAGGGACCAGGTCGTGTGGTAGCGGGGCCGCTCGGGCCAACTCGAGGGGGCGCGCTTCGTATACCGGGGAGCCGATGGGGCGCTGCAGGCGACCCGAGCGGTGCCTCGCCGAGCCGAAGCGGAGGAGCCGCGGCGCACCATCGCGGTCCTCGGATCCTCGGTGGCGGCGGGGTGGGTGACCAGCTATCAGGCGAGGCACGACCTGGAAAACGGCTATGCAGCGCGCCTCGGACGGCTTCTCGAGAGTCGGGGCTATCGCGTGGTCAACGTCTCCGTGCCCGGGAACAGCACGGCGGACGTGCTGGCGCGCATGGACCAGGATCTGGAGCCGACCGGCGCAGGCATCGTCCTGATCGGCCTGTCCCTGGGCAACGAGCGCTTGACGGAGGACCGGGACGCCGGCATGGCGGCCTATGCGGCGAAGCTGCCGCGCATCATCGAGCGCTGCCGCGAGGGTGGGCGCATACCGGTCGTGGGTCTCTGCTATCCCTGCGACGAGTACGACGCCGAGGACTACGCGGCGCTGAAGCGCATGAATTCTCTGATCGAGAGCTGGGGCGTCCCGGCCGTCAACTTCCTCGGCGCGCTGGACGACGGCGCCGGACACTTCGTCCAGGGTTGCACCTTCGACGAGGGCCACCCCGACAACCGCGGCCACGAGGAGCTGTTCTTCGCCGTCGTTCCTTCCCTGTTCGACGCGCTGCTCGCCAAGAAGCCCCTGCCCGAGAGACCCGCGGCCAGCGGCCACGTCACCCTCCGGCAGGGCGAGGATCCCGCTGCTCTCAGCTTCGTGCCGGCGGACGAGATGCACTCCTTCGCGTTCGGCTTGAGCTTCCGTGCCGAGCAGGAGGGCGCGATCGCCGCCATCCAGACGGGCGGCGGCTTCGCGACGCTCGACATCGGTCTGGAAGGACGCGTGGTCTACACCGGGGTGGATGGCGAGACGATCCTCGGGCCAGCCGGGGCGGCGAACGGCGAGTGGCACGGCGTGCTCGCCTCCCACGGGCACCTTCTGGGCAGGACGCGGCTCTTTGTCGACGGCGAACTCGCCGGCGAGGTCGAGGAGAGGCTGGAGCCCCTGTGCTTCGTGCTCGGCGACTCCGGCCAGGACGACTTCCCCTGCCCCGCGGAGGCGGATTATCGCGACTGGCTGGTAGATCGGGCCGCGCTCTGCGCGGACGAGGCGGCGGCCCTGCAGCAGGGCTCCCTGCTGCGGGCCAGTCTGGAACTCTACGCACCGCTTCGCGAGGAGAAGCTCGCCGCTGGCGCCGACCTCGAGAATCGCGCGTGGAGCACCGCGGTCGCGCGGGCTTTGCCCCGCGGTGCGGGCGAGGATCTGAGCCGTCTTGCGGCCCGGATCGAGGAGGCTCGTGCAGCGCGGGAGCACGAGTTCGTGGCCGAGGAGAAGCCGGAGGTCGCGGTCGATCCATCGGTGCTGGAGGCCTACGCCGGCAAGTACGAGATCGCTCCCGGGGACCGCATGGAGATCGCGCGCGAAGGGGACCGGCTCTTCCTGGTCGACCGGGGCCAGCGGGTGCGGCTGTACGCCGAGTCGGACGCGAGGTTCTTCATCCGCACGGTCGGCGAGGTGACCATCGCCTTCGAGCGCAACGCGGACAACGAGGTCAGCGGACTGGTCCTGGCCGCGGGCGGCCAGGAGATCCCGGCCAAGCGCGTGCGTTGAGCCTCTCCGCAGGAGAGGCTCATCTGGAGTTCACGACTTTCAGGCGAATCGTCTGAACTCGCGACACCTGTGACTCCGCCGGCGTGACGGGATGAGCACCTGGGCACGGCGTCCTTCCTGAAGTTGGGTTGCGGGCGGCAGCCTGCGCTGAGGGAGCCCGGGGACGCGTCGCGAGCGGGCAGAACCGCGAGGATGCTGCGGAAGGTCGGCTCCCGAGGGATGGCAGATCCTCGCTGCGCCAGCTACGCCACGCAGGGTGGCGGGAAACAGCTGCGGGCCGAACCGTCTTACTGCTTCCGACTCCGGACTTCAGACTTCGAACTCGCGGTGGCGCCGCCGCGATGGGGCGAAGCCAGGGCGGCCGGAGCGAAGTGCCTGCGGATAGAATCCGACTCGTGCCCGCGTGTGCGGGCGTGAAGAGACGAGGAGCGGTGGTCGGAGGACGCGAAGCCGTCATCCGAAGGACAGCGGGTACGAGCTGCGGGCATCGACCTGCAAGGTGAGGGCAGAATGCCGAGACTCTCGTACTTCTACGGGATTGCGGTCTACATGTACTTCCGGGACCATGCTCCGCAGCACTTCTACGCCATCTACGCCGGCTGGGAAGGCGTGATCGGGATCCTATCCCGTCGCGTGCTGCAGGGTGGACTTCCGACCCGCGCGCTGACCCTGGTTCGTGAGTGGGCTAGAATACACGAGGCGGAGTTGCTTGACGCCTGGGCGAACGCAGCGAGCGAAGGCCATCTGCGACCAATTCCGCCGCTCAAGTGAGGAGTCAACATGCGCCGCCGCATTCTGAGAATCGAGTCCGCCAAGCTGGTGGGTGCCCACGCCCTGCTTCTCGGATTCAACGACGGCGCCACGCGGCGGGTCGACCTGCTGCCCGTGCTGACCGGACCCGTGTTCCAGCCGCTGCGCGACCCGGAGTTCTTCTCCCGAGTGACGCTCGATCCGGTCGCGGGCACGGTCGTGTGGCCGAACGGCGCGGACTTTGCCCCGGAGTACCTGCGCGGGCTGCCGGAGGCGCCTGAGGAACGGCGTGTGGGGAAGGCGCGCCGCTCGGGGACTCGGCGGCCGGCGCGCGCAGCGGGGCGCCGCTGAGGAACGTGCGAACGCTCGTTGTCTCGGCCACGGCCCTCGCGGCGGTTTGACCGCTCCGGCGGGCGCGGGTATTCTTGCAGGGCGCCGGCGCTTGCCGGTCGCGAGTGGACGTCGATCCGCCCGCCGTCCAGAGGTCTTCCGCATGAGCGCCGGACGAGTCCTGGCCGCCCTGCTTCTGGTCTTCACGATCCCGGCTGACCTGAGCGCGCAGCCACCCGTGACCGGCATGGGCGACGTGGATCGGCTGTCTTCGGAGCGTTCGCGCCTCAGAAACGACGAGCGGCGCCGGCGCGGGATCATCTACAGCGGCGCCGGGCCGTACACCGTGACCCAGGTCATCATCCCCAAGACCGACGACGGCTCTGGCTTCTACACCGGCACCAACTTCGTCGAGATCATCCAGATCATGACCCCGTACGGCTTCGATCCCGCGGGGCCGGACCTGCCGCTCATCCTGGTGTTCAACGGCTGGGGCTTGTCGGCCTTCTCCTTCTTCAACGGCATGAGCGACATCCCGGACGAGGCGAACGCCCGCGGCTGGCTCGTGGTCGCGGTGACTTGCCTCGACGACAAGTCGTACGGCTGGATCGTGGGGCAGATCGGGGTGGAGGTGGCGCTCAAGTACGTGAGCGCGCACTACCCGGTGGACGAGGACCGCGTCTACGGCGTGGGCTGGTCGGCCGGCGGCGGCTCCATCGCCTCCTATGCCGCGCGCCACCTCGATCCGGCCGCGCCCATGCTCGCGGCGATCGCGACCAACGCCGGCAGCTACGACCTGGTGGACGTGTACGACAACTCGGACTCGGCCGGCAAGGCGATCTTCGAGCATCCGAACCTGTTCCAGGGGCCGCCCACGGGCGCGACCCTGTGGAACTACCTGCGCACGCAGACCGAGACCAAGAACATCGCCACCGGCAACGTGATCGAGATCCAGTCGCAGATGCGGAACCTGCTGAACACCCCGATCTACCACGTCTACTCCACGGACGACACGATCGTCTACCTCCCCAATCAGAGCGCGCTCCTTGCCCAGTACATGACGACGCACGGGGCGGACTACACTGGCCAGACGTTCAGCGGCCTGCCGGATCCGCACACCTGGGACCTTCTGCCCGGCCCGGCCACGCTGAGCTGGTTCGACACCCATACCCTGGAGCGCGAGCCGCCCGCGCTCTCGCTCAGCGCGGACCGCAGTGGCTGGTACTACTGGGCGAAGCTCACGCTCCTCAGCCCGATCACGTTCGGCACGCTCCTCTGCACGCCGGACCAGGTGGCGAACCACCTGGAGATCGGCGGCGTGTCGAACCTGACGGAGCTGCGGCTTGATCCGCCCGCTTCACAGTTCAATTCGGCGGTCGACTTCACGCTTACCTTCACCGCCGCGAACGCGGTGCCGATCGACCTGGTCATCGAAGACGTGCCGGGGCGGCCGAGCGAGGTGCTGCAGGGCAGCCTGCCGTTCACGAACTGGGAGTTCAACGCGGCGGATGGCGAGCTGGCGCTGGAGTTGCCGCCGGGAGTGACCGCGCTGAGCGTCGTGTTTGGCGACTACACCGGGCTGCTCGTGGGTCCGGCGAGCATCGCGGCCGGCTCGAACCTGCACTTCGACCTGGCCGCGTCCACGCCCTACAAGCCGTACCTCCTGCTCATCGGCCAGGCGGCCGGCGTGGTGCCGCTCAGCCTCTTCGACCCGGGAGACCAGCGCGATCTGCTGCTCTCCTTGAACCCGCTGCCCGTGATCCTGCCGCCGCTGGTGCTCGACGCCGCGGCCGAAGCCGCGCTCGACGTGGGCCTCGTGCCCGCCGGCCTGGCCGGGAGCACGCTCTACTGCCAGTTCCTGACCTTCCCCGGCGGCGCCACGATCGTGGACGAGATTTCGAACCGCCTGGACGTCGATGTGCTCCCCGGGCCGTGACGGCCCGGCTGCAGGCGCGCGATGAGGACGCTTCTGCGGATCGCGCCGGTCCTCCTGCCGCTCTTCTGGTTCAACGTCACCGGCTTCATGGGCGCTGAGTTCGGCGGGCACTGGGACGAGCCGCAGCAGCTCCAGTGCCTGCGCAGCGCGCTCTCCCACGAGACGCTGCTGCCGCACTGGTACAACTACCCCTCGATGTGCTTCTGGCTCGGCATGGCCGCGCTCGCACCGGAGATCTCTGGCCTGCGCCTGGAGGAGAAGGAGGACTACGATTCCTCGCGCGAAGCCGTGAGCGAGGCGACCAAGACCCAGCCGTTCAAGCTGCGGCTGCGGCGCGTGTTCGTGGTCGCCAGCAGCCTGGCGATCCTCTGGGTCTACCTGCTCGTGCTTCTGTGGCGCAGCCGGGTCACGGAGGCGCTGCTCGCGGCCAGCTGCGTCGCTGGTTCGTGGGAGTTCGCCTATCACTCGCGCTGGGTGGCGCCGGACGCGGTCATGGCCCAGTTCGGAGCGCTGGCCATGCTCGGCGTGGTCTGGGCCTGGCGCAGGGGATCATTGACGGGATTGCGCCTGGCCACAATCGGCGCCGGACTGGCCTGCAGCACGAAGTACACCGGTGGGCTCCTCCTGCTGCCGGTTCTCCTCGCTGCCGGCCGCATTGCCGCCCTGCGCGTGGAGCGCCTCGGGCCGCGCCTGGCGCGCACCGCGCTCTGTTTCGCCGCGACCTACCTCGTGATCACGCCCGGCACGCTCCTTAATCCGGTCTCCTTCTACTTCGACGTCCGTTTCGAGATGCTCCATTACGGGCAGCTCGGTCACTACGGGTACACGGTGGACTCGTGGCTCGAGAACGCGCGCCTGACGCTGCGCTACGTCCTCCTGGATCTGCCTTCTCCCTTCGGCGTGATCTCGCTCGCGAGCGTGCTTCTGGCCGCGGCCGGCGCCTTTGCCATGCTGCGCGCCGAGCGGCGCCTGGCGCTGGTCTTTCTGTCGCTGCCCGTGCTCTATCTCGCGTGGATGAGCCGCCAGGTCGTGCTCTTCGTGCGCAACGATCTCGTCGTGCTCCCCTTCCTCGCGATCTCTGCGGCGCACGGCGCCTGGCGGCTGTGGAGCATCCTGCCCGGCAGGGCGCTGCGCCTCATCCTGGCCGGCGTGCTCACCGCCGGGATCGCCTTGAACGGCGTCTGGCTCTGGCACTCCGCGGCGAGCATCCGCGACCGCGAGCGCGCCTCATGCGTGGTCGATCTCTGCGGATGGATCGCGGCTCACCCGGAGACGGCGGTCTATCTCTCGCCGGCGGTCGCGAACGAATGGACCGCGGCCGGGCTGTCTGAGCGGCCGAACCTGGTCCTCGATCCGGGCGCTGAAGTCGACGCGGCCGCTTTCTACCCCAAGGACACGCCGAACTTCGACCTGCTCGAATCGAATGTCCCAGGCAGCACGCTCGCCGTGTTCGGCCCCTTGGACCGGAACTTCGAGTACTACACCAACTGGCCCCTGCCGCGCCTGGTCGTGGCGCCGGCGGAGTTGGCGCGGAGGTGGGGGATCCTGCCGGTGCGGGACGGGCGCTGAGGCGAGCGCCTCCGGCTCGTCGACAGGCGGGCGCCTTGCGCCTACGATGGCCGCCCCGGGATGGCCCGGGACGGATCCGCCTCGGACCACGGGACCCAGTGGAGGCGCGACGTTGAAGTTCGAACCTGGCGCGGCCGGCCGGCCGGTCGCCTTCGTCACCGGCGCCAGCCGCGGCATCGGCCGCGGCATCGCGCTCGAGCTGGCGCGTTCGGGCTTCGACGTGGCGGGGAACGCCACGCGTTTCGATCCCAGCGAGCGCCAGGCCGGGCTGGCCGAGGTGCAGGTCCGCTGCGAGGAGCTGGGAGCTTCCTTTCTGCCCGTGCGCGGAGACATCGCGCTCCTGGAAGGCCACGAGTCCATGCTGGAGGCCGTGCTGCACCGTTTCGGCCGCGTGGACCTGCTGGTCAACAACGCCGGCATCGCGCCCGCGCCGCGCTTCGATGTCCTCGAGGCCACGCCAGAGAGCTTCGACCGCGTGCTGGCCGTGAACACGCGCGGCGCCTTCTTCCTCACCCAGCGCGTCGCGCGTTGGATGATCGCGCGAGCGGACGCGGCCGGCGCCGCGCGCGGCGCGCCGCCGTGGCGCCCGGCCATCGTCTTCATCACGTCGATCTCCGCCGTGGCCTCGTCGCCCGCGCGCGCCGAGTACTGCATCTCCAAGGCCGCGCTCGGCCAGGCGGCGCGCGTCTTCGCCGAGCGCCTCGCCCCGCACGGCATCAGCGTGTTCGAGGTGCGTCCCGGCATCATCCGCACCGACATGACGGCGCCGGTCGCCGAGCAGTACGAGGCGCGCATCGCCGCCGGCCTCGTTCCCCAGGGGCGGTGGGGCTTGCCCGAGGACGTGGGCCGGGCGGTCGCGGCCCTGGCGCGCGGGGACTTCGCCTACTCCACCGGCATGATCTTCGAGGTGAGCGGCGGCATGGACATCCGCCGGGTGTGACGGCCTGCGGGCGCCGCCCGCGCCAACGTGTATCCGTATCCGGACTGTCAGATGATCGCCCCGCTCGGGAACCTCGCGGACGGCCGCTCCTTCGCGGAGGTCTGGTACGGCAAGCCGTTCCTGACCTTGCGGGCGGCGATCCTCGCGCGGCGCCCGCCCGCGGTCTGCGCCGCGTGTCCAGACTTCGTCAACCGCAGCGTCAATGACCCGCCTTACGTGCGGCCCCGGGAGCTGGAGGCCCAGTTCGAGGCGCCCATTGGTCACGTAGACCTGCCGCTCGATGGAGCATGCGCCGGCGCGGGCGGCGTGGAGGTGGGGGGCTGGGCGCTCGGGTTCCGTCCTGTGACTCGGGTCGAGATCGCGCGCCAGCCGGCCGGCGCCGAGCCGCAGACCGACTGGTTCCGCGCCTTCTTCACTGTCGATCCGTGGCACTACCAGCCGACCCGCGACGTCCGCCGCGCCGCGGACGGGCGTTCGCTGCCGGTCTTCGCGCCGCGCGCGTCTGGCTGCCGTCTCTGGGATCAGGACGGCCGGGAATACATCGACTACGTGATGGGCTGGGGCGGCACCCTGCTCGGCTACGCCGAGCCCCGCGTCCAGCAGGCGGTGCGCGACGCGCTGGAGACCGCGGCGTTGGTCCCCTTCCCGCACCCGCTCGAGATGGACGTGGCGCGGATGTTGGAGCGCGGCGTGACCACGTACAACGGCGTCATGCTGCCGAGCTACGCGCACGACGACGCGGCGCTGAGTTCAACCCTGACCGCCACCGGGGAGGCGCTCGAGGTGGTCGCCGCGGCCTGCGCACGGGAAGATCTCGATCTCCGGCTCGAGATCCCGCCGCTCCTCGACCTGTGATCGGCGCCGCGGGCCCGGGCGCCCCGGCAGCAAAGCGCGGTCGAGTGCTGGCGTTTCTGATGGCGTTCGATATGCTCCGCTCTAAGTTCCGGTCCTGCGCCCGGTTGTGATGGAAGACTCCGGCCGCGCCCGTGGGAGGTGTGATCGGTGAGCGCAACGCGGTCGATGTTCGAGAAGATGCGGCGCGGCCGGCTGATCGCCCTGCTCGCGCCCGAGAGCGCCGGTCAGTGCCTCGCGGCGTACGACGTGCTCGATCCCCTCGGCGTCGTGCTCGAAATCGCGCTGCGCAGCGACTCTGCGCTCGCGGGGATCGCCGCGCTCCGCCGCGAGCGTCCCGGCGCGCTCGTCCTCGCCGGAACCGTGATGACGCGCGAGCAGGCGCGCGCCGCCCTCGAGGCCGGCGCCGCGGGCGTGGTCTCCGCCGACTACATCCCCGCGGTGGTCGAGGAGTGCGTGCGCCGCGACGTGATGTGCGTGCCGGGCGGGCTCGCCGACGCGGGCAAGCAGCTCGTGCAGAAGGCCGAGCTGTACGGCTGCTCGCTCGCCGAACTCAGGGAGAAGCACCCGCACCAGTGGCTCTACAAGCTCTTCCCCGCCGTGGCCGGCGCGGCCGTCAACCTGGGGATGGCCCAGGCCTGGCGCGCGGTGTACCGCGACCTGGTCGTGATCTACACCGGCGGCGTGACCGCGGACAACCTGGAGCGCGTGGCGCGCGCTGATCCGCAGGGCATCATCTGCGCCTCGGCCCTGGCGGCGCACGCTGCCGACCCGGAGCGTATGCGGCGCGAGGCGCGCGTCTGGCTGGCCGTGCTGCGCGGGGAGGAGGCCGGCCGCGCCGCGTCGCCACGTCCCGCCGCCGCGCCGCAGCAGCAGGCGCAGCAAGCTGGCGCCGTGGTCGCCTTCGGCGAGATCATGCTGCGCCTCTCGCCGCCGCACGGCACGCGCCTGCGCCAGGCGGCCGCGCTGGACGCGCGCTTCGGCGGCGCCGAGGCCAACGTGGCCGCGTCGCTCGCGCAGTTCGGCCGGCCGGCGCGCTTCGTGAGCGCGCTCCCGGCAAACGACCTGGGGCAGGCCGCGCTCGACCGCCTGCGCTCGCTCGGCGTGGACACGGGGCACGTCGTGCGGCGCGGGAAGCGCATCGGCATCTACTTCCTCGAGCACGGCGCGGCGCAGCGCCCGTCGCGCGTGCTCTACGATCGCGCCGGCTCGTCGCTCGCGGAGATCGGCGCGGGGGACATCGACTGGCCCGAGGTGTTCCGCGGCGCGCGCTGGTTCCACTGGTCCGGGATCACGCCTGCGCTCTCCCCGGGCTGCGCCGCGGCCTTGCAGGAGGCGCTCTGCGCTGCCAAGGCGGCTGGTCTGACGGTGAGCGCCGACCTCAACTACCGCTCGCGGCTCTGGACGCGCGAGCAGGCGCGCGCGGTGATGGCGCCGCTCATGGAGCACGTCGATCTCGCGGTCGGGAACGAGTCGGACGCGGCCGACGTGTTCGGGATCAGCGCCGCGGGCAGCGACGCCGAGGCCGGCCGCATCGACGCGGCGGGATATCGCGACGTGGCGCGGCGCCTGGCCGAGCGCTGCGGAGTAGAGCGCGTGGCCATCACGCTGCGCGAGAGCCTGAGCGCCTCGGACAACGACTGGTCGGCGTGCCTCTACCACGGAGGGAACTTCCTGCAGAGCAGGAAGCACCGCGTGCACGTGGTCGACCGCGTGGGCGCGGGCGACGCGTTCTGCGCCGGGCTCATCCACGCGCTCCTGGACGGCAAGGAGGACGCCGCGGCGCTCGAGTTCGCGGTGGCGGCGGCCTGCCTGAAGCACACGGTCGAGGGAGACTTCAACTGCGCTTCGGTCGCGGAGGTGGAGGCGCTCGCCGGGGGGCAGGCAGCGGGGCGGGTGGTGCGCTGATGGACGACCTCTGCCGGCTCACCGAGGCGGTGGCGCGCGGCGACGCCGCAGCCGCGGCCGCGCTTGCCGGCGCCGCGCTCGCGGCCGGGATCGAGGCGGAGCGCCTGGTCTTCGACTACCTGACGCCGGCCATGGACGAGGTCGGGCGCCGCTTCGCCGCGCGCGAGGTCTTCCTGCCCGAGCTCCTGACCGCGGCGCGCGCCATGAAGGAGGCGCTGGAGCAGGTGCGGCCGGCTCTCGCTGGCCGCGGCCAGCCCTTGCGCGGCAAGGTCGTGCTCGGCACCGTGGCCGGGGACGTGCACGACATTGGCAAGAAGCTCGTGGCCGCCATGCTCGAGGGGAGCGGCTTCCTCGTCGAGGACTTGGGCATCGACGTGCCGGCGGAGCGCTTCGTGGCCGCGGTGCGGGAGGGCCGGCCCGACCTCCTCGGCCTCTCCGGCCTGCTCTCCTCGGCCTTGCCGGAGATGCAGGCAGTGCTTGTTGCGCTCGAGAAAGCGGGCCTGCGCGAGCGCGTGCGGGTCATGGTTGGAGGCGCGCCCCTCACCCAGGGCCTGGCCGAGGAGATGGGCGCCGACGGCTACGCGGCGGATGCGGCTGCGGCCGCGGGCCTGGCGCGCGCGCTTGTTGCACAGGTGGGCCGTGGCGAGCCGCGCCGCGGCGCCACGCGCCCGGCTGCTGCCGCCGCGCAGCCGGCCGCGGACGTCGAGCGGCCCGTTCCGGCCGCGCGCGTCGCGCGCCGCGCGGAGGCAGCGATGAGTCCGCGCGAGATCGTGCGGCGCACGCTCGCCTTCGCGGATCCGCCGCGCATCCCGCGCCAGCTCTGGCTCCTGCCCTGGGCCGAGGAGCAGCACCCGGCCGCGGTGGCGGAGATCCGGCGGCGCTTCCCGGACGACATCGTCTCCGCGCCCGGCTGCTACCGCACGCCGCCGCCCTGCCAGGGCGAGCGCCACGGCGTCGGCCGCTACGTGGACGAGTGGGGCTGCGTGTTCGAGAACCGCAGGCGCGGCGTGATCGGCGAGGTCAAGGAGCCGCTCGTGCCCGACTGGGGGCGGGTCGGGGCGGTGCATGTTCCGGTGGAACGCCTCTCGGTGGACGTCGAGCGCGTGAACGACTTCTGCCGCGCCACCGATCGATTCATCATCGCCGGCGCCTTCCCGCGGCCCTTCGAGCAGCTCCAGTTCATCCGCGGCACCGAGAACCTGCTGATCGACCTGGCCGAGGAGCCGCCCGCGCTCTTCGACCTGCTCAGGCGCATGCACGCCTTCTACCTCGAGGAGCTGGAGGTCTGGGCGAGGAGCGACGTGGACGCGCTGATGATCATGGACGACTGGGGCGGCCAGCAGGCCATGCTCGTCTCTCCCGACCTCTGGCGGCGGATCTTCAAGCCGCTCTACCGCGACTACATCGAGGTGGCGCACGCTCGGGGCAAGAAGGTGTTCATGCACTCGGACGGGTACATCCTCGACATCCTGCCGGACCTGGTCGATCTCGGCCTCGACGCCATCAACTGCCAGGTGTTCTGCATGGACGTCGATCTGCTCGGCGCGCGCTTCGGCGGCCGGATCACCTTCTGGGGCGAGATGGACCGCCAGCACGTGCTGCCGCGTGGGTCGCGGGCCGAGGTCCTCGCGGCCGCGGCGCGCCTGCGGCGCGCGTTCCATCGCCAGGGCGGACTCATCGCGCAGTGCGAGTTCGGAGTCGGCGCGGATCCGTGCAACGTGGCGGCTTTCTTCGAGGCCTTGGCCGGCGGCTGAGCGGCGGCTTGGCCCGCGCGGCCAGGAGGACGAGTTGAACTTCTTCGGCCTGCATGCGCTGGATGCCGGCGTCGTCCTTCTCTACGTGCTGGTCATCCTCTGGCTCGGGCAGCGCGTGGGAAGGCGCACCAAGGACACCGAGGACTTCTATCTCGCCGGCCGGCGCCTCGGCAAGTTCTACCAGTTCTTCCTCAACTTCGGGAACGCGACGAACGCCGACCAGGCAGTGGCCGTGTCCCGCGAGATCTACCGCCAGGGAATCGGCGGCATGTGGATCCAGTACCTCGTGCTGTTCCTCACGCCGTTCTACTGGTTCAGCAGCTTGTTGTTCCGGCGCTCGCGGCTGACCACTCTCGGCGACTACTTCACCGAGCGCTTCCAGAGCCCGTTTCTCGGCGGCGCGTTCGCTGTCTTCACCCTGGCGCTGGCGCTGGTCGGGGGCGGAGTGGGCTACACGGTCGCGGCGAAGATGATGATGGCGCTCACTCCCAAGGCGGAAAGCGAGTACAGCGCGGCGGAGCACGCCAGCGTCGAGATGTACCGCGAGTACCAGCAGCTCAAGGAGCGGCTCGGGGACGGGCTCGAGCCGGAGGAGAGTGCGCGCTACGAGGAGTTGAACGAGCGGCACAAGCGCGGCGAGCTGCGCTCGCTGATCTCCCACACCGACCCCGAGGTCTTCTACCTGGCCTACGCCGCGATCGTCGCGGCCTACACCGTGCTCGGCGGCTTCGCCGCGGCGGCCATCACCGACGCCTTCCAGGGGGTCTTGATCATCTGCTTCTCGATCATGCTGATCCCCATCGGCTTGAACCGCATCGGCGGCTTCTCCGGCCTGCACGCCGCGGTTCCGGAGCACATGTTCGCGCTCTTCGGCTCGGCGGCCACCAGCGAGTACGCCTGGTACACGATCCTGGCCATGGTCATCGCCAACCTGGTCTCGATCGTGGCCTCCGCGCCGCTCATGGCCACGGCCGGCTCGGCGCGGGACGAGATGACCGCGCGCGTCGGCGTGCTCGGCGGCATGTTCTTCAAGCGCTTCATCATGCTCTTCTGGGCGCTGGCCGGTCTGCTGGCGATCGGCCTGTACGGCGGCAAGCTGCATGACCCCGACCTCATCTGGGGCCACATGACCTACGACCTGCTCTTCCCGGGAGCGATCGGCTTGATGCTCGCGGGCGTCCTGGCGGCGAACATGTCCACGCTGGACGCCACCTCGGTCACGAACTCGGCGCTCTTCATCAAGAACCTCTACCAGCCGCTCCGGCCGGGCAGGCCGGAGCGGCACTACCTGAACGTCGGGCGCGTGGTCACCGTGTTGGTGATCTTCGGCGGAGTGGCGGCGGCGATGGTCGTGGACAGCCTGCTGGAGCTGTTCAAGTACTTCATTTCGCTGCCCGCGGTGTTCGGCGCCGCCATCTGGCTCGGCTTCGTCTGGCGGCGCCTCACCAAGTCAGCGGTGATCGCGCAGGTCGTGATCTGCTTCACGCTGTATGCCGTCATCCCCAACCTGTTCCAGGTGCTCGAGTGCACGCGCGGCCGCGCCGCATTCTTGGTCGAGACCGCGCCGCGCGTGACGGTCGTCGCGGCCGGCGCGCTCGCCGAGGACGTGGCGGCGGGGCGCGCAACGACGGTGGGGGAGACCATCCGCAAGCAGCACGTGCTCGAGCCGGCGGGCGTCTTCTTCGAGAAGGTGGTGCGCATCGATCCGCGGGACCCGGCCTCGCCGCGCCAGGGCCAGGGCCGCTTCCACGCCGAGATCTGGGTGCTGAGCTGGCTGGGGATCGACTTCAGCCGCTGGTCGAAGGCAGAGCTCGTGGCAATGCGCTTCTTCTTCGACGCCTTCTTCCCCTTCCTGCTCCTCTTCCTGATCAGCGCATTCACCCGGCCGGTGGCCAGCACTCACCTCGACCGCTTCTTCGGCAAGCTGCGTACCCCGGTGCAGGCCGATCCCGAGGAGGAGCGTCGCGCGCTCGAGGACGCGGCGCGCCATCCCGAGCGCTTCGTCGGCTCGAAGCTCCTGCCCTGGCCGAGCTTCGAGATCCACAAGCCGAGCAAGAGCGACTGGTGGGGCTTCGGCGGGAGCTGGCTGCTCGTCGGGCTTCTGGTCTTCCTGCTCTGGGCGGTGGTCAACCTGGGACGCTGAGGGGGCGGAAGCCCTCGCGGCATCACAGGTCCATCCAGTCCGCGGTTCTCCCCATCCAACCTCTGGCGCGCATGCGAACACGTCGCCCGGGACTCTTCTGGCGAATCCCAGGGCTTTGGCGGAAACGGCCAGGCGTACCGGCTACCTGCCTCAGCACCTCGAGGACTTGACGCTGGGCTTCTGGCCGCCGCCGTCCGGGACCCCCCAGAAGCTCCGGTCCTGCGCTGGGTCCCGCGCGACGATGGCATGTGCGTGGGGATCGGCGGATGCCGAGCACCTCCGCTGTTCGGCGGTAGTCGTTCTCGACGTACGCTCTCCACGGGAGACAGCGCCGGATCCACTGTCCGGTACGGACATGAGGTGTGAATTCGCCCTTCAGGGAGTATACTTCGAGCATGAGTGAGCAGCCCCAGCATCGCGTCGTGACCGGCCGGGTGGTCCGCCCGGGCGATGTTGTCTCCGCCGACGAGGACTGGCGCAGAATGACGTCCGCCGAGCGGATCGCGACAGTCTGGAAGCTGACGCGGCTCTCCGCCCATTGGCGATACACCGACGATGACCTCCGACTACAGAGAACTGTTAGCCGAGTTCAACGCCCATCGCGTTGAGTATCTTGTCGTCGGCGCTCATGCGCTCGCAGCCCACGGCCGGATTCGCGCGACCAAGGACCTCGACGTCTGGATCCGACCAGCTCCGGAAAATGCAGAGCGCGTTCTCGCCGCGCTCAGGGTCTTTGGTGCTCCCCTGCACGATCTCACTCAACACGACTTGTCGACACCCGGCGTCGTGTTTCAGATCGGCGTGTCTCCCGTGCGCATCGACGTGATCACGGCGCTGGACGCCGTCGACTTCGACGAGGCCTGGCGGGAGCGCGTTGCCACAGAGTTCGAAGGCGAGCCTGTGTTCGTTCTTTCTCGCACGCTTCTCCTTCGAAACAAGAAGGCGACCGGACGGACGCAGGATCTCGCCGACGCTGAATGGCTGGAGGGGAACCCGCCCTGAAGGCGCCGCCGAGCCTGCTGCTCCAGCCGACGGCGCTGCGCTCCGGCTTGACGGCGCACCGCGTCTTCAGCGAGTGTCCGCGGCGAGCGGCTCTTCCAAGAGGTCCGTCTCGACGAAGCGCCGCGTCCTGCGCGAGAAGCGCAGGGTCCTGATCTCGAAGGGAGTGAGGCGGACGCGCGTGCGCGCTCCGCAGCAGGGCAGCGACAGGGTGGTGGAGCGCGCCTTCCCGGTGGGCTCGAACAGGCGCAGGATGAGGTCGTCGTCCTGCTCCGCCATCTTGAACGCGGCGAGCTGCACCACGCCGTCCTGGAGCAGCGCGCCGGGCCGCGGCTTTCGCCCGGTTCCGGGCGGGAAGAAGGCGAGCGCCAGAGGAGGCGCGTTTTTCACCAGCGCCTCGCGGTCGATGCTCTCCAGGCGGTCGTCCACCGGGCCGGCGTTCAGCCAGAAGCGGAAGACGCGTTCCCCCTGGTCGATGCGCGGGGTGAAGCGGTCGCGGCGCACGATGCCGCATTCCGGCCCAGTCGGGTGCCCGGCGTGGGCCGGCGAGCGCAATAGGGAGAGGCGCAGCTCCCCGCGCGCCAGGTCCGAGCCGTAGGTCCCGTTGTTGATGCAGGTGAGCGCCAGGTTCGCGCTTTTCGAGACGAGCGCGACCCACTGCTGAGCCACGGCCTCGCTGCCGTCCGCGGGCAAGTCCGCCACGCCGTACGCCGTCTGGCCGCGAAACGCCGCGTCGGGCAGGAGGGTCGGGATGGAGAGCTTGAGCAGGCGGTCCTTCTCGTTCCAGTAGACGCGCGTGTCCACCTCCAGCTCGGTTCCCTGCCGCGGCAGCTTGTACTGCTGGCAGAGGAACGAGTCGCCGAAGCCAAAGAGCGCCTCGACCACGCTCTGCACCGGTCCGTCCTCGATGACGCGCACCGCAGCGAGGGCTGCGTCCGGAAGGCCCGAGAAGCGCCGCGCCTCCGCGCGCGTGAGCAGGCGGAAGGCGCCGGCCCTCTTGCGGAAGGAGGTGACGCGCATGCCCCAGGGGTCGGCGTCGTCCTGCATGACCAGCGGGCGGAACGCCCCCTTGCCCAGGACGTCTTTCCCGCGCGCACGGCAGCGGTCAATGAGCCCGGTGCGCGCGTTGATCACGACCTCGAGGTCCGCGCCGCGGAAGAGGATGCGGCCGCCGCGCGCGCGGAGTGCGCGGCGCGGCGCGCCGCGGCGCATCTCCAGGCGGCAGTCGAAGCGGTTCATGCGGCCGGCCTCGAGCCGCGCGCGGAAGGCCACGCGCTTGCGGTGGTCCTCGTCGATGTTGCAGCGCTCCTTCTCGGGCTGGACCAGGAGAGTCCGGCCGCCCTGGCGCAGCACGGGCTCAAGGAACCCGCGCGTCTTGTGCGGCCACTGCGGCTGCAGCTCGCACTCGACGATGGTCTCCACCGGGAAGGGGTGGGGGTTCAACACGAGCAACGGGAACTCGCCGGGGCGCGCGCGCCGCTGGCCCGCCGCCAGGGCGAAGAAGGTCCTGGCCCTGACGCGCGCCAGGATCTCGAGGCCGTGGTCGATGGAGCGCACCGCGGACTCCTCGACCGCCTGGATCGAGGTGCCGGGCAGGCTGTCGTGGAACTCGCTCCAGGCCAGGTCGCGCGCCGCCTCGCGGAGCTCGGAGCGCGGGTAGGCGAGGAGGCCCTGCGCCGCGGCCGCGGACGCCAGCTTCTCGGCGGTGAAGAGGTCGTTTTCCAGGCGGCGGTGCCCCATCTTCACGCGGCTCATCGTGGTGTAGCAGCCGACCGCCCAGGGATTGAGGTCGCCGGCGTGGCGCGGCAGGGCGGGCCTGGTGCGGCGGAGGTCGGCCACGTAGCGCTCGGGCGTGGAATGCAGGATCGCGCAGTCCGCGGTCGCGCGCATCAGCTGCCGCAGGTCGCGCAGGTCCTTGCGGGACGGCCCGCCGCCGTGGTTCCCCACGCCCCAGAGCAGCAGGCTGGCGCGCTCGCCGCGGCTTCTCGCGAGCCACTCCTCGACGCGTTGGCGCGCCTGGCCGGGAGCGGAGTTGTAGTGCGCCACGGCGAGCGTGGCGAGGATCTCCGAGCCGTCGTAGCCGACCCAGGTGAAGACCGGAGCGGGCAGGCGGCTTTCCGCGAGCCCGGGCCGGCAGAAGACGTACGAGTCGTAGCCGCTGCGCCTGAGGATCTGCGCCAGGCCGCGGCTGTGGCCGAAGGGATCGAAGTTGATCGCGGTAGTGACGTCCACACCGAAGCGCTCTTTGAACCAGCGCTTGCCGAGGAGGATCTGGCGGACGAACGACTCGCCCGCCGGCATGTTGCAGTCGGGCTGCAGGAACCAGCCGCCCATGATGTGCCAGCGGCCGGCCCGCACCAGGCGCTTTATGCGCGCGAAGAGCGCCGGCTCGTACTGCTCGACCCACTGGTAGAGGACGGCTTCATTGTGGTTGAAGACGAACGCTTCGAACTCTTCGCACAGGTCGGCCGCCGCGCGGAACGTGGCCATGGCCTCGGCCGCGCCCTCCTCCCATTCCCACAGCCAGACCGGATCGATGTGGGAGTTGCACACCAGGTGGACCGTGGGTCGCTCGCTTGCCTTCGTCATGTGCTTGCGTCTCCTCGACGAGCAAAGAGCGGCGCGGGCGCGGCGCTCAGGAACCCGTCACGATCTCCACGCTCAGGTCGCCGGCGGGCGGCGGCAAGAGCAGCCGGCCATTCGTGAGCGCCTGCCGCGCGCCGTTGACCATCGCAGAGGGCCCTTCCGCGCCGCGCGCGCGGCGCACGCTGAGGCGCAGGCGTTTGCCTTGCACCGCGAGCGCGGCCGATGCTTCATCCAGGCCGGCGAGCAGGCGCGGCCGCAGCTCCAGACCATGGCGGCGCGGGCGCACGCCGAGCAGGTGATGGATGAAGAAGGTCAGGATCTCCGCCCAGGTCCAGGGGATGACCCCGACCGGCGGGCAGGGCGGCACGGGCTTGTGGCCGTAGAACTCGAGCCAGGCTCCCGCGCGCGCCCCGCCCGGAAGCGAAGAAAGCCAGCGCAGCACGCGCCACACGCGCGCATCGTCCCCGGCCTCCAGGCAGGCGCGCGCCACGAAGAGCGAGGCGAAGGGCCAGGGGCCGGGCGAGTCGGCCTCGGACGTCACGTTGTAGCGGCAGTAGCCGCCTCCTTCCCACGACTGGTTCCAGAGGAGCTCCATGCCGTCCAGAGTGCGCCGCGCCAGCTCGCCGCGCGGATCCACGAACTCCAAGGCGATGGGCAGGGCGCACGACGTGTCCGGGTCAAGGAAGTGCGGGCCGGGGTGGCGGCAGATCGGCAGCTCGGGCGGCAGGCCCGAATCGGGCGGAAGCGTTGCCGTCTCCTGCACCGTGCCGTCGAGCCGGCGGCGCTTGATGAAGCGGCCGCCTTCCACGAGCGAGAAGCGCGCGTCCTGGAGCATGGCGCGCTTGAGCTTCGCTCCGGCCTCGCGCCAGCGGCCGGCCTCGTCCTCGCGGCCGAGGTCGTGCGCCAGGTCCGCGGCGCAGGAGAGGCCGACGGACACGAAGAGCTGATGCGCCAGCTCGAGCCCTTCCTCGATGCCGAACGCCGCGTGGCGCTCCCAGAACTCGCGGCGATTGCGAAGCAGGCCCGAGGCAACGTGGCGAAACACCGGGCGCAGCGGGAAGTCGGCCAGCGCGCGGATCCTCGCCCAGCGGCTGCGCGCCAGCTCGAGGTCACCGGACCAGTCCGTGTACCCCTTGAGCGCCAGCAGCAGGATGCCGTTCTGATCGAGCTCCACCTCCTGCGGCGGGCGCGTCCTGCCCGAGTCGACCGTGTCCCCCTCGGCCGTGACGAACCGGTCGAGCAGGCGCGCGAGCATGGTCCGCGCCAGGCCGATCGCCCCGATCTGGCAGAGCGCGAGCGCTTCGAGCGCCTGATCGCGCGCCCACTCCAGGTTGTACTGCCAGATGCTCCCGTCCACGGCGCCGGACGCGGCGATCACCGCGGGAAGCTGGTGGCGCGCTGCCCGGAGCAGGTGGGCGAGCGGCGCGCCGGCCTGTTCCGGAGAGAAGGAAAGCGTCGCCAGGCCGGCGTGGAAGCTGCGCGAGTCCTCCGCGGGCGCGGCCGGCTCGCTCCACGCGCCGCGCACCGTGTCGCCCGTCTCTGACGACTCGATTTCGTAGCGGATCGCGGCGCACGCCGGCCCGCCGCCCTCGAGCCGCAAGGGCCGGCGCAGGGCGGCGGCTCCGCGGCCGCTGGTCAGGACGGCGTCGAGGGGCTTTGGTGCGCGTACGCGGATCTCGCGCACGAGCCGCGGCGAGACGCGATCCGGGCAGAAGAAGGTCTCTTCCACCTGCACGCCGCCGTCCTGCCACGAGGCCGCCACGGCTGGAACGCCGCCGCTGTCGGTCCAGCGCGCCAGGACTGCGCCGGGGCGCGCCTGGTGCACGCGGCCGCCGGTCTCGACCAACAGCGCGGTTCCCGCAATTCCTTCCTCCGGGTCGAAAGTCAAGGCGGCGCGCTTGTGCCCGAAGCGCTCCGGCCGCATGAGCAGCAATCCGAGCGGCGTCCCCGTTCCCGAGGGATCGACCTGCACGGCGGCCAGGACGTGGCCGTTGCCCAGGAAGAAGTAGTCCGCGCCGGGCAGGTCGGTGCGCGCGTCGGCCGGGCCGCGCGACGGGTCCTCGCTGTAGCGGTGCTCCTCGACGTCCATGCTGGCTGCGGTGCTCCTTCGCGTGACGGCAACGACCAGGCGGAGCGGGACGATGATATCGCCTGGCGCGGCGCCTTGCGCCAGCCTCGACACGCGGCCCGCCGCGCCGTAGCGTGGCCCCATGCGTGCGCGGAAGCTGGCGCTCATCGCCGTCCTGCTCTTGCCCGGGTGCCTCGCGCCCGGGCCCTTTTCCGCTTCCGTCGCGCGCGTCCGCCGCACCGAGGGAATCGTCTACGGCGCGGCGCCCATCCAGTCGCCGCGCGCCGAGTTCCCGCTGCTCCTCGACCTCTACGAGCCGGCGAGAGCAGACACGGCGGAGCTCCGGCCGGCCGTGCTCCTCATCCACGGCGGGGGGTTCCACGGCGGCGGCCGCGGCGAGCAGAGGATCGCCTCGCTGGCCGAGGAGCTGGCCGCGGCCGGCTGCGTCGTGGCCGCGATCGACTACCGCCTTGCGGGCCAGCGGCCGCTGGTGTCGCCTGCCATGAGCGAGGCCTGCGCCGGCATGTTCCGCGCGCCCTTGCGCGGCGGGCGCGGCACCGAGAACGCGGCGGCCGCTGCATTGGAAGACGCGCTCGCGGCCTGTTCCTGGCTCAGGCAGAACGCGCCGCGGCTGCGCCTCGACGCGGCGCGCTTCGCCGCGGGCGGAGCGTCGGCCGGCGCTATTGCCGCGCTCGGGCTGGCGTACGGCCTGGATGACCAGGGAGTGGCCGCGCCCCTTCCGGTCGTCGTGGTGCTCGATCTCTGGGGCTCGGCCGAGGGCTTCCTGGACTGCCTGGAACGGGGCGAGGCCGCGCTCTTCATCGTCCATGGCGAGGACGATCCGGTCATCCCGGTCGCGCGCGCCAGGGAGCTGGCGCAGCGCGCGCAGGAGGCGGGCATCCCGTGCGAGCTTCACGTCGTGGCGGGAGCGGCGCATGGGTTGGACGTGTTCGCGACCGAAGCGGCGCCCGGCGCGACCGCCGGCGAGCGCTTGCTGCGCTTCCTCGAAACCCACCTCGCTGTGCCGCTGCGCCCCTGAAACGTGCAGCGCACTCCGCCGAGCGCGTCGAGGCGCCGCGCTCGGGCGCGGCTGCTGGCCGCGCGCCGCCGCCTCCAGTAGAATCCGCACCGGCCCGCGCGCGGCCCCGCGCCGGCCAGGAGGACGCACAGTGAGCAAGGACGAGACCATGAAGTCGGAGCGGCTCTCGCGCCGCGAGTTCATCCGCTCCTCGGTGGCGACGGCCGGCTCGGCGGCCGTGGTCGCCAACATGCCGCTCAGCTTGGCCGCGGCCAGCAGGCAGGACGGCAAGTCGGCCGTCATCAAGGTGGTGAGCGACAAGGTGCTCGACGGCAAGGAGGTGACCGCCAAGGTCAACAAGGAGGTCGTCGCGAAGATGATCGAGGCCGGGATGAAGAAGCTCACCGGCAAGGAGACGTTGGAGGAGGCGCTCGGCGTGTTCGTGCGCCAGGAGGACGTCGTCGGCCTCAAGGTGAACTGCCTGGGCACCAGGCACCTCTCGACGCATACGCAGATCCCGGAGGTCCTGTCCGGCGCCCTGCTCAAGCTCGGCCTGCCCGCCGAGCGCATCCTCGTGTTCGATCGCTACGGCCAGCAGCTCGACGAGGCGGGCTACGTGCGCACCAAGGAGGTGGGGAAGATCCACTGCCTGGGCTTCGATGACGACATGGACGAGGAGGCGCCCTACACCACGCCCGACGGGCAGACGACCACGCACTGGCCCAAGATCCTGACCAAACGGCTCACGCGCATCATCAACCTGCCGGTGATGAAGAACCACAGCATCTCGGGCGTCACGCTCTCCCTGAAGAACATCGCCTTCGGCCTGCTGCATCCCACGAGCGGCACCTGCCACAGCGACTGCTGCGCGCCCTTCATCGCCGACGTCTGCTCGCAGAAGCTGGTCACGGAGCGCTGGTCGCTCAGCATCCTCGACGGCATCCTGTGCGGCTTCGACGGCGGCCCGGGGAAGTGCACCGACGACAAGAAGGAGGTCAACAACGCCCTGTACTTCTCGCTCGATCCTGTCGCTAGGTGTAGGGCTCCCCTTCCATGGGCGGCTCGAGGATCCTGCTGAAGGCGCTCGTCCTCGCCGCGATCGCGGGGCTGTTCGTCTTGCCGCTCACCGCGCTCCGGCGCCACGCCGGGCCGCTCGACGCGCTGCTCTCCGCGGAAGGTGGCGCGGGCGCGGGCGCGGCGCTGATCGCGGACGGGCGCTTGGCCGCCGGCTGGCAGGCCTCGCCCGTCCAGACCTACTACCCAGACGCCGAGGCCGGCCCGGGCCGCCCACCGCTCGCCGACCGCATCGACGGCGGGGACGTGCTCTTCTACGAGTACGGCTTCCGCCGCCTGCACACCCGCGCCCTGGAGGAGCAAGGCGGCGCGCGCCTGCACCTCGAGGAATACGCGATGGCGGACGCCGCCGCGGCCTTCGGCATCTGGAGCCTGAACCGCGGCCCGTCGGACGCTCCCTTTCCCGGCCCGGTGCTCGCGGCCGGGGGCGAGGATCGCGCCGTCTTGTGCCACGCCGACCGCTTCCTCGCGGTCAGCGCCGAGAACCTGGCCGACACGGCGCGGCTCGCGGAGTTCGTGAGCCGCCTGGCCGAGGTGCTGCGCGACTCGCGCCCGGCAGAGGCCGCTCCCGCGTTTCCGCTCGCGGGCGTGGCGCGCGTTCCCGGCAGCGAAAAGCTGGTTTTCGGGCCGTACGGCGCGCAGGGCCTGCCCGTGCCCGCCGAGGTGCTCGGCCTGTCGCGCGGCTCCCCGGCGTGGCTCTTCTCCGTGCCGAGCGGCGCGGACGTCGTGCCCGCGCTGGCGCTCGCGGCGACCCCCGAGCGGGCGCGCGCCCTGGCCCTGCACTTCGGCGCGCCCGCCGGAAGCGAGGAGTTCGAGGCGGGAGCGGCAGGCGCGCGCTGCTCTGTGCTGCGCCGCGGAGACCACCTCGTCATCGGCTGCCTCATCGCCTCGGACGAGGAGCTGGCTGACTTCCTGAAGGCGGTGCGCGAATGAAGAGCCGCCGCGAGTTCCTGAGGAAGTCGCTCTGGCTCACCGGCGGGGCGGCCTTCACCTCGCCGTTCTGGGCCTCTCTTCTCGGCGTCAAGCGCTACCGGCGCGGCGGCGGCGTGCGCCTCGAGCGGCGCTGGGACGCGCTCAACCCGGCCCCGCCCGAGGCCGTCGACCTCGCCGCGCTCAGGCTTCCCGTGGCCGGGCCGGCGGCGGCCGCGGACTTCGCGGCCGCGGCGGAGATGACGCGCACGATCATCGAGGCGCTCGGCGGGATGGGGCGCTTCGTCAGCCCGGGCGACACGGTCTACGTCAAGCCGAACATCGGCTGGGCCAGGCGCCCGGAGTACGCGGCGACCACGAACCCGGACGTGGTCGGGGAGATCGTCAGGCTCGCCAAGGCCGCGGGCGCGCGCGATGTCCAGGTTGGCGATCGCAGCTGCGAGGAGCCGAGGAAGTGCTACGAGGAGAGCCGCATCGGGCCCGCGGTCGAGGCCGCCGGCGGGCGCATGGTCTTCCCGCGCGAGTACGTGCGCGTGCGGAGCCCGCTCGATCCCGCGCGCGAATGGCTGGTCGACGCCAACTACCTCGCGGCCGACAAGGTGATCAGCGCGGCCATCGCCAAGCACCACGCGCTCACCGGCGCCACGCTGGCCATGAAGAACCTGTTCGGCGCCGTCGGCGGCGAACGCAGCCGCCTGCACCAGCGCGTGCATGAATCCATCGCCGAGCTGGCGCTCCTGCTGCGGCCCACGCTCTGCTTGGTGGACGGTCTGCGCGCCCTGGCGAGCAACGGCCCGCAGGGCGGGTCGCTCAGCTACGTGGAGCACCCGCTCGCCATCGTGGCGGGCGTCGACCCGGTGGCCGTGGACGCCTTCGCCCTGCGCCACATGTTCGGCGGGCGCTATGGCGGGAGCGCGGCGCTGCCGCGCTTCGTGGCCCGGGCCGAGGAGTACGGCGTCGGCTTCGCCGACTGGACCAGGGCCAAGTCCCGCTGCGAGGGGTTCGGCGGCTAGATGGCGCGCAGGAAGAGCGACGGCCGCGGCCTGGCGGAGCGCATCGACCGGGAGATCCTCTCGGCGGCGAACCTGCGCCGCCTCTCGCAGGTTGCCGCGCTCGCTCTCTTCCTCCTCCTGGTCGTCCTCTCGATCCAGCAGGCCGGGGGCGTGCAGGTCTATCCGGGCACGCTGTTCCTCGACTTCGATCCGCTGCTGCTCGCCGTCACCTACCTCAGCGCCCACGCTCTCGAGCCGGCGCTTCTCCTGTCGCTCGCCGTCGTGGTCCTGACCGCGCTCTTCGGGCGCTTCTACTGCGGCTGGGTCTGTCCCCTGGGCGCGCTGCAGACCTTCGCCGGCTGGCTCGGCCGCAAGCTGCGGCTCAGCAGTCGCGAGGCGCGCTCCGGGTACTCGCGGCTCCTCGGCATGAAGCACTTCGTGCTCGGCGCGGTGCTGGCCTCGGCGCTCTTTGGCGGGCAGCTCGTGGGCTACTTCGACCCGATCGCGCTCCTCACGCGCACCGTCACCACCGCGCTCTTGCCCGCGCTCGCCTGGGCCACGGACTCGCTCTACTCCTTCCTCGGCCGCTTCGACTTCGGCCAGGTCGGGAACACCGCGCTCGGCGTCCTCTACTTGCCGTACGAGGGCGCCGAGATCGCCGAGCGCTTCCACCAGGGGGGGGTGCTGATCGGCGTGGTCTTCCTCGCCCTCATGCTGCTCAACTGGCTGCGCGAGCGCTTCTTCTGCCGCTACCTCTGCCCGCTCGGGGCCCTGCTCTCGCTCTTCGCGCGGCTCGGCCTGGTGCGGATGCGGCCGGACGAGAAGTGCACGTCCTGCGATGCCTGCTCCAGGAATTGCCCGACCGGGGCGGAGCCGGGGTCGCTCGAGGGCTTCCGGGTCGAGGAGTGCGTCTTCTGCTACACCTGCGCCGAGAGGTGTCCCGAGGAGGGGCTCGCGGCCGGACTCGGCCGGGCGCGCGCCGCGCCCGCCGTCCCGGACCGCACGCGACGCGACCTGGTGCTCGGGGCGGCCGCCGGCGCGCTCTTCCTGCCGCTTGTCAAGTCGCCGTGGCGGCCGAAGCGCGTCGCGCCCGAGCTGATCCGGCCGCCCGGCGCGCGCGCCGAGCAGGAGTTCCTGTCGCGCTGCGTGCGCTGCGGCGCGTGCATGCGCGCCTGCCCGACGAACGTCCTGCAGCCGGCGGTCCTCGAGGGCGGCCTCGACGGCTTCTGGACGCCGGTGATGAAGTACCGCTTCGGCTACTGCCTGTACGGCTGCACGCTCTGCTCGGCGGCGTGTCCGACCGGTGCGATCGAACGCCTCACCGTGGAAGAGAAGAAGGCGCGCAAGATCGGCCAGGCCTTCTTCGACCAAAGCCGCTGCCTGCCGCACGCCTTTGGGCGCGAGTGCACCGTGTGCGAGGAGCACTGCCCGACCGCGCCCAAGGCGATCGTGACGCGGGCCGAGCGCGTGCTCCTGCCCGAGGGCGGGGAGGCCGTCATCCACGTGCCCGAGATCGTGCCGGAGCGCTGCATCGGCTGCGGCATCTGCGAGAACGTCTGCCCGATCGTGGACGCGGCCGGCGTGCGCGTGACCTCGGTGGGGGAGGCGCGCAGCGAGGAGAACCAGTTCCTGGCGCGGTAGAGCCGCTCCTACTCGACCAGCAGGGCCGCGCCCAGGACACCCGCCGAGTCGCCGAGCTCGTGGCGCAGGATCGGCGTCTCCAGGACGTCGGTGAAGACGTAGCGCGCGACCTGCTCGCGCCCCTCGTCGTACAGGCAGTCCGCGCGGGAGACGCCGCCGCCGAGCACGACCGCGTCCGGATCGAGGACGTTGATCAGGTTGGCCAGGGCGCGGCCGTAGTGCTCGAGCCAAACATCGATGCAGCGCACCGCGCGCTCCTCGCCGGCGGCGCGCCGCGCCAGGATCTCGGGCAGGCCGCAGGCGTCTCCGCCGAGCTGCTGGTAGTGGCGGGCGACCCACGGCCCCGCGAGGTAGGTCTCGACGCACCCGTGGCGGCCGCAGTAGCAGGCGCGGTCGCTGTCCGGCCGGAGCACCATGTGGCCCCATTCGCCGCAGATCGACTGCAGCCCTTCGCGCGCGCGGCCGTCGACCACGAGTCCGCCGCCCACGCCCGTGCCGAGGATCACGCCGAAGACCAGGGAGCGGCCGCGCCCCGCGCCGAGGATGGCCTCGGCCAGGGCGAAGCAGTTGGCGTCGTTGGCGAAGGCGACCTCCTGCCCCAGGAGGCCGGCGAGGTCGGCGCGAAACGGCCTGCCGTTCAGGCAGACGGTGTTGGAGTTCTTCACCAGGCCGGCGTGCGTCACGCTGCCCGGCATGCCCACGCCCACGGGAAAGGGCGGCTCGATCCGGGCTTCGGCCGCGGTCTGGCGAATGAGGCCGGCGGTGCGCGCGAGGATGTGAGCGTAACCCTGCTCGGCCTCGGTCGGGATGCGCCGGCGCCGCTCGATCTCGATCTTGCCGGCCTCTCCCGAGACCGCGGCCGCCTCGATCTTGGTGCCGCCGAGGTCGATGCCGATGCGCCGTCTCGCGTTCATGCCGGGGCCCTCAAGTGCGTGGCGCCACGATCCGCCCTGCCGGCCGTTGCGGACTTGAAACCGCCGGCCGGCGGCGCACGGGCCGAGCGAGTTTCATCCGCGAACGAAGCAGGCCGCCGGCGCGCCGGCGGTGGAACGACTTCGTTTCATGCGGCCGGTCGCCGTGGAAATCGGGCTCGTCGCGGCGTAGGATCTCCGGACTGCCCTCTGGCCGTGGAAACCTCCGGGATCCGGCGCCCGCCGCGATCTTGGCCGTGAGGGTTCCGCCTCCAGAAACGGTGCGAGAGTCCCTTCTCCACCCGGAGAAGCAGAGAACGAGGTGAGCACGATGCAGTGGCTGCCGTACGTCGTGGCGTACGCGGGCATCGCGGTCTTTCTGGCCGCGGTGATCGCGCGGTTCTTCATGTGGGCACGGATGCCGATCCATGTGCGCTGGGAACTCTACCCGGTGGCGCACGAGGGCAAGCGGGCGCACTACGGCGGATCGTACTTCGAGGAGAGCAAGTGGTGGACCAAGCCCCGGGAGGTCTCCCTGCTCGGCGAGCTCAAGGTCATGGTCCCCGAGATCCTCTTCCTCGTGGCCTTGAAGGAGCACAATCCGAAGCTATGGATCCGGTCGCTGCCGTTTCATTTTGGGCTCTACTTGGTCATCGCCTGCACCGTGCTCATGATGGGGACGGGAGTCCTCGGCGCCATCTCGACGTCGATCCTGGGCGGCGGGTTCGGGACGTTCGTGAGCGGCGCGATCGTCGCGACCGGCGTCAGCGGGATGTGCCTGGCCATCCTCGGCGCCCTGGGCGTGCTGCAGCGGCGGCTCACCGAGCCGGGTCTGAGGAGCTTCGCCAGCGGCGCCGACATCTTCAACCTGCTGTTCTTCGTGGTCGCCTTCGGCGTCGCCCTCGGCAACTTCCTGCTTTTCGACCGTGACTTCTCGCGGACCACGGCCTTCACGGCGAACCTCGTGACGGGCGACTTCGCGGCTCTCTCGGGCGCGGGAGGCGAAGCGTTCCTGGCCGTCCTCACGGTCGTGCTGCTGAGCGCTCTTCTCGCCTACATCCCGCTCACGCACATGTCCCACTTCGTGGGCAAGTACTTCGCCTACCACGCCATCCGCTGGAACGACAAGCCGATGCTGCGCGGTGACAAGGAGGAGGTGGAGGTCAACAAGCTGCTGGCGCAGAAGGTGAGCTGGAGCGCGCCGCACATCAAGGGAGAAGGCAAGAAGAGCTGGGTCGACGTCGCCACCGAGGAGTTCAAGAAGAAATGAAGCAGCCGAAAAACGTCAAGGACATCTCCCGGGGCGACGGCCCGCTCAGCTCGGTCGAGATCCGCGATCAGATCCCGCTGCCGCCGCCGTTCGACAAGCTGGAGGACGAACCGGCGATCAGGCCGCTTGCCAAGGACGTCTGCGAGAAGTTCGTGGTCGTCGATGACACCATCGCCGTGGGCATTCCCAAGCCGAAGACCAAGGAGGAGGAGGAGAAGCTGGTCAACGGCTTCCTCGACGGCCTGCGCAAGTGCTTCAACGCGGCGGACAACTGGACCTTCCTGCAGCCGCTCATGATGTCGATGGAGCACTGCGCCAAGTGCCAGACATGCAACGAGGCGTGCCACATCTACGAGGAGAGCGGTCACAACGAGCTCTATCGTCCAACGTTCCGCTCCGAGATCGTGCGGCGCATCTACCACAAATACATCAAGAAGCACTCGACCTGGGTGCACGGCGACATCGACCTCAACTGGAAGACGGTCGCCCGGCTCATCGAGCTGGCCTATCGCTGCAACCTGTGCCGGCGCTGCGCCCAGACCTGCCCCATCGGCGTGGACAACGCCCTGCTCGCGCGCGAGATCCGCAAGGTCGCGAGCCAGGAGATGGGGATCGTCCCGCGCGAGATCCACGACGACGGGTCGATGCTGCAGCTCAAGGTCGGCTCCTCGACCGGCATGAACGACATCGTGGTCAAGGACAACATCGAGTTCATCGACGAGGACACCGCGGAGCGCACCGGCATTCCCATCAAGACGCCCTGGGACGTGGAGGGCGCGGACATCCTGCTTATTCACAACGCCGGCGAGATCATGGCCTGGCCCGAGAACCCCGGCGCCTTCGCCACCGTCTTCCAGGCAGCAGGCCTGAGCTGGACCCTGTCGAGCGACCACGCCGCCTACGACGGCATCAACTACGGCGTCTGGTACGACGACGTCCAGTTCGCCCGGGTCGCGATCAAGCACGCCCAGGCCGCGGCGCGCCTTGGCGTGAAGCGCATCGTCCTGGGCGAGTGCGGGCACGCGCACAAGGCGTTGACCGTGATCGCGGACAAGGTCCTGACGGGCGGCCTCAAGATCCCGGTGGAGAGTGCGTTCACCGTGCTGCACGAGATCGTCAAGTCGGGCAAGATCAAGTTCGA
The DNA here is from genome assembly GCA_016213895.1 of Planctomycetota bacterium. GTDB lineage: Bacteria > Planctomycetota > B15-G4 > B15-G4 > JADJEK01 > JACQZJ01. The sequence goes on along the minus strand of JACQZJ010000194.1, from coordinate 501 downwards.
CAAGAGCCGCAACGACTTCCCGGTGACGCTGCACGATCCGTGCAACGTGGTGCGCTTGATGGGCATCGTCACGCCGCAGCGCGAGGTCATCAAGGCGGTCGTTCCGGAGCACCGCTTCCGCGAGATGGCGCCCCACGGCTGCGAGAACTACTGCTGCGGCGGCGGGTCCGGGTTCGCCATCATGTCGGGCCGCAACTTCTCCGATTGGCGCCACCACCTGACGGGACGGCGCAAGTTCCGCCAGATCCTCGAGGCCTTCCAGGGCGAGGAGATGGACAAGGAGCACCCGAAGTACGTGTGCGCGCCGTGCAGCAACTGCAAGGGCCAGATCCGCGACATCATCAAGTACTACGACGCCTGGGAGAAGGCGGGGATCTCCTACGGCGGCCTGGTCGAGCTGATGGTGAACGCGATGGTCGACGCCAAGCCGGGCTTCATCGACTGGGAATGGCACTAGGAGCGCTGGCGCGGACGCTGCGCGCCGCGCCAGCTGCCGCGGCT
>JACQZJ010000193.1 GCA_016213895.1 Planctomycetota bacterium | reverse complement strand
GCGTCGCGGCCGTTTCCTCGGCCTCCGGGAGCGGCAGTGGCTTCCGGCGCACGCCGCGCGCGACGAACGAGAAGGGGCTCGCTTCTGACAGAGGCGATGCGGACGCCGGGCCTGGGTGAAGAACGGCAGGTGCCGGTGGAACGACGCCGCAGCCGCCCCCTGCGCCGAGGAAACGCCGCTCCGCTCCTGGCCGTCCTCCATGCCCGCGGTCAAGGCGGGGTTGCTCTGAACAGTATACTGGCGGAAGGCGGTCGCGGGCAGGAGCCCGCTCCCGCCCCAGAATGGTGCACCGCGCGAAGATGCGCGGTGAGAGAGGCGTAGCAGCCGAGTAACCGGGAGGCGGAGGGGAACCTGGCGAGAGGAGCGTCGCGGCCGTTTCCTCGGCCTCCGGGAGCGGCAGTGGCTTCCGGCGCACGCCGCGCGCGACGAACGAGAAGGGGCTCGCTTCTGACAGAGGCGATGCGGACGCCGGGCCTGGGTGAGGAACGGCAGGTGCCGGTGGAACGACGCCGCAGCCGCCCCCTGCGCCGAGGAAACGCCGCTCCGCTCATCTCACTCCCCTCCCGCTCCGGAGAAACAGCCGCGAAGCTCCTAGCCCGAATATCTCACCACGGGTCCGCGCCTGGCCGGCCCTCGTCGCCGATCTCCTCGTTGCTCGTCGTCAGGAACTCCGCCGAGTTGACTTCCTCCTCGCGCCTCGATCTCGGCGGCGAGGACTCGGCCAGGACAGTCTGTCCCGCGGCCGTGTCCCGTCCGCGCGTCTCCATCTTCTCTCGATCTCACGCCTTGCGTCGATACTCGTGCACCGGTGGTGAGATACCCGGGCTAGTCGTCTTGCTCGGCGGGAGGGGCCTTCTCGGGCTCCTCTGCCTGCGGCGGAGCCGTTTCGGCGAGACGCTGCAGCGTCATCGTGCGGTGGACCTCGGTCAGCGCGAGTCCCTGCTGCAGGGGCGTGTTCATCGCTTGCTTCACCTCGAGCCGCAGGGAGACCGGCAGCCCGTCGCTGCGCAGGAGGCGCGCCGTGAGGGTGACGTCCGAACTCCGCAGGCCGAGAGCGGTCTCGTCTCCCTCGCGGCGGAAGGAGCCGGTCGTCTCGATCACCACGCTGTCCGGGTCGATGGCGGTGAGCTTCGCGGTCGCCGCGCGGTCCTTCTGTCCCGGAGGCGGCGGCTCGCCGCCCACGCGCGTGGACCATGTGTCGCCCACGGCCGCCGCGCCCTCCGGGAGGATCGGGAACATCCCCTGGTACTCCGAGCGGGCGCTCTTGTCCGAGATCGATGCCTCGAGCTGCTCGGGCGGAATCACCATCTCGGCGGCCAGCGGGCCGAGCGCCTGCAGCACCGCGTCGTGGTAGCCGTTGACCGCGCGCAGCTCGCCGCGCGCCCCGAGGACCAGTTCGATGGTGCGGTTCGCCAGGGCGGTCTGCATGAGCGTGGACGGATCGGGCGCGCCGGACGGTTCGCCGGCGGTATCGAAAGTCGTGTGCGCGCCGTTCGCCTCCAGGACGCCGCGGATGCGCTCGAAGGTCATGCCGATCTTGAACGGCCCCTGGGCTTCCCCCTCCCGCACCTCGAGGCGCAAGTCGCTCGTGATCTCCCGGTCGAAGCGCTGCGCCTGCTCGCCGAGGGTCACGGTCTGGATCTCCAGGCTGACCCTCTGGAAGCGGTAGACGCCGCCCGGCTCGAGGCGCACCTTGAGATCGACCGTTTCGCCCTGTTCGGCGCCGGCCAGGAGCGTTCCGAGGAGAAGCACGGGGACGAGGCAGGAAAGAAGCATGGGCTGGTCCTCCGGTCGAGCGCGCGGCGCGCGTCAGGGCGCGTCCAGGGAGCGCGGCGTGTTCAGGATTTCGTCCGGGATGCGCAGCCGCTCGACGATCTCGCCCTTCTCGATGTGGCGCTCGAGGATCTCCGGCACGTCCTCCGGCGTCACTCCGCCGTACCAGACGCCGGCCGGGTAGATCACCACCGTGGCGCCCAGGCCGCACTGATTGAGGCAGCCGGACTTGTTGGCGCGCACCACTCCGCGCGGCTTGCGGCGCGCAAGCAGTTCCTTGAAGCGCTCGAGCACCAGCTCCGAGTTCCTGGCGGAGCAGCAGCTGCGCCTGCTGTCCTCGGGGCGGACGTGCGTGCACACGAAGATGTGATGATCGAACTTCGGCATGGCGTCACCCGCTGGCGCGGCTCCTCGCTCCGGCCGGCGCAGGAGCGCAACCGAGGATGCTACACGCGGCGCGGCCGGAACGGAAGGAGAGGCGGAGGTGGCGCCGCGCGTGCTATCCTGGCGTTCCTCTCCTCGTGTCAGCGCACGGACCCAGATCATGCACAGCTTGCCCGAGAGCGACAGCGAGGTGCGCACGCGGCGGCGGCGGGCGTTCGTCGTCGTGCTCTACAACGACGACGTGCACTCCTTCGACGAGGTCGTGCTGCAGGTGCAGAAGGCGACCGGCAAGTCCCAAGAAGCCGCCTTCCGCGTGACGCTCGAGGCGCACCTGCGCGGCAAGAGCGTGGCCTTCGCAGGCGGCCTGGAGGAGTGCCAGCGCGCCGCCGCGATCCTGCGGCGCATCCGCCTGCAGGTCGAGGTCGACGACGGCTGACGGCCGCGCGCGCTACTCCGCGAACACCTGCTCCACCGGCGTGATGGTCACGTCCTCCGGCCGCAGGCCGAGGCGGCGCGCGCCGATGACCTGGTCCTCGGCGAGCAGCTCCGCGGGCTTGTCGCTGTTGTAGGTCATGGGGGAGAAGGCGTCGGCGAGAAGCTGCGCGCGTAGAGTCTCGGCGTCCTTGGTGACCATGACGACGTGCAGGCGCTCGTGGCTGAGGTGGCGGCGCACGGCCGCGTTCACTTCGTCGCGCGTGAGTCGCTCCAGGCGCTCGCGCATGTAGGCCGTGAACTCGGGGATGCCGTAGAAGCGCGAGTCGAGCAGGTAGCCGAGGCCGCGCTCCGCGCCGTCCGTGAGCACGAAGACGCTCTTCATCAGGTACTCGCGCGTCGCCTGGAACTGCTCCTCGGACAGGCCGGCGGCCACGAGCTGCTCCAGCTCATGCAGCGCGATGCGCAGCGCCATGTGCGCCTGCGCTGGCTCGACCGGCCGGATCCAGATCTCGAAGATCTGCGCCAGGCGCGCGCGGTTGGGCGCCGGACGGAACTGGAACATGCCGCCCGGGAACGCCTCGATGTAGGCGTAGTCGCCGTAGTTCATGCCGCGCTCCTCGCGCAGGCGCTGGTAGAGGTGGCTGAGCGACGAGCGGTGCTCGCCGAGCCAGGTGCGCGCCAAGTAGAGCGGCACGAAGTCCGGGTGCGAGCGCGTCACCGCGATGGGATGGCCGAGCGAGATGGCCGTGGCGCGCGTGTCCTTCTGCACGATCTCGACGGTCAGGCGCTCGCTTTCCCCGGCGACGGGCGCCGCACGGCTCGCGCCGCTCTCGCCCGCGGGCAGCTTGGCCTCGAGCTCGTTCGTGAGGCGCTTGACCAGGGTGCTGGGCACGTTCCCGGACAGACCGATGAGCAGGTTGTTCCAGGTGTAGTGCTTCGCGGTGAACGCGCGCACGTCCTCGACGGTGAGCGCCGCGATGCCGGCCGCGGTGCCCACGTTCGCGTGGCCGTAAGGCGTGCCGGCGAAGATGTTGGCTTGCAGGCGCTCCTTGGCCAGCTCCTCGTCGTTGTTGGCGCACAGGTCGATCTTCAGGTCGTTCTGCTGCCGCTCGCGGATGCGCGTGAAGTCCGCGGGGCGCAGCCCCGGGTCGAGGAGCATGTCGAGGATGATGTCCGTGAACGGCTCGAGGTTCTTCAGGTGGATCGAGCCGCTGAACACCGTCATCTCCCGGTCCACCTGGGCGGTGAACGAGCCGGCCATGGGGTAGAAGAGCCGCTTGATCTCGGAGATGTCGAGCGCGCCGCTCCCCGCGTCCGCGATCATGTCCGCCGCCAGCTGCGCGAGGCCCTCCTTGCCCGGCGGATCGCAAGCGGAGCCGGCCAGGAAGAGCAGCTTGAGTTCGATCTGCGGTGCGGCGGTCTGCTGCAGCAGGAGGCGGGAGCCGGCGGACGCGTCTTCGGCCTGCGCCGCGGCGCGGAGCGCGTCGAGGCGCGGGCTGGTGGCGAGCGCCTGATCGAGCGCTTCGCTGGCGAGCGTCGCCACCACGAGCCGCTCGTCCGTGAACCACTTCCGCGCCGCCTGGCGCAGGTCCTCGGGCGTGAGGCCGTCGTAAAGGGCGTACAGGTTGTTGACCGTCTGCGGCGAGCGCTGGAAGTGCACGAAGCGCGCGAGCTGGCCGCCGATCGCCTCGGTCGTGTCGAGGCCGGCGACGAATGCGTAGCGCCGGTGCGCCACCGCCTCGCGGAGCCGGGCCTCCTCGACCGGGTTCTGGCGCGCGGCGGCGAAGGCCCCGAGCAGCGCGTCCCGCACCGCGAGCACGTTCCCCGCCTCCTTGACGCGCGCCAGCACGGTCAGGAGCGAGGGATCGACGCTGTCGGCGTTGCTGTAGGACAAGAGATCGACCGTCTGCTCCTCCTGCACCAGGCGCCGATAGAGATCGGACGTCTCGCCGAAGGTCAGCGCCAGGAGCAGCTCGAGCGCGGCCGAGTCCTTCTCGCTCTCGGAGAAGGCCGGTCCGTGAAAGGAGACGGCGAGCAGCGGCATGGTCGGCGTCGGCCACTCATGGTGCACGTAGAGCGGCGCGCGCGGCTCCGGCTCGGCCGGGATCTCGGCCCGATAGCCGCCGCGCCGCCAGGCGCCGAAGTGCTTCTTGACCAGTGGCAGCACCTCTTCCAGCGTCACCGCGCCGACCACGAGCACGGTGGCGTACTCGGGCCGGTACCAGCGGTCGAAGAAGGTGCGCGAGTACTCGTACTGGTTGGGCATGTCCTTGATGTCCTCGAGGAAGCCCATCGTGGTGTGCTTGTAGGTGTGCGCCTGGTAGGCCGCGTTCTGCACCACCTCGAACAGCTTGCGCAGCGGGTTGGAGAAGTTCTTGTTGTACTCGCCGAGCACGGCCAGCGCCTCGGTGCGGAAGGCGGCCAGCGGGTAGTCGAGGTTCATGAAGCGGTCCGCCTCGATCTCGAGCATGCGCTCCAGGTCCTCGCGGGCGAAGGTGATGTGGTAGTCGGTGTAGTCGTCCGTGGTGTAGGCGTTGCCGCTGGCGCCGGCGCGCGCCAGGATCTGCTGGTAGACCTCGGGCGGGTGGCGCTTCGTCCCGCGGAACATCATGTGCTCGAAGAAGTGGGCGAAGCCGGTCTTGCCGGGCTCGACCTCGTTGCGCGAGCCGGTCTGCACCGCGATGTGCAGCGAGACGAGGTTGGAGAGAACGGTGGGCACGACGATGACCTTGAGGCCGTTCTCGAGCGAGGTCTCGCTCACGGAGAAGGGCAGGATCGGTTCGGCCGCCTGCGAGACGGCGGGCCAGCAGCCGAGTCCGAGCACGAGGTTGGCGAAGCACGCGCGCAGCATCTGTCCTCCCGGGGTGTACTCCTTGGGGTCAGCGAGGGGAGCCCATTCTACGGCGCGCCGTGCGGCGCGCGCTCAGCGTTCCACCAGCTCCCGCGCCCGCGCGAACACGGCGGCGAACATCGGCCGCGTGAGGCGGCCGGTGAAGGTGTTCTGTTGGCTGGGGTGGTACGAGAGGAGGAGCGCGGGACGGCCGGGCGCGGCCTCGATCTCGACGCCGTGGCCGAACCTCGGCGCCAGCGCGGCGAGGGGAGTGCCGGCGTGTTCCAAGAGCGTGCGCAGCGCCCCGTAGGCGATGCCGCCGAGGCAGAGCGCGACGCGCTTCTCCTCCAGCAGGCGCCACTCTCGCTCCAGGAACGGCCGGCAGCTGTCCTCTTCCGCGCGCTCCGGCCGGTTCCCGGGCGGGACGCACCGCAGGGCGCTGGTGATCCAGGCGTCCGCGAGCCGCATTCCGTCGTCGCGGCCCGTGGAGGAGGGCTGGCTGGCGAATCCCGCCTCGTGCAAGGCGGCAAACAGCCACTCGCCGGAGCGGTCGCCGGTGAAGACCCGTCCCGTGCGGTTGGCGCCGTGCGCCCCGGGCGCCAGGCCGACGATCACCAGCCGGGCGTCCGGGTCGCCGAAGCCGGGCACCGGCCGGCCCCAGTACGACTCTTCGCGGAAGGCGGCGCGCCGCGTGCGGGCCACTTCTGCGCGCCAGGCCGCGAGGCGCCGGCAGCGCGCGCAGTCCACGATCTCGCGCGCGAGCTCCCCCAGGGCGGCGTCGCGCGCGCTCATCCTTCGCCCTCGGGTTGGAACTGCGTGTCGTACAGCCTGCGGTACGCCCCGCCGAGCGCGAGCAGCTCGGCGTGCGTGCCGCGCTCGATCACCCTCCCCTTCTCCAGCACCAGGATCAGGTCCGCGTCCAGCACCGTGGACAGCCGGTGCGCGATCACGAAGCAGGTGCGGTTCCGCTTCAGGCGCTCCACCGCGTCGCGGATGAGCGCCTCGCTCTCCGAGTCCAAGGAGGAAGTCGCCTCGTCGAGGATGAGGATCGCGGGGTCGCGCAGGATCTCGCGCGCGATGGCGATGCGCTGCTTCTCGCCGCCGGAGAGCTTGACGCCGCGCTCGCCCACGAGCGTGTCGTAGCCGTCCTTGAGGCGGGCGATGAACTCGTCGGCGTGCGCGTGGCGCGCCGCGGCGACGACCTCGGCCGCGCCGGCCGCGGGCGCGGCGTACGCGATGTTCTCGCGCACGCTGCGGTTGAAGAGGAACACGTCCTGGGGCACGACGCCGATCTGCGCGCGCAGGGCCCTGAGCGGGAAGTCGCCGAGCGGCCGGCCGTCGACGCGCACCTCGCCCGCGGACGGGTCGTAGAGCCGCGGCACGAGGTTGACGAGCGTCGACTTGCCCGCGCCCGAGCGGCCCACCAGGGCGATCACCTCGCCGGGCGCGACGCTGAAGCTGATTCCTCGCAGCGCCGGCGCGTCCGGGCCGTAGTCGAAGGAGACGCGCTCGAACTCGACGTGGCCGCGGAGCGGTGGCGCCGGAGCGGCCGGCGGCGAGCGCTCGGCCGGCTCGTCCAGCAGGCGGAAAATGCGCTCCAGCGAGGCGAAGGCGCGCTGCAGCCCCACGTTCAGGTTCATCAAGGCGCCGACCGCGCCGGCCAGGTACGTCAGGTACATGACGAACGCCATGAGGTTGCCGAAGGTGCTGGCGCCGATCATGATCCGGTAGGCGGCGATGACGACGATGACGTACATGCCGAGAGCCACGGCCAGCCCGATGATGTAGCTCGCCGATACGTTGAGCCGGTCGCGGCGCACCGCGGCGCGCAGCGCCTCCTTGAGGAAGCGGCCGAAGCGCCGCCCTTCGCGCCGTTCCTGCGCACCGGTGCGCACCGTGAAGAGTCCGGTGAGCGACTGATGCAGGGCGGCGCTGCACTTCGCGTCCGCCTCGCGCGCCGCTTCGTTCCTGCGGCGCAGGGGCCGCGACACCAGCAGGAAGGCGCCGAACACCGCGGCGAGCAGGATCAGCCCGGAGAGCGCCAGCCCGAAGTCGATGAACAAGAGCAGGCCGAAGAAGAGCGCGGCGCGCAGCGCGTCGATCCCGGCGTGCACCAGCTGGTCGATCATCACCGCGTCGAGCGCCTGCACGTCCTCGCGCATGCGCGCCATGACGTAGCCGGTCTCGGTGCCGTGGAAGAAGCCGAGCGGCAGGCGCAGCACGTGGTCGTAAAGGCGGCGGATCAAGCGGTGCTTGATGCGGTTCTGCAGACGCAGCACGAGCAGCTCGGACCAAAGGCGCAGGCCGTGCGCGAGGAGCGTCAGGGCGAGGACGAGTGCGCCGACGGTGAAGAAGCCGGCGACGTCGCGCGCCTGGACGTGCACGTCGTAGAGCCTCTTGACCAGCAGCGGCGAGATGACGCCCGCCGGGACGGCGAGGAGCTGGAGCACGCCGACGGCCGCGCCCATGCGGCGCTCCGGGCGCATGAACGGCCAGAGGCGGCGGAAAAGGGTCCAGCCCGCCTGCCACTTCGCCTTCCCGCGCCGCTCCGCCGCCACGTCTTCAGGCACGGGCTTCTCCCAGGCGCAGCAGGGCCTCGCGGTAGTCCTCCGGGGTGTTGACGTTCACCAGCGAGGCGAGGCGCGCGTCCGCGGCGCGCAGGGCGCGCGCGCCGGCGAAGCGCGTGTCGACCTCGTCGAGGAGCGCGAGGATGTCGCGCCGCCCCGCTGCGAGCAGGCGTTCGACCACCGGGCGCAGCGCGGCGCGGTAGCACCCCGAGAGGGGATGGACGCGGCGCGCGACGCGCGGCACGGCGGCGTCGTGCGCGCCGAGCAGCGCGAACATGCGCGCCACGAACGCCGCCTGGAGGAACGGGCAGTCGACCGCGCACAAGAAGACCG
>JACQZJ010000181.1 GCA_016213895.1 Planctomycetota bacterium | reverse complement strand
GCGCCGCGTCGTGCGGCGCGAGTCCGAGCCCGAGGAAACGCTGCGGCCGCGGCGCTTCACGCGCATCCTGGACCGCCTCTCCGGCGCGCGGCGCCAAAAACTCTGCGCCGCGATCGGGGGCGTCATGGCGCGCTGCCTGCTGCGCCGCCTCGGCGCACGGCCGCGCCCGGCGCCAGCGGGCGCGCCGCGGCCGCCGCGGGAACGGACGCTGCGCGCGCGGGCGCGCGCGCTCCTTTCCGACCTGGCGGCGCTCCTCACCGAGCGCGAGCGCGGCGGGCTCGCGCGCCTGGACGATCTGCTGCGGGGCGGCGAGTACGAGCCGCTGCGCGAGTGCGGGCTCCTCGACCCCTTGCCGCCGCGCGTGCCGCATCCGGCCGACCTGGCCGGCAGGGAGGCCGCGCGCCGCTGGGCGGAACAGGCCCTCGCCGCGGCCGCGCGCTCGGCTACGTGAGCGTCGCCTCGGCCAGGTAGTCCGGAGTGGAGTGGGGGAAGCGCAGCTCGCCGCCGACCTTCTGCGCCATCGCGGCGAGCCCTTTCTCTTCGCCGTGCACCAGGAAGGTGCGCTTGGGCGGCCGGCTCGCCGTCCCCAGCCAGCGCACGATGTCGCCGGCGTCGCCGTGCGCCGACAGGCCGTTGATGGCCGCGACCTGCGCCTTCACTCTCACCTCGTCGCCGAAGATCCTGACCTTCTCGGCGCCCTCGAGCAGGCTGCGGCCGCGCGTGCCGATCGCCTGGTAGCCGACCAAGAGGACCAGGTTCTCGCGCAAGGGGAGGCGGCGGTGCAGGTGATGGACCACGCGCCCGCCGGCCGCCATGCCGCTCGCGGCGATGATGATCGCGGGTCCCTTCAGGTCGTTCAGCTGCTTCGATTCCTCGACGCTGCGCACCAGGCGCACGTCCTGCGGCCGGATCGGGCAGACGTGGGAGTCGCGCAGCAGGTCGGGGCGCAGGTTGTGCTCGTCGCTGAAGCGGCAGTAAATCTCCACCGCGTCGGTCGCCATCGGGCTGTCGATGAAGATGGGAACCTGCGGCAGCTCCCTGCGCTCCACGAGCTGGCGCAGGTGATAGAGGACCAGCGTGGAGCGGCCGATGGCGAAGGACGGGATGATCACGATCCCGCCGCCGAGGAGCACCGGCCCGATGCGCTCCCGCATCTGCTCCTGGACCGGGCGGTGGTCCTGGCGGCGGCCGCCGTAGGTCGACTCCACCAGCACGTAGTCGGCGTCTGGCGGCAAGGGCGCCGGCGGCTGCATGACCACGCGGTCGTAGGCGCCGAGGTCGCCGGAGAAGACGGTGCGAACGCCGCCGGCGTTCATCTCGACGAAGGCCGAGCCCAGGATGTGGCCCGCGGGATGGAGCGTGACGTTCACACCCCCGCCGACGTCGGTCGCGCGGTCGTAGTCGATGGGCCGAAGCAGCTTGAGCGCCTCGCGCCCCTCCTCCTCGGTGTAGAGGGGCAGGGCGGGCCGGTGCTTGGAGAAGCCCTTCTTGTTCGCGATCTTCGCGAACTCCGCCTGCAGATGGCCCGAGTCGGGAAGGAGCAGGCCGATCGGCTCGGCGCTCGCCGCCGAGCAGTAGACGGGCCCGCGGAATCCCTGGCGAGCGAGGCGCGGCAGGTAGCCGCAGTGATCCAGGTGGGCGTGCGTCACGACCACGGCGCGGATCGTCGCCGGGTCGACCGGCAGGGGGCTCCAGTTGCGGAGGCGCAGATCCTTCATGCCCTGGAAGAGGCCGCAGTCCACCAGGACCCGGTGGCCGCCGCACGTGACGAGGAAGTTGGAGCCGGTGACGGTGCGCGCCGAGCCGAGGAACTGCAAGGTGAGGGGCATGACGCGGAGCCTAGCCTTTCCGCGCCGCGTCCTGGAACGGATTCGATGCCGCGCGCGCGGCATCGCGTGCGGCGCGGGCAGCGACCCGCTCACTTTTCCCTTGATCGTTACTCTGACGACCCTTACGATCACGCCGCTTCCAGTCCGACAGGTAACTCGTTGCCTGGTTTTGACTTGCGACTCAACAGGCTCCGCTTTCCCGCTCGGAGGACCGGCCGGGAGGCAGAACCTGTCGTCCGTTCGCCCTACGGAGGAACCACCGGATGCGCGCGACGTCGAGGCATTTCTCCATCGCCCTCACCGCACTCGCACTGATTGCTGCGGGCAGCAACCTGCACGCGCAGAAGTCGGATGATCGGGCCCGCATCGCCGAACTTGCCGCGCAGGCAGTGAGCGGCGAGTGGCAGGCTCAGCAGGACGCGGTCGCCGCCCTGGTGGAGGAACACGGTCCATTTGCCGTGAACGGCCTGATGCGCTGGATTGGCAGCCAGTCCGATGTCGATGCGCGCGTCCTGGCCGTGTGCGCCCTGCGCCGTCTCGGCCCGCAGGCGACCCTGCCGCTGCTCGCCGGCCTGCATGCCGGAGACGCCATGGTGCGGCGCAACATCTGCCTGGCCCTCGCCGAGATGGAGGACGGCCGCGCGCGCGCCGCGCTCTTCGCGGTCGCGCAGCACGATCAAGATGAGCTGGCCGCGACTCAGGCGAGGCAGGCGCTGGAGCTGCTCGGCGGCCCGCCTCGCGGCGACGCGAGCAGCGCGCTCGCGGCCATGGCGACGGAGGCCTGCTCCGGCTGGGCCGATGACCTGCCGGAAGTCTTCTTCTGGAACGGCAAGGAGATCGCGCACCGGCCGGTCTCGGCCGCGCTTCTCGGCCCGGCGTATGCCAAGCTCTTCGCCGAGGACGCGCTCTGCATCGATCCGTGCAGCGCCGAGGCGAAACACGCCCTGGTCAGCGCCTACCAGGCGATGAAGCAGGCGATCGAGGCGGGCGACGAGGGAAGCGCGGACTGGGAGCCGGAGCTGCAGAAGCTGGCCGACCTGCTCGCCCTCGGCGGCGCGGACACGGGGGTTTCCGCGGAGGAGCCCGCCTATGAAGCCGAGCCCATGGCCGGCGCCGATACACTCATCAACTCCGAGGACAAGCGGCTGCGCTACAAGTCGGCGCTGGCCCTGGCCGGGTCGCAGGCCACGGAGGAAGTGGTCTCCACCCTGGCGAGCGCGCTTTCCGAGAGCGCCGTGCGCCAGATCCTGGTGGTGGACGCCGACCGGGACGAGCTGAACGGCCTGGTCGCGCTGCTCACCGGCCGCGACTCCTTCGCCATCGGCGCCACGAGCGGCGCGCAGGGCCTGGTGCGCGCCAAGGCGCAGCCGTTCAAGGACGCCATCATCGTGCGCTCCTCGCTCAAGGACGTGCCGGCCGACCAGTTCGTGGAGAACCTGAGCCGCGACGTGCGCACGCAGGGAGTGCCCGTCATCCTCGTGGCCGAGGAGAGCGAGATGGAGCGGGTGCAGGCGCTGCTCGGCAGCAAGGTGCAGGCCGTGGTGCCCGCGCCCATCACCCTCGCCGTCATCAAGCCGGCCCTCGACGCCGCGTTCGAGCAGGCGAAGCTGAACGACGAGCGCATGGAGGCGGAGCAGTTCTCGCGCCTTGCCGCCGAGGCGCTCGCCAGCCTGGACGCCGCGGCGCTCGCGCCGGTCGCCCCCGCGCTCGTGGGCGCGCTCGGCCGTGCCGACGAGATCCAGATCCCGGTGCTTGGGGCGCTCGCCAAAGTGGGCGCGGGGGAGGCTCAGGGCAAAGTGGCGAGCCTGTTCGCGGATGGCGGCGCCTCGCCGGAAGCCCGGGTGGCGGCCGCGCAGGCCCTCGCCGGGATCCTCGAGCAGAACGACGCCCAGCCCGCCACGATGAGCGCGCTTCTCGCCGCGCTCGCGGGCGAGGACGCGCCGCTCCGCTCCGCGGCCGCGCGCGTCATCGGCAAGGCGCGGAGCGTGTCCGCGGAAGCGTGCACCCGGCTGCTCCTGGAGCACGGCGTGCGCTACTGATCCGCCGCGCGCGGCGCGCGCGCCGGGCGTCTT
>JACQZJ010000188.1:3141-12067 GCA_016213895.1 Planctomycetota bacterium | reverse complement strand
AGCGTCGCCTGCTTGTACGTGGCGAAGCGGCGGGCGAAGCCGATCGTCAGCACCGACGAGTCGAGCACGTCCTCCCCGAGGCGCCGGTAGTAGGCCAGGCCCTCGTCGCTGCGCACGCGCTTGGTTATGCGGCTGGTGAAGCCGCCCCCGCCCAGGACGTCGTTCATCAGCTCCATGACGAGCGCGTCCGGGTCGTCGCGGCGGATGCCGCGCAGTCCGATCATGACCTTGCCCTGCGGGATCTCCTTGTGCACGTGGTAGATGCCGGGCGCGGGCTCGGAAGAAGGCGCCGGGACCGCGGGCAGGGCTTCTCCCGCGGGCCAGCCCGCGAAGGCCTGCTCGAGGCGCGCGCACAGCGCCTCGGGATCGAAGTCGCCGCTCGCCGCGACGATCAGGTTCGCCGGGTTGAAGATGCGGCGGTGCATGTCCCGCATCTCCGCGACGCTCGCCGCCTCGATCATCTCCTTGGCCGGCACGGCCGCCGCGAAGTGGTCGCGGCCGTACATGAGCGCGGCGAACTCCCGGCGGATGATGTCCGACGCGTCGTCGTTGCGGCTCTTCATGCGCTCGATGATGTTGGCCTTGTGGATGGCGAGCTTGCCCTCGTCGAACCCGGGCTCGCGCAGCATCTCGATGAAGAGCGCGAGGGCCTCCTCGAAGTTCATGCTGAGCGCGTCCAGCGAGGCGCTCGACTCGGTCGGTCCCACGCGCACGTCCACGCGCGCCGCCAGCAGGTCGAGCTTCTCGTCCAGCTCGTCCGCGGACAGGCGCGCCGTTCCGCCCTGGCGCATGAGCGCGCCGGTGAGCGCGGCCAGCCCGAGCCGCTCCGGCGGATCGAGGTACTCGCCGCCGCGAAACGCCAGGCTCAGGGTGATGAGGGGCAGCTCGCGGCTCGGGGCCAGGTAGACCGGGATGCCGCCGGCGATCTCGCGGCGGTACTCCTCGGCGCGCGGCGGCTCGAAGGCCAGCTCGGCGAAGGCGAGCTGCTCGGGCCGCTTGGGGATGTCCTCGGTCTGGGAGACGGCGGCGCCCGCCGCCAGCGCCAGCGCCGCGACGAGGAACGCCTGCACCGCGACCGCCCTGCTGCGCGTGCTCATGAGCCGCCTCCTTCATTCTTGGCGCCGCCCGCGGCGAGCTGCTCCTTCAGGCGCTCGAGCACGTACTCGAGCACCGGCCGCACCGGTTCGGGCGCCTCCTCGACGCCCGCGGCCAGGCGGTCGCGCGCGTCCTCCAGCTCGGCGCGCGGCGCCTTGGCGAAGCGCGCCAGCATCTGCTTGGCCATGGCGCGCTGCTCCTCGCTCAGGGAAGCGAGCCGCGCGTCCTCGGGCGCGGCCCCGGCCTTGCGCCGGTAGATGGCCACCGAGCGGTTCTCCTGGCGCAGGTACTTCTGCGCCACGCGCCGCACCTCCTCGGCCGTGACCGCCCGGATTCTCGGCCCGCGCTCGTTGACCTGCTCCCAGCCGCCGAGCGCCTCGTTGCGCGCCAGCTGCAGCATGAGGAAGAAGTTCTGGCGCAGCTGGCGGTAGTCGTCCGCGATGGAGTTGTTTTTCACCTTCTCCAGCTCGCGCTCGCCCACCGGCTCGTTCTGCAGGCGCTCGACTTCCGCGTACCACGCCGCCTCGATCTCCTCGGGATCGGCGTCGCCCTTGGTGGTGGCCCTGAAGGCGAAGCCGCCGGCGCAGCGGCGGCCGTCCTGGCCGGCGCGCGCGCGGCTGGCGATCTCCTTGCCCTCGACCATTCCACGGTGCAGCCGCCCGGTGCGCCCGTTCAGGAGCGAGGCGATCACCTCGAAGACGTAGCCGTCCGCGTGGCCGTGCGGCACGGTGTGGTAGCGCACCTCGACCTGGGGCTCGGCCTCGACCTCGGCGATGAGCCGCTGCTCGGCGCGCTGCTGCATCTCGAGGGTGACGAGCGCGGGCGGCGGCGCGCCGCGCTGCAGCCGGCCGAAGTACCTGGCGATGACCGGCTTCACCTGCTCCGGAGCGAAGTCGCCCACCACGACGCCGACCAGGTTGTTGGGGCAGTAGTACGTCGCGAAGTAGCGCCGCGCGTCTTCCAGCGTGTAGCTGTTCAGGTCCGCGGGCCAGCCGACGACCGGCCAGGAGTAGGGGGAAGCCATCCAGAACATGGCGTCGAACTGCTCGTCGAACACGCCCGTGGGCGTGGACTCGGTGCGCAGGCGGCGCTCCTCGTGGACCACGTCCCGCTCGGAGTAGAACTCGCGGAAGACCGAGTCGAGCAAGCGGTCGGACTCCATCCAGGCCCACAGCTCGAACTTGTTCGAAGGCACGCCGATGAAGAAGAAGGTCATGTCCTCGGAAGTGAAGGCGTTCAGCATGGTGCCGCCGGCCGCGGTGTAGATCCGGTCGAACTCGTCCTTCTCGATGACCGCGCGCTGAGCCGCCATCTGCTCGGCGAGCAGGCGCCGCAGGTCCCGCAGCTCGCCGCTGGCGCTCTCCTTGTCCCACGGATCGGCGATCTCTCCGAGGCGCCAGCGCCGGTACTGGTCGCTCCATACCAGGCCGAGGATGCGGTTCCAGGTCTCCTCCTGCGCCGCGCGCAGCTCGGCGTCCTGCGCCGCGTCCTTCGTGCCGATGGTGTTCGTGCCCTTGAACATCATGTGCTCGAAGAAGTGGCTGATGCCGGTGATGCCGGGGCGCTCGTTGGCGCTTCCCACCTTGGCGAGCCAGCCGGCGCTGATGCTGTGCGGCTGGGTGTCGCGCGGGACGAGCAGGAACTCCATCCCGTTGTCCAAGACGAAGCTCTCCACCTGCACCTTCTGCGCCAGGAGGGCGCCGGAGAGGAAAAGGAACGCGGCGAGGAGCGATGCGGGCGTGCGCATGGGGGACTCCTGTGGGGCGGCAGGGACGGGCGGCCGGAAGGGCGCAGAGGAGGAGCTAGGGATGCTGGTCCTCGAGCCCGCGCATCTTGGCGCCGGTGATCATGTACTGCATCACCTTCACGACGTGGCGCTTCTCCTCCTCGATGATCGCGTCGAGGATTTCGCTCTCGCCGAGGATGCCCTTCATTCCCTCGTAGTAGAGGAGCGTGGTCTTCTCGAGGTTGAACGCCCGGGCGAGGGCGTCCTCGGTGGTCTTCAGGGCCGCGAGGTTCTTCATCGGCCCCTCGGGGCCCGAGTAGATGTCGGAGAGCGCGATGGCGCGCAGATACTGGGCCTGCTCGAACTGCACCGGCTCGCTCTCCTCGGGCAGCTGGTCGCGCAGCTCGGTGAAGCGCTGGCCGTGCAGGACCTCGTCCTTCGCCAGCTGGGCGAAGACTTCCTTCAGCTCCTTGCTGTCCTTGAACTTCTTGGCCAGGCGTCCGTAGAAGCCGGCGCCGAGCTCCTCGGTCCGGACCGCGAACTCGACGGCCTTTCTCAACGTCAGATCTTCGAGCACGGGAACCTCCGCTGGATCGCTGCGCCGCGGCCGCGTTCCGGGCCCTTCCGGCCTGCACCGCGCGCCGCAAAGGGAATAGGAAAGAGGAAACGGCGATCCGGCACAAGGGGCAAGGGGCGGAACGCCGCGCCGGGCGCGGCGCGGCCCCGCGGGCTATGAGACGCGGAGGCGCGCGCCGCGGAAGGCGGAACCAAGAGGAGCGCGCGCGTTGCTGGAGAGAAACGAGATGGACAGACGTGCGCGCACCGACCATCCGGTCCACGAGTTGATCGCGAGGCGCTTCAGCCCCTGCGGGTTTCAGGAGCGGGAGGTTCCGGCTGGCGACCTCCGCTCCCTGTTCGAGGCCGCGCGCTGGGCGCCCTCGTCCTACAACGAGCAGCCCTGGTCCTACATCGTCGCGACGCGGGAGGATCCCGCGCGCTTCGCGGACCTGCTGTCCTGCCTGGTGGAGGCGAACCAGGAGTGGGCGGCGCGAGCCCCGGTCCTGGTGCTCTGCGTGGCTCGTGGCGACCTGGCGCGCCTGGGCCGGCCCAATCCCATGGCTCTGCACGACGTGGGGCTCGCGTCCGCGACACTGACCTTCGAGGCCACGGCGCGCGGGCTTGCCGTCCATCAGATGGCCGGGATCCTGCCCGACCGGGCGCGGGAGCTCTACGGCCTGCCGGAGAACGTCGCGGCCGTGACCGCGCTCGCCATCGGCTTCGCCGCGGACCCGGCCGCTCTCCCGGAGGCGCTGCGCGAGCGCGACACGGCCCCGAGGACGCGCAAGCGCCTGGAGGAGTTCGTGTTCGGCGGCGCATGGGGGAGGCCGCACGGCATCGTGGCCGAGCCATCGCGGAAGTCGCCCGGCCGCTGAGCGCGGCGCCTTTCCGCGGGCGATTCCTCCAGGATGGATGTTCCGTCAAGTGCTAGGATGGAACAGCCGAACGTTCCTGGATGTTCCGTGATCGACCCGAACACAACGCGGCGGCGCCGCAACCAAGCTCGCTCGCTCGAGTCTGTGCGAAGCACTCGGGTCGCCTCCGTTCTTGGCGGCGTTTGCGCCCCCGCGAGTCGGAAGTTCGAAGTCAGAAGCCGGAAGTGGGGAGATCCCTGCTGCCGTTCCCGCTGCACGCGGCGCAACCCTCGTGATTCTCGTCAGGACTGTTTGGGATCCTCGAGCCGTGCGAAGATCCTGGCGGTTGGCGGCGCAGCCCAGCCCCGCGACAACGGCAGAGATGGCCGATCCGGGCCGGCTTCGAGCTGGCACGCCGTCTGCTCGATTTCTCGGGGCCACGCCGGGGGTAATTCTTGACCCGCCTCCCGCCAAGCGCGGGGCGACGCGGCGCAAGCGCTGCCGGACGCGGTGGGAGCCATGCCTTGAGTCCGTCGGAATCGGGAGTCGTCCACGACCTGTTCGAGTCGCCAGTGCCGTTCGCCAACGTCCTGAACCGGCTGCCCGTGGGCGTGGCCATCCTCGACGCGGGGCGGCGCATCCTCTACATGAACAGCGCGCTCGAGGCCTTGTGCGGCTTCGACCTGGAGCAGGTGCGGGGCGTGCCGAGCCGCTACGCGCTGCGCACCAACCTCTGCCGGAACGAGGGCCCGGTGGACGAGGCGGCGCGCGGCGCTTCACCGGTCGCGACCGAGGGGAACCTGATCACGCGGGCGCGCAAGAGGATCCCGGTGCGCTTCACCACCACTCCCCTGCTGGACGCCGCCGAGAACCTGGTCGGCTTCCTCGAGACGATCGAGGACGCGACCGCGGTCCAGGAGGCGGGGCATGAGCTGCAGAAGGAGTTCGGCTTCGGCCAGCTCCTCGGCCACAGCCCGCGCATGAAGGAGCTGTTCGACGTCATCCCGGTCATCGCCCAGACCGACTCCTCGGTGCTGGTCACCGGCGAGACCGGCACGGGCAAGGACATGCTCGCCGAGGTGATCCACGAGGCGTCCGACCGGGGGCGCGGCCCCTTCGTCAAGGTGAACTGCGGCGCCCTGCCCGAGACCCTGCTCGAGTCGGAGCTCTTCGGCCACACCAAGGGTGCCTTCACCGGCGCCGTGTCGGATCGGCCGGGGCGTATCCGCCTGGCGCACAACGGCACGCTCTACCTCACCGAGATCGGCGACCTGCCTCTCAGCCTGCAGGTCAAGCTGCTCACCTTCCTGGACGACAAGGTCGTCTACCCGCTGGGCGGGTCCAAGGGCTTCCAGGCCAACGTGCGCATCATCGCCGCCACGCACCGCAACCTCGAGCAGATGCTCGAGCAGGGCCGGTTCCGCCAGGACCTCCTCTACCGGCTGAACGTGATCCGCATGCACCTGCCCCCGCTGCGCGAACGGCCCGAGGACATCGGCCTGCTCCTGGATCACTTCCTGCGGGTGCTGGCCCAGCGCTTCAACAAGAAGCTCTCGGGCTTCTCGCGGCCCGCGCGCGACCTGCTGATGAGCTACGCCTATCCCGGGAACGTGCGCGAGCTGAAGAACATCGTGGAGTACGCGGCCAACATCTGCCAGGGGGAGGTGCTGGACGTGGAGCACGTTCCGGCCTACCTGCTGGAGGCGCCCGCCTCGGCCGTGCTCGCGGGCGAGAGCGAGGGCTGGGAGCGCGCCTTGAAGGACGACGGCGTCCACGAACCGGGCGCGGGAGTGAAGTGGCCCGAGGTGGAGCGCCGGATCATCCTCGACGCGCTGGTGCGCAGCCGCGGGCGGCGCCGCCGGGCGGCCGAGATCCTGGGCTGGGGGCGAAGCACGCTCTGGCGCAAAATGAGGCAGTACGGGATCGAGGGTTGACCCCGGCCGGGAGGCTCGCGATGTCGCACAAGGTGTTGCTCACGCTGGCGGGGGACGACGTGTCCGCGCGTTTCGACCTCACCACCGAGGTGCTCATCGCCGTGTTCTCGGAGAACGGCGCGCTGGAGTCGCAGCGCACCGTCGTGCTGCCCCAGGCCTCGGCCGAGGACCTCTGCCACATGATCGTGGTCGAGAGCGTGCAGTCCCTGGTCTGCGGCGGCATCGAGGAGGAGTTCCACCAGTACCTGACCTGGAAGAGGGTCGAGGTGCTCGATTCGGTCATGGGACCCTGGCAGGACGCGCTCGACCTGTTGCGCGCGAGGCTCTTGCGGCGCGAGGCGAACCTCTTCCGCGGCCGGAGCGAAGCCGGGCCGGAGGCGTGAACGGCCGCTGCCGCGCCACTTCCGCGCGGCACGCGCGTTGCATTACCCCTGGCAAAGCGGCGCGGAACGCCCGGATCCCGGGCAGCGACTTCTGCCGGCGAAAGAGATGAGCGGGACCATTCTCATCGTGGACGGCGGCCTGCAGCGGCGGCGGACCCTCGCCGAGCGCTTTTCGCGCAGGGGCTGGAGGGTGCTCGAGGGCGACAGCCTGGAGGCGGCCAGCCGGGCGGCGCACGGCGGCTGCGTCGAGGTCGCCCTGCTCGACCTGCAGAGCCTGGGGAACGTGGCGCTCCTCGCGCTCCAGGCCGTGCGCGAGGGCTCGCCCGACGCCGAGGTCATCCTCCTGACCGGGAAGGGCCAGATCCCTCTCGTCATCCGCGGCATGAAGCTCGGGGCGTTCGACGACGTCCAGGTGCCGGTCGACGTCGAGGTGCTTCTCGAGAAGGCCGAGGCGGCGCTGGCGCGGAGCAGGGAAAGGCACCGCGCCCCGGGGGGAGCGGCGGCGGGACCGGGTCCTGGGAAGCCGTGAGCCTGCCGCGGGGAGTTGCTCCAGCGCAGGAAAGCCACCTCGCAAGCGCGGGGGGACCCCTTCCCCGGCCTCCTTGATATGATCCCGATCCGATTGGCCCGGATCAGAGGGCCGAGGCCGGTGCGGACGGCCCTCTCGTTCGCCGCAACGCCCGATCCTGACCCCAAGGACGGTCTCTCGAAGCCCGACGAGGTGCATCCTTGTTGAAGAACCGCTGGATCCTGCTCGCCATCGCCGTGCTCCTGGGGGTCGCGATCACGCAGCTCCCCCGTCCCGAGGGAACGAAGTACGAGGTCGGCGGCGATGAGGCGCAGTCGCTCGCCGCTGCGGTCGAGAGCAACTTCCGCCTGCTGCCGGCAGCGGGCGAGAAGGCCATGACCTACCAACTCGAGGCGCTCCGCCCTGGAGCAGCGGAGTGCACGGGCGCGCGCCTCGAGGAGGAGGCGGCGCGTCTCGGCCTGGAAGGCGTGACCGTGGAGTACATGGACGGCCTCTCGCCCAAGGCGCTGATCTTCCTGGCCATGCTCGCCTTCCTGGTGTTCCTGTTCGTGTTCGAACCCATGCCCCTCGAGATCACGGCGATCCTCATCGGCGTGCTGCTCATCGTCACCGGCGTGGCGGACGTGAAGGATGCCTGGGCCCCGTACATGCACCCGGTGGTGGTGTTCATCATGAGCTGCCTGGTCTTCGCCATCGCGCTCGACAAGGCGGGGCTGACCGTGCGGCTCGGCCAAGCTCTCGGCCGGCGCGTCAAGGGGAGCGTGGTGAAGTTCACCATTGTGTTCGCCTTCGGGCTGGGAATCGCCTCGACCGTCATGCATGACGCGGCGGCCACGGCCATTGGCATCGCCGTGATACTGCCGCTCATGCGCGCCGTGGGAATCGAGCCGCACACCAACACGGCGCGTTTCATGATGCTCTCCATCCCCTTCGCCACTTCGTGCGGCGGCATGGGCACGCTGGTGGGTGGCGGTCGCTGCATGGTGTCCGCGGCCTTCCTGAAGGAGTTCACCGGCATCGAGCTGAGCTTCTTCGACTGGACCCTGTACGCCCTGCCGGCGGCCATCATCACGATTCCCATTTCCACGCTCGCCGTCTACCTCGTGTTCCGTCCCGACAGCAGGTTCCGCCTGCCGAGCTTCGACGAGAAGGCCCAGCCCTGGACCTCACAGGAGAAGCGCACTCTCCTGATCCTGTGCGTGGTCCTGGTTGCGTGGCTCACCAAGGGACTGCACGGGCTGGATTACTCGGTGACCGGCATGCTCGGCGTCGCGGTCCTGGTCCTCTCCGGCATTCTCAAGTGGGACGACATCCACCAGAAGCTCGAGTGGGGAACGGCGCTCTTCATCTTCGGCGGTGGCCTCTCGCTCGGGCTCGCCATGGAAGGCTCGGGCGCGGCGCGGTACTTCGCCTACCTGGTCCTGCCCTACGTCCAGGGCGGCGGCTGGCTCCTGCTGTTCGTCGGGATCGGCGTATTCAGCGCGCTCGTGACCAACGTGATGGCCAACGTCGCGGCCGCGGCGCTGCTCTTGCCCATCGCGATCCCGCTGGCGCAGCTCGAGGGAGTGGATCCGCGCGTGATCGCGCTCTGCCTCGGCATGTGCACCTCCTTCGCCATGCTGCTCGTCATCGGCTGCCCGCCGAACGCGATCGCCTACTCCTACGGCCAGTTCACGTCCCGCGACCTGACCAAGGCCGGCGCCCTCACGCTCGTGCTCTGCATCTCCGCGGTCGTGGGCGTGATCTCGATCTGGTGGAAGGTCCTGGGGCTGGTGTAGCGGCGGCGCGGGGCCCCGCCGTCGTTCTCCCCTGTTCACCGTGATACACTCGCGGGCACACTGGGGATC
>JACQZJ010000188.1:0-3125 GCA_016213895.1 Planctomycetota bacterium | reverse complement strand
CGGCGCCTTGAGGAAGATCGTTCCGTCCAGTCCCCCTTCGAGCGGGTCGAAGGGAGGCGGATGGATGGGAGGCCGGCCTGCTCCGCGAGCGCGGCGGCACGAGCGCGGTGCGCGAGCCGCCGGCCGGCGCGCCCGATGAGCGGAGGAGACCCGCGGGCACGGCGCCAGCCCGCGCGGCGCACGGCCGCCCCCGGAGGCTCGGCGATCGCGCCCGCGACGCCATGCGCCTCAGGCGTCTGAGCCCGCGCACCGAGGAGGCGTACCTCCAGTGGATGCGCCGCTACCACGAGTTCCGGGGAGGGCGCGATCCGGCGCTGCTCTTCCTGTACCGGGAAGTGCCTGGGCTGGACGTGCCTTGGCCGGGCGACCTGGTGCGCGCGAAGGGCGCGGGGCGCCTGCCGGTGGTGCTGTCGCGCAAGGAAACGCGGGCCGTGCTGGCGAAGTTGAACGAAACCGCTTCGCGGTAGTCGCGTGACGGCTGGCGCGGGGGAGACGAGGGGACGGTCCTCTCCGCGCTTCGGGTGAAGCGCGGCGGCGATCTTCTTTGCAACACGAAGCTGGATGAACCGGCTCGTGATGAAAGGAGGTTGCTATGGCGACGACGAGTCTGCGCCAACGGATGACCGAGGATCTGCACATTCGGAACTACTCGCCGCGGACGGTGGAGACGTACGTGCGCGAGGTGGCGAGCTTCGCCGCGCATTTCGGGAAGAGCCCCGCGGAGCTGGGGCCGGAGGAGGTGCGAAGCTACCAGGTCCATCTTGTGGAGGAGAGGCACGTGTCGTGGTCGCGGTTCAACCAGGCGGTGTGCGCGCTGCGCTTCGTGTACGGGACGACGCTCCAGCGGGAGAACGTAGTCAAGGCCATTCCCTTCGGCAAGCGGGAGAAGAAGGTGCCGGTGGTCTTGAGCGTGGACGAGGTGCGGCGGGTGCTGAAGGCGGTGGTGAACGAGAAGCAGCGCGCGGCGTTGCTGACGATCTACGCGGCGGGCCTGCGCCTCTCGGAAGCGATCGGCCTGGTGGTCTCGGACATCGACAGCGAGCGGATGGTCGTGCGGATCCGGCAGGGCAAGGGCAGGAAGGATCGCTTCGTTCCTCTGTCGCCGACGCTGCTTGGCGAGCTGCGCAGGTATTGGGCGACGCATCGGCCAACGGGGCTGCTCTTTCCCGGGGCTGAGCGTAGTTGCCCCATGCACCCGACCACGATCCAGAAGGCTTTCCAGCAGGCCAAGTTGCGGGCACACGTGGAGAAGCCGGCCAGCGTGCACACCCTCCGTCATTCCTTCGCCACGCACCTGCTCGAGAAGGGAACGGACCTGCGCACGATCCAGGTGCTTCTGGGACACACGTGCCTGAGCACGACGAGCGTCTACTTGCATGTGGGCGTTTGCGCCGGACAGGCGGGACGTGGGGCGCCGGACCTGCTGAGCGCCGTGATCTGAGCGCCGGGGCGAGCCATGCCCCGGCCGCTGCTCGAGGTGGCCGACGTGCTGCGGGCGCACGGTGGCGACTACGTGCGCCAGTGTGCCCCGGTGTCGCCGGCCCGTCTTCGCGTGCTACGAGCTCTCAGCGCGTGCCGAACCGCGGCCATGGGCGGCCACGTGGAGCGATGCGGCCGCTGCGGCTTCGAACGGCCGGCGTACAACTCGTGCCGGAACCGCCACTGCCCGAAGTGCCAGGCGCGGAAGAGGGCCGCGTGGCTCGATGCCAGAAGCAGGGACCTGCTCCCGGTGGAGACCTTCCACGTGGTGTTCACGCTGCCCGAGGAAATCTCGGCGATCGGGCTGCAGAACAAGAGAGAGATCTACTCCCTCTTGTTCCGGGCCGTGGCCGAGACCCTGCAGCAGGTTGCGGCCGACCCCAGGCACCTCGGCGCCGAGATCGGCTTCTTGGCGGTCCTGCACACCTGGGGCCAGAACCTGCGCCACCATCCGCATGTGCACTGCGTCATCCCCGGCGGCGGCCTGTCTCGGGACGGGACGCGCTGGATCCCGTGCAGGAGAGGCTTCTTCCTGCCCGTGCGCGTGCTGTCGAAGGTGTTCCGCGGCAAGTTCCTGGACCTGCTGGGCGAGACCTTCCGCCAGGGCCGCCTGCGGTTCCAGGGAGAACTCGCGAGCCTGGAGCGGCCCGAGCGGTTTCTGCGCGTGCTCCGAGACGTCCGCCGCAAACCGTGGGTCGTCTACGCCAAGCGGCCGTTTGCCGGGCCCGAGGCGGTGCTGAAGTACCTGGCCCGCTACACGCATCGCGTGGCGATCTCGAACCAGCGGCTGGTGTCCCTCGCTCACGGCGAGGTGACGTTTCGGTGGAAGGACTACCGCATGGGGCGCAGGATGCGGGTGATGACTCTCGACGCGGTGGAGTTCATCCGCAGGTTCCTGCAGCACACCCTGCCGAAGGCGTTCGTGCGGATCCGGCACTTCGGCTTCCTCTCGAACCGCTGCCGCCACAAGAAGATCGCGCTGTGCCGCCGGCTTCTGGGCGTGACCAGGCCTGTCCGCCCGCTCGCGGAGAACCAGGGAGAGGCCACGCCTCCCCGTTGTCCCGCCTGCGGCCGTGGAACCATGCACCGCGTTCGCCCGCTGCCGAGGGCGGCGGCTCCGACGCTACAGCCGGTGCCGGCCGACACGTCGTAGCACCGAGCACGAACGGCTACCCTCGAAGCCCCCGGAACCAGAGGGGATCGGACGGGGAAGGAGACCCGTGCGGGGAGAGTCCGTGCTCGCCGCCAGAAACGCGGACGATTCCCCAGCAGCGACCGCTACCCGGGGCGTGCCTGGACCGCTAGAATCCCCTGCAACCGCCGGTGACCGGGGCAGGGACACCGAGGAAGGCGGCCGCCGAAGGATGAGGTGGAGCCTTCGAAAGCCCATACCGTCGCCGCGGCGGTTTCGTCCAACGGGCTCTTTCCAGAATGACCGATGACGACGGGTGTGAAGTGCCGCAGAACCGATGACGGTCACTCTGGAAAGAACCCTATGCGTTGGACGCTGTGAGTTCCGGAAAGTTTGGCAGCCCGATTCCGGAAAGTCTGGCAGGGGTAGGACCAGTACCCATGGCCAGAATCGGCTGCCGCGACCTTGCCTCGGGATCCAGGCGGGTTGGCGTCGTGGTAGGCCGGGGAGATGT
>JACQZJ010000183.1 GCA_016213895.1 Planctomycetota bacterium | reverse complement strand
GTGCTCGCGGGCCATCCGCGCCGTCTTCAGCATGCCCCGCGTCACCCGCTGGAACTCGCCGTGCGAGCGCGGGGCCGGAACCCCGCGCCGCTTGAGCCACAGGCAGCGCGTCCCGACGAGCGCGCGGTTTCCCTCCCCGAGCAAGGCCTGGTCCTCGCGCTTCTGCACCTCGTTCACCACTTCGTTCAGGTGCTTCGCGACGTGGAACCGGGCGAAGGCGATCTTCTCGTCGGCGTCACGGATGCGCTCCCGAACGGCCTTGATGAAGGCGGCCGAAATGTCCATCGCGACGACCTCGATGGCCGCCAGCTCCTCGGGCGCCAGTCTTTCCAGCGGCTTCAACCTCTCGTGTGGGTAACGCCGCATAGGCTGGGAGGCTCCCCGGCCCTCCTCAAGCACATCGGTCCTGGAGCGCCCGCCCTTCACTTCGACGGGGCGGGCGCGCAACTGGCGTCGTCCGGCGGGCTTGCGAGCGCAGCCCGGCGGCGAGGGGACGCACGGCCGTGACGAGCCGCTGCGGCTCGGGGCGGTCGTGCCCCCGGAGCCGCGGGCGGAGCGTGGCCTCCCCGACCCCCGCCACCCAACCTCACGGAATCGTCAATACTGCATGCGCAGCGCCGAGGACGGCCGAGTGGTTGCCCACACGGGATGTCGAAGCCCCTTGATACCTGCCCACCTCGCGCCGGAGGCGCCGTGATTCCGGCCTCGGCGAGCTGGCCGAAGGTCGAGTTCGGCTCGAGACGCGAGAAGCGCCTCCCTCCGGCGCCGTGCTCGTGGCGCTGGAGGAAGGCGCTTCAGGAAGGCCGGACCTCGTGGGAGGAGGCCCGGCGGCGCGTCGGGATCAGTTGATCTCGTAGGTGATGACGTCCCGGTTGGTCAGGTAGCGCGCACCGGTGACCGTGTTCTGCATGTAGGCCTGGAAGTAGACCTCCACGCCGTCAAGGGCCGGGTTGGTCGGCACCGTAAAGCTGTGGTGGGCCGTACCGGCTGCGGTCAGCGTGCCGTACATCGGCGGCAGCATGGTCACCGAGTCGAGCACCAGGACCGCGTAGGGCAGCGGCCGGTAGCCGGGCGCCGACGAGACGAGCAGCGCGTAGAGGGCGTTTGCGTACCCCTTGATGTCCACGGCGTAGGACGCGGGATCGTTGTTCGCCTGATGCGCGACGAGGTCGATGTCGAAGCCGAGCTGGTCGAGGATGCGGCCGGCGAGCAGCTTGGTGTGGCTGGGATCGGCGGCGTCGACCAGACTGCTGATCTCGAAGGACGAGGCGGCGGTCTCGTAGGTGCCGGTAGCGTAGAAGACCGACTTGTTGTAGGTGCCGGTCTTCAGGACCGCGGTCGCCGAGCCGGAAGGCGTCAGGTGGTCGCTGGAGTCGTTCTCGCCGTAGAAGCTGAAGGTCATGCCCGCCGTGGGCTGGCCGCTGACGCCAACGATCGTGCCGGTGACGTCCGCGCCCGTGGCTGCGGAGCTGATCCCGAAGTACGAGCGGTACGTGGACGCGTAGGAGTCCGTGGCCCAGCAGTCGCCGCCCTCCATGTACGCGCTGCCGCCGGCATTGAGGAAGGACACCAGGGCATTGGCCTGCGAGCTGGTGAGCGCCTTCTTCGTGGGATTCATGCCGAGGCAGACGAGCGCGGCCGAGTAGCTGGACAGCGACGACGGCCAGGTCGTGGAGTAGCGCACGTTCAGGCCGAGGTCCTCGCACGCGTCGACGAGCACCTTGCCCGAGCCGGGCGTCTGGTCGAGCTCGACCACCACAATCGGCTTCTGGCTGCTGATCGGGAAGTAGTTCCACCCGAGATACGGGCTGGCGAGCGTGTTCGGCGACGTGGCATTGTCCACGGCCTCGATCTTGTAGGAGATCAGGTCGCCAACGGCGACCGTGCCGGTCATCTGCCCGGTGAAGCGGAACGTGCCCGTGTCCTTCACCATGGTGACCGCGGGCTGGAGGACGCCGTTGATCTTGTAGGTGAGAGTGACCGCCGGAACGCAGTTGTTGTCCTTGGCGATGCAGTCCACGGTCAGCGGCCATTCGGCCGTGGTGGCGCTCATCACGCACACGTGGTCCAGCTCCGGGTGCGAGGTGTCCGCCGCGACCGCGATCTGGAACATGCCGTCCGGCGCCACGAACGGGCACTTCTTGGTCTTGCCCGTGAGGTCCTGCGCGTAGATGTAGTACTCGACCGTCGTGCCGAAGGGCTGGGCCGGGATGTAGCCCTGGTACTCGTCCGGGTTGGCGGTCGGGGACATCGTGGCCACGCTGAACGGGGCGCCGCCGGTCGTGGTCCAGTAGATCGTGGGATTCGCCGCGAGCGACGTGGCGTTGTCCGGGATGACCTCGGCCTTGACCGCGTACGGGCTGGCCGTCTTGTCCGTCGACTCCCAGTGCGGCTGCGCGTAGATGCGGATGGCGTTACCCATGATGAAGTTGCGCGAGCGGCAGTGGATCGAGTCGCCCCAGTAGGTGCCCGCCGCGTTGATGTTGATCACCTGGTAGCCGGGGGCGGCCTGCTCGTAGATCGCCTTGGCGGTCGCGTCGCTGGCCTGGTTGTGCTTGGCGAGGAGGATCTTCTTCTGCGTCTGGAGCGAGTTGATGTACGCCGACCACGAGGAGCCGACGGTGTACAGGGGCATGCGGTGGATCTTGTATGGCCAGCCGTACGCGCTCTGCAGCGTCTCGAGGTAGTCGAGCGCGCCCTCCGACCAGCACCAGGGCGTGGTGTTGTAGGGGAACTCGCCCCAGAGGATGGTGTCCGGCGCCAGAACCTTGCCGAACGTATCGAAGTGCTCGATGTCGTAGTTCAACTCCCGGGTGACGTAGCGCTCGATGCCGAGGTAGTCCTCCATGATCTGGTTGACCTGGGCCTCGGTCTTGGACGGGTTCTCCTGGTACACCAGCCGGCTGGACCAGGCGTTGCCGAAGCCGTCGGCGTAGTAGTTGCCGCCGGTGTGGATCAGGTCCATGCCGTAGTAGGGGACGCCGTAGGCCGAGGCGATCGCGCCCGGGATGACGTCATCCAGCGGTCTGGGCCGGTTGTAGATGTTGTCCACCAGGCCGAAGTTCTGATTGCCGTCCCAGATGAACCAGGGGCCGTAGTCGCGCACCCAGAACGTATCGGTGGACGCGTTGAGGTAGTTCACGTTCGTCGTCGGGATGCCGTTGCTCGAGAACCAGCTGTTCCACCAGCTCGAGTTGGTCGTGATGACGTAGATGTCGTTCCCGGTCTGCAGTTCGTCCATCAGTTCAGCGTTGGACCAGAGGCAGAAGACGCCGATGTTCTCGTCATACTCGGCGGCGGCGGTCACCGGGCCGGTCGGCGGCGCCGTGGTGGCCTTGTTCATGCCAATGGTGTGGGAGAGATCCCTCTCGCCCGGTCCCCAGCCGATCGGGAGGTTCTTGACGCCGGGAGGCATCGGGGCCGTGCCCGCCGCGCTCTGGGCCAGCAGGCGGTTCGAGCCGAACGCGAGGAGCGACAAGAGAACGGTAGACAGCAGCAGCCGGGAAGGGCTCATACGCGAGTCTCCTGCAGGGTCTCCGGGTGTGGATGAGGCTTGAAGGCGGCTCATGCAGTATAGGTTGCAGCAGGCTCCTGGCAAAGGACGCTCTGGAGTCCGGCGTCTCCTTGCGCGCATGTTCCAGCGAGACCGGCGATCGATGGTGCGATAAGCTCTTCCCAAAGAAGATGTTATGACCTGCGCCGGGATGTTCCGTGCGGCGGATCGGGCGTTCAGGAGCGGCGCCCGCCCGGCCGGTCCAGCAGGCGCCGCACGCTCTCCAGGAGCGCGCTTCCGCTGAACGGCTTCTCGAGCAGCTCGGTCCCTTCCCCGAGTCCGTCTTCGCGGGCCAGCAGGTCCGCGGCGTAGCCCGAGATGAAGAGGGTCCTGATTCCGGGCACGCGGGCAGCGAGGTGCTCCGCCAGGCGCCGGCCGTCCATCTGGGGCATGATGACGTCGGTCACGAGCAGGTCGATCCGCCGCGCGCAGGACGAGGCGAGGTCGAGGGCCTCCTGGCCGTGCGCTGCCGCGAGCACGGTGTATCCGCCGCGCTGGAGGGCGTCCGTCGCCAGCCGCCTGACCTCCGCGTCGTCCTCGCACACGAGCACGGTCTCCCCGCCCGCGGGCGCAGGTCGCGCACCGTGAGCCGGACGAACGTCCCGGCGTCCGCGGCGTCCGCGGCGAGCGCGCCGAGCGCCGCGCGATCGACCCGCGCGGTCTCGATCGCCAGCGTGCCCCCCTCGGGCATGGCGTCGCGCGCGTTCAGCACGAGGTTCATGACGACCTGCTCGATCTGGCCCTGGTCGGCGCGCACCGGGCGCAGGTCCTCGGCCAGGTCGACGTCGAGCGCCGTGTGCTCCGGGATCACGCGGCGCAGCATCTCCCGCATGCAGATCACGGTGCGGTTGAGGTCGACGTCCGCGGGCCGTACCACGTCCCTGCGGCTCACCAGCAGGATCTGGCGCGTGAGCGCCGCCGCGCGCCGCGCCCCTTGCTCGATGCGCCCGACCTCCTCGAGCCATGCGGCTGGATCGGAACCCGGCCGCCTCAGCTCCTCGGCGAGGAGCTCCACGTTGCCGAGGATGCCGGTCAGGATGTTGTTGAAGTCGTGCGCCATGCCGCCGGCGAGCTGGCCGATCGCCTCCATCTTCTGCGCCTGCTGCAGCTGCTCCTCGAGCCGCCGGCGCTCGCTCGTGTCGCGCGCCACCGCGACCACGTAGACCTCCCGGCGGAAGACGACGGGCCGCGCGCTCACCTCCAGGTGCAGGACGCTGCCGTCGCCGCGCGCCAGGGGGACGGCGATGGTCAGCCCGGGCGCCTCCTCCCTGCGCTCGCCGGCGCAGAGCGCGGCCACCGCAGCGCCGGCCGGATCCGGGAGCAG
This sequence comes from Planctomycetota bacterium, assembly GCA_016213895.1. Classification (GTDB taxonomy): domain Bacteria; phylum Planctomycetota; class B15-G4; order B15-G4; family JADJEK01; genus JACQZJ01. Next base: position 11,300 of record JACQZJ010000183.1, on the reverse strand, counting down.
GTCCGCGATGCTGGCCGCGAGCAACGCGTCGCGCGCCCGGCCCAGGAGCTCCGCGGCAGCCTCGTTCGCGTCGACGACGCGGCCCGACGGCGTCTGGATCAGGAAGATGCCGTCGCCGGCGTGATCGAGCAGCCCGCGGAAGCGCTCCAGCTCGGCGACGCGCTGGCGCAGCTCGGGGTAGTAGCTCTTGTGCAGGGACGCTTCGCCCAGCCCGATGATCCTGGCGCGCTTCTCCTCCCAGCTCTCGCCCGCGTCACAGCGCCTCTTCATAGACGACCTCGATGTCGCGCTGGTTCGGGCGCCGCGGATTGGTCACCATGCACGGATCGCGCATGGCGTTTTTCGCGAGCGCGGGCACGTCGCTGCGGTGCACTCCGGCGCTGCCCAGGGAGGTCTCGACCCCGACGGCGCGCCGCAAGCGGCGGACCTCGGCGCAGATGGCCTCGCGCTTCCCCTGCGTGCTCATGCCGCGCAGGTCCAGGCCGATGGCACCGCCGATCTTGTCGAAGCGTTCCGCGGCCGCGGCGTGGTTGAAGGCCACGACGTGCTCGAGGAGCATGGCGTTGCACTCGCCGTGCGCGAGATCGAGCAGGCCGCCGAGGCTGTGCGACATGGCGTGATTGGCGCCCAGGCTCGCGTTGGAGAAGGCGAGGCCCGCCTCGAGGCTGCCGAGCATGATCTGCGCGCGCAGCTCGAGGTCGTCCGGACGCTGCATCGATGCCACGAGATGCGCGGACACGAGGCGCATGGCGGCGAGCGCGTGCGGGTCGGTGAGCGGCGAGGAGGCGTTGGAGACGAACGCCTCGATGGCATGCACGAGCGCGTCGAGCGCGGTGCACGCCGTGAGGTAGGGCGGCATGGTGGTGAGGGTCTCGGGATCGACCAGGGACACGTCCGGCACGACCGCCTTGCTGATGACGGCGATCTTGGTGTGCTCCTCGAGGTCGGTGATGATCGCGAACTGCGACACGTCGGCGGAGGTGCCGCCGGTCGTGGGAATGCAGATGAGCGGGGGCATCGGCACCCTGACCTCGTCCACTCCCTCGAACTCCAGGATGTGCCTCCCGTTCGAGCTGACGATGCCGATCCCCTTGGCGCAGTCCATCGGGCTGCCGCCGCCCACGGCGACGATGCCGTCGCACTTCTCCTGCTGGAAGACGCGCGCGCCGGCCATGACCTCCTCGGCGCGCGGGTTGGGAGTGACGTCCGCGAAGACGGTGAAGGCGATGCCCGCCTGCTCGATGCGCGCCGCCACCTGGTCGACCCAGCCGGCGGCGCGGACGCCGTTGTCGGTGACGAGCAGGACCCGCTCCAGGCCGAGGTTGGTGGCGAAGCGGCCGGCGGAGAAGCGCGCGCCTGCGCCAAAGGTGATCTCGGGCGCGAAGAACTTGCGCAGCTCAGGGTACCCAGCCGGGTCCATTCGTTTGCCCCTGCGCGGCGAAGCGCCCGCGAACGGCGGCTTGCGGCGGTGCCTGGGAGCAGGCGCTCCGTGCAGTTGATCGTACCCGGGACCGGCGGGCCCGCAAGCCGGCGCGCGCGCTATACCGCGCCGAGCATACGGTGCGCGGCCGGAACCAGGTTCCGGACGCGGTAGCTCACGGAGCGGACCACGCCCGCTTCGTCGAGCAGGAAGCAGAGCGGCACCTCGCCGGTGCGGAAGCGCCCTTCCCACGGCTCCTGGCCCGCGGCCGCCTCGCAGCATTGAGGCCAGGCGATGCCGCGCGCGGCGAGCGCGGCCTTCAGCGCTTCCTCCCCGCCCGCGTCCCCCCAGAGGTGGACGCCGACGACCTTGAGCCCGCGTGGGCCGAGCGCGGCATGGAGCTGCCGCACGCGCTCTAGTTCGCCTCCCATCTCGCCGTGGAAGCCCGACCAGAGGTGCACCAAGACGGGATGACCGCGCAGGTCCGCGGCGTCGATGGTCTCGCCGCTCAGCACGTCGCGGAACTCGAGCGGCAGCGGCTTGCCGATCCGGTCGAGCTGGACCAGGAAGCCCCTGGCCGGCGCGCTCGCGTACGCCTCGTCCGGCCATTCTGCGAGCACGCGCTCGCACAGGGCGCGCATCTCCTCGACGTCCTGCGTGTGGTACTTGGCCACGGCTATCAGATGGACCCCGCCCAGGGGATCGCCGGGATCGCGCGCGATCGCCTCCTCGACGAAGGCGCGCTTCTCCTCCGCGGGCACGTCCTCCGCCACCAGGCCGGCGCGGGCGCGCGCGAACAGGGCGGCCGTGCCGAGGCGCCCGCCGCTTCCCGCGGCGAGCAGCTCCTCGACCTCGGCCAGCACCTCGTTCGCGCGCCCGAGCGCGTTGCTCATCAGCGCCCAGCGCGCCGCCATGGCCTCGGGCACGCGCGCGTGCTCGGGATGGGCGCGATGCAGCTCCAGGGCGAGGTCGACCTGGACCCGCGCTGCGACCTCGATCTCTTGCTTGAAGCGCCGCGCGCCGTCTTCCGACGCGTCCGCCGACATGCCGGGGAAGCGCACGGCGTCGAACTCGGCGAGGATCTTCGCCGCCGGACGCGGCTCTTCCTGCGCGGCCGGACTCCCGCCTGCTGGCACAGCGAGCAGGAACAGGAGGCCTTGGCCGAGCGCTCGTCCGGCGCATGCTGCGAACATGTTCGTGACCCTCCCGTGTGGTCGCGCGGGCTCCCACGAATGTAGCGCCCGGCGCTAGAATCCGGACATGCTGCGCTTGCTCCTCGCCATCGCCGCGCTCGCCTTCCTCGCGCAGGAGGAGCAAGCCCCGCAGCTCGCAAAGCTCGCGCTCGAGCGCGAGATGCCCCAACTGCGGCGCTCCCTCGCGCACGTCGAGCTCTTGGCGCGGTTCGAGGAGCTGGCCTCTGCCGAGAAAGACGAGGCCGCGCGCGCGCGGCTCGCCGCGTGGATCGCCCTGGTCGCGGCCGAGAAGACGCTCCTCGAGCGCGCCGCGCCGCTCGAGCGGCTGCGCGGCCGGACGCCGGCCGAGCTCATCGCAGGGCTCGACCGACTCGAGCGCGACGCGCGCGAGGAGATCGTCCTCGCCCGCCTTGCCCTGCTTCTCGACCAGCGCGGCGCGGCCGAGGAGGCGCTTTCTCGGGCGCGCGAGCGGGACGACTCCCTGAAGAGCGAGACCGACCTGCTGATCGCCGAGGGCCGCGGCGAGGAGGTGCCGCGCGGCGGCTACTTCCGTTATCGCGGCCGCTTCGTGTCCATGGAGCAGCGCGACGAGAGCCAAGCCCTGGACGAGGCCCTGGAGCGCCTGCACGCCGCCGCGGCGCAAGGGTCCGGCAACGACTTCGCGCCCTCCCAAACCGAGGCGAACCTCGCGGCCTTCCGCCGCCGCTTCGGCGAGGAAGGAGCGGCCTGGCTGCTCGGCCGCGCCGAGGAGGTGCGCGCGGCGCTGCGCGCCGAGTACGAGGAGGTGCGCGGCTTCCTGCCTTCCTACGGCGCGCAGCCGTCGCTCAGGAGGGCGCTCCTCGCGCGGCGCGAGGAGATGCGCGCGCCGCGGCGCGAGGCTCTCGACCTGATCGCGCGCTACGACAAGCCGGAGCAGCCGCAGGTCGACGCCAACCGCCGCAACCTCGAACGCCTCTACCAGAAGTACTCGGAGCTGCTGGACATCGACCGGCGCGGCCTGCGCGTCGCCGGGAGCGATCGCGCCTGGGAGCTGCTCGCGGCCATCTCGGCGCAGGAGGAGGCGCTCGCCGCAGTGCACCGCTACCTGAGCGGGTGGTGCGGCGGCGGACTCGCCCCGGTCGAGCCGCGCCCCGCGCCCGAGGCCGACGTGGCGCGCCACCACATCCTCCCCGGCCGCGAGCACTCGGAGCTGGAGGACTCCCTGCGCGTCGTCCTGCACTTCGCGGCCGGCCGCGTCGTGGCGGCCTTGCAGCAGGGCGAGGAGCTCTTGCGCCAGCGCGAGCGGCTCACGCCCTGGGAGATTCTGCTGCTCGAGGAGATCCAGGCCGACGCCATCGACCTCTACAACGCCTCCTGCGCCTGCTCGTTGGACGGCGAGGAGCGCCGCTTCGTCGCGGTGGTGAACGCCTACCGCCGCGCCCTCGGGCTCTTCCCCTTCGAGGTCGAGGAGCGGCTGAACGTGTCGGCGCGCAAGCACAGCCGCGAGGAAGTCGTCCTGGGCTACTTCGGCCACATCTCGCCCGTGGCGCGGAACCGCACGCCCACGGACCGGGCGCGGCGCGAGGGCTACGCCGGCGGCGTGGGCGAGAACTGCCTCGGGGGCCACGCGGACGGCGCGGGAGCGTTCGAGGGCTGGTACCACTCGCCCGGGCATCACCGCAACCTGGTGAGCGGCGGGCCGCACCTCGGTATCGGCGCCACGCGCGACCACGGCATGTGGACCATGGTGGCCGGCGGCGCCGACTTCTCCTGGCGCGCGCAACACCGCGACCTGGCGCCGGCCGAGCGGCGCCGCCTGCAAGATGCCGCGGAGCGCCTCGCGCTCGCGCTCGCCGCGCCGGGAGGGGTCTCTGCCGGGGAGGAGGAGTTCGTGCGCGCGCTCCTGCCCGACGTGCTGCCCTGGCTGGCGCGCCACGCCTTCCTCGCGGGGAACGACCTGGCCGCGGGCAATCACGCCTCCTGGCCGCGCCTCGCGGCTCTGCTCATCGGCGCCGAGGTGGACACGGTCTGGCGGCCGCTGCAGATCGCGGCCGTGGCCGCGGCCATCGAGGGCATGGAGGAGGAGCGCCTGGTCGAGACGCGGGCGGCGCTCTGGGCGCTGGTCCTGCCGCTGGTCGAGGGCGGCCCGCCCTTCGAGCCTAAGGCCGGCGAGGCCGAGCGCCGGCGCCAGGCGCAAGCGGTGAGCGTCTTCTGGGAGGACGTGGCCCAGTTCCGCTTCCGCCAGGGCGCAGGGCAGGACCTGCCGCCGCGGCCCCTGCCGCCGGGACGCGCGGGAGACGGCCCGAGCCTCGAGGCGCCGCAGAAGGCGCTGGGCGCGCGCGAGCGCCTCGCCATCGCCAGGAAGTTCGGCGGCAGCAACCAGACCGAGCAAGCAGTGGAGCTTGGCCTCGAGTGGCTGGCGCGCGTGCAGGACCGGGACGGCGCCTGGCGCGCGCGCTCGTTCGCCAGCATCGATCGCCGCTTCCGCGGTCACGAGGCCTCCCTCGGCCTGGGCAACGCCGAGTGGGACGTGGCCGTGACCGGCCTCTCCCTGCTCGCCTTCCTCAGCGCGGGGAACACGCCCGAGCAGGGCGAGCACGCCGAGTGCGTGGCGCGCGGCGTGCAGTTCCTGCTGGAGCGCATCGTCGACTACGGCAAGTTCGAGACCGTCTCGAGCCACTACATGTACGGCCACGCCATCGCCACCCAGGCCCTGTGCGAGGCCTACGCCTACACCGCCGATCCGCGCATCGGCGCCAGCGCGCAGCTCTCTGTCGACTACCTCGCCTACGCCCAGCACCAGCTCTCGGGCGGCTGGCGCTACGACGCCAACGAGCAGGGCGACATGTCGGTGACGGGCTGGGTGGTGATGGCGCTGAACTCGGCCTACAAGGCGAGGCTCGACGTCGCCGGGCTGCGCGGCGCGCTGCGTTTCCTGAACAGCGTCACCTGGCCCGCCTACTTCTACATCGGCTACCAGAGCCGCCAGGACGGCGGCAGCGTGCGCCTCGGCGCCGTGGGCATGCTCGCGCGCCTTTTCCTCGAGGGCGACAAGGACGACGCGGGCATCCGCATGAACGCCTGGCGCCTGCAGCGCGAGCTGCCCGCGCTCGGCCGCGAGGACTTCTACTGCTGGTACTACGCGACGCTCGCGCTCTTCCAGCTCGGCGGCGAGCCGTGGCAGGCGTGGAACGCGGCCCTGGTCGAGACCTTGCTCGCCGGGCAGGAGCAGAACGCGCGCTCCCCCTTCTCTGGCTCCTGGCCGCCGCGCGGCGAGTGGAGCGACGTGGGCGGGCGCGTCTACCAGACGGCTCTCGGCGTGCTCATGCTCACCACCTACTACCGTTACGACCGGGCGCGGACTCCGCGCGTCGTGCCCTTCACAGGCGACCTGGAGGCCACGCTGCGCCCCTACCTCGACCTCTTGAAGAGCGGGGAGGACGAGTTGGTGCGCGCGGTCGCGGCGCGCAAGCTGGCCGACCTGTTCGGCACGGCCGCGGCGCCCGCGCTCTTCCGCCTGCTGCGGGACGGCGCGCAGCCCGAGGAATTCCGGCGCCGCCTCGCGGAGCTGCTTCCGGACTGCGTCACGCCGGACCACGAGGTCGCGCTGCTCGGGCTGCTCGCGGCCGAAAAGGACGGGCGCGTCCAGGAGTCGCTCATCCTCGCGCTCGAGGGCGCGGCCGGCGAGCGCAGCGTGGAGACGCTCACCCCCTTCCTCGAACACGAGTCGCGCGAGCTCCGGTCGTACGCGGCGCGCGCGCTCGGCAGGATCGGCGGGCCGCAGGCCGCCGCCGCCGTGGCGCGGCGCCTCGCGACCGAACAGGACGGCTGGTGCCGCGCGCTCATGAACGAGGCGCTCATCCGCCTGTCCCACCGGCGCGCGATCGACTTGCTCGTGACCGAGGCTCTCGGCCGGGACGCGCCGCGGCGGCTGATCACGCTGCGCGCGCTCGACGTGCTCGACCAGTGCGGCATCGCCGAGCGCCTCGTGGCGCGGAAGGACGCCGAGCCCGGGCTCTACGCGCGCGCCCTCGAGGCGCTCTGCGCGCACCGCGAGGCCGCGGCCGTGCCCATGCTGCTCGTGCTCCTGGAGAGCGCGGACCTGGACACGCGCGCCGAGGCGATCAAGCTGCTCGAGGCGCTGGTGCGCGAGCGCCACGGGTACGAGGCCGGCGCCGCGGAGGAGGCGAGGCGTGCGGCGCTGGTGCGCTGGCAGGAGTGGTGGCGCGAGCGCATGGCCGAGTTCGGCGCCGGCGAGTGAAGCGGCGGGCCGCGCGGCGCGGGCAGGCGCGCCGGCTCAGCGCTTCTCGTCTGGCGCGCCTCCGGCGCGCACGCGTTCGAGGTGCGCCTCGACGGCGCCGCGCAGATCCTCCCAGGCGTCGTCCTGCTCCGGCGTCAGCTCCGCCTCGATGCGCTGGAGGCCGCGGTCCACGATCAGCCGGATCTGCTCCTGGTGGCTGTCGCGGAACAGGCCGAAGTCGCGGTGCACGTCGTCGAGGATGGCCGCGATGGCGGTCTTCTGCGCGCTGCTCAGGTCCAGCTTCCAGTCGAGCGCGTGCATCACCAGGCGGCGCACCGCCGGCGGCCCCTCCCGGTGGAAGGCGCGGATGCGGTGGTGGACGAAAGCCGCGCTGCCGAGCACGCCGGCGACGGCGCCGCAGAGGAAGATGACCGCCATCCCCAGCCACGCGCGCCCGTTTCGCATGAGGCCCGCCATCAGAACACCAGCACGAGTTCCAGCAGGGCCTGCGGGTCGAGCGCCAGGAGCCGCAGGAGCTCGGTCTCGGCGCTGGCATCGCCCCGCAGCGCGAAGCCGGCCGCGATGAGCGCCATGGCGGCGGCCGCGGCCACGCCCCGGAAGATCGTGCGGTGCAGGGCGTGAAGGCGCGGATCGGCAAGGCCCGCGCCGGCGCGAGCGCGGATGGCGCGCATCACGCCGGCCTGCCACCCCGCGGGCACGGCCGCGCGCGGCGCCTGCCGCCAGGCCTCCTTCAACCGGGCCTCGAGGTCATCGCTCTGGCTGCGCTCGTTCATGGTCGCTTGCCGTCCTCGGCGGCGAGGCTCGCGAGCAGCCGCCGCAGCCGCTCGCGGGCGCGGTGAGCGCGCACCTTGACCTTCGACTCGCCCCAGTCGAGGACCTGCGCGCACTCCTTGACGCTGAGTTCCTCGAAGTATACCAGCGCCAGGACCAGGCGGTCGTCGAGCGGCAAGCGCGCGAAGGCCCACTCGAGGATCTCGCGCGCCTCGCGTTGCTTGGCCTCGCTCCCGGCGCGCGGGTCGATCTCCAGGGCGGCCGTGCGCGGGCGCTCATCCCCTGCAGCGCGCGGCTCGCCCTGGAGGTCGCGCTCGCGGCCGCGCTCGCGCCAGAAATCGCAGCAGCAGCGCCTTGCGATGCGCGCCAACCAGTGCTCGAAGGGATGCGTCGGGCGGAAGGAGCGCAGCGACAGGTAGGCCGAGACGAAGGCCTCATGGGCGATCTCCGCGACCCGGTCGCGCGGCACGTGCCGCTCCACGATGCGGAAGACGCTCTCGCGGTGCCGGCTGATCAGGGTCTCGAAGGCGCCGGTGTCTCCCGCCTGGACGCGCTGGACGATGGCCTCGTCCGTGACCTCCTCGTGCTGCATCGCCTGCCCGCCGTGGTCGCTCGTGTGCGTCGCCCCTGGGCCGCAGAGGATTGTCGCGGGCGGTCGCTCCGGCGGCAATCGCAAATGCGGGCCGGGGAGCCGCGCTCCCCGGCCCGCGCCGGCGGCGCGCGCTCACTGCCCGCCGCCGTGCCGCTCGATCCAGTCGGCGATGCGCTCGCGGACCAGCGGCAGGTGCTCGCGAATCCTCGCGAGAAGATGCGGGCAATGCTCCGCGACCTGGACGCGCTGCTCCGGCGTGAGCGTGGCGCCGATCTCGTTCAGCAGGCGCGCGGCCTCGACGGCCAGGTCCTCCTCCAGGCGCGCCACGGCGCGGCTCGCCTCGCGCACCGCGGCCTCATCGAAGGTCGGCGCGCGGACGGCGGCGAGCTGGGCCTCGCGCGCGTCGAGCCAGCCGTCGACCTGCTGGCGGAACGAACCGGCGCGGGCGGCGAGGATGTCCGCGATCGCCTCCTTCTGCTCCTCGCTCAGGCCGAGCTGCTTCTCGATGCGGCCGGCGTGATCGATCCCTTCCCGCTGGTGCAGCAGCTGGGCGATGCGGGCGTGCAGGCCGCCAACCTCAGCGTCTCGATCCTGGGCGAAGAGCGGGTAGGCGGCGACCAGGCCGAATGCGGTCAGGACCACCGCGATGCAGGCCGCGGTTTTCATGGGAAACCTCCGTGTCGATGATGGTGTCGGGTGTCGTGCGCGGGACGCTCCCGCGCTCTTTGCCCTGCAATCGCGGGCGAGCGCTCCGCGGTTACGGGAATCCGCGAAAACGCCCGTGCTAGCATGACGGCCGGCGGCGGCGAGCGCCGTCCAGGAGGCCTCGTGCGCATCACGTTTCTCGGCGGCGCCAGCGAGATCGGAGCGAGCGCGGCGCTCGTCGAGATCGGCGGGCTGCGCGTGCTCGTGGACGCCGGCGTGCGCCAGGGCCAGGCGGAGCGCGGCCCGCTGCCTGGCATGGAGCCGCTCGAGGCGGGCGTGGACGCGGTCCTGCTCACGCACGCGCACCTCGACCACAGCGGCGCCCTGCCGCTCGTGCATCGCGAGTTTCCGCACGCGCCGGTCATCGCCACCGCGCCCACGCGCGACATCCTCTCCATCCTGCTCCACGACGCCGTCAAGGTCATGGGCGCGCGCCAGGAGCGCGAGGAGGAGCTGCCGCTCTACGAGGCGCGCGACGTGGCCGCCCTGGTGGAGCACGTGACGCCGCAGCCCTATCGCCAGCCGCTCGCGCTCGGCGCGGAGGTGGAAGCGGTCTTCTTCCCTGCCGGGCACATCCTGGGCGCGGCCTGCGTGGGGATCGAGTCCCGCGCGGAGGGCCGCGTGCTCTTCTCTGGCGACTTCAGCATCGGCGCGCAGCGCACGGTTCCCGGCATGCCGCTCCCCGACTTCCGTCCGGACGTGCTCGTCACCGAGTCGACCTACGGTGACCGCCTGCACGCGGACCGGCTGCAGCAGGAAGAGCGCCTGGTGGCGCAGGTGGCCGACACCCTCGAGGAGGGGGGCAAGGTGCTGATTCCGGCCTTCGCGCTCGGGCGGGCGCAGGAGGTCATCCTGGTGCTGCGCCGCGCCATCACGAAGAAGGAGCTGCGCCCGTTCCCGATCTTCATCGACGGCATGGTGCGCGGCGTGTGCGGCGTCTACGGGTCCTACCCCTATCACCTGAACGCGGCGGCGCGGAAGCGCGCAAGCAAGGGGACGCTCTTCCTCGGCGGCACGGTGGCGGCGGTCTCGAACCCAGAGGAGCGCGAGAAGATCGTCGCCGGACCACCCTGCTGCGTGGTGGCGAGTTCCGGCATGCTCGCGGGCGGGGCGAGCGCCTTCTACGCCGCGCGCCTGGCGGGCGGGGAAGGAAACCTCATCGCCATCACCGGCTACCAGGACGAGGAGTCGCCGGGCCGCCGCCTGCTGGAGCTGGCCGAGAGCAGCGCGCGGCGCCTCGTCCTGGAAGGGCGCGAGGTGGAGGTGCGCTGCAGGGTCGAGACCTACCACCTCTCGGCGCACGCCGACAGGAACGAGATCGTCGCGCTCGCCGCGCGCTTGAAGCCGCGCGAGGTCGTGCTGGTGCATGGCGCGGCGCAGGCGCGGGGCGCGCTGGCGCGCGAGGTGGCCCGCGCGCTGAGGTGCCGCACGTACCTGCCGGACACCGGCGACACGCTCGCGTTCGCGGGCGAAGTGCGGCGGTGCGCTGCGCCGCGGCCGGGCGCTGAGCCCCTCGGCGCGGGCGAGGAGTTGTCGCTCGAGGGGCTCGAGAAGGTGCATGAGGCCCTCGTGCGGGACGGCGCGCGCCGCGAGATCGACCTGGCGGAGCTGCTGCGGCTCTGGCACGGGGCGCGCGACTTCACCGAGGAGGAATGGCGCCAAGCCTACGAGCTGGTCGAAGAGTCGGGCCTGTTCCGGGCCGATCGCCGCCGGCCCTTCGCCTTCCGGCCGATTCCGCTCGAGGAGCGCGCAGTCCGCGCGGCGCGCGAGGAGGGGCCGCTCGACCAAGACGCGGCGCTGGCGCGGGTCGACGCCTTGCTTCCGCGGGAGAGCGGCCTCTACCAGCGCGGCGCCCAGGCCGAGAGCAAGGTGATCGTGCTGCGCTTCTTCTTCCCGGTCCAGGCCGAGCGCTGTCGCGATGTGCTGGCGCGCATCGAGGAGGAGACCGGCTGGACGGTGCGCGTGCACCCGTACCCGCACGCGGGCGCGCTGGCGGATGAGCTGCAGAGAATCCTGGGGGCGGAGGTGCATCTCGCGCGCGAACCGTCCATCCGGCTGGAGGAGGGCGAGGTGATCGCCTGGGTGACGCGCGAGCCGGATGGCGCGGAAGAGCTCGAGGAGGCGTTCCGCGCCGCGACCGGCCTCAGGCTCGCGGTGCGCCGGGTCGCGGAGACGCCGCGCGCGAAGGAGCTGCGCGACGCCGAGGGCCGCATGGAGATCAACGAGGCCTACCGCCGCATCGACGAGTGCTTCGCCAGCCTCGAGGACCGGCCGTACCGGCGCGGGCGAAAGACCGGCCCGGAGGGGCCGCACATCGAGGTGACCTTCCTGACGCCCGCGGTGGGCATGCGCCAGCGCGCCCTGCTCGACCGGCTCGAG
>JACQZJ010000182.1:3539-24591 GCA_016213895.1 Planctomycetota bacterium | reverse complement strand
CCCCCGGGAGCTTCAGCATGAGTCTTCCGCGCCTCGCCGTGACCAGCGCGCTCGTCTTGTCGGCCGCGCTGGCGGCTCCCGCGTTCGCCCAGACCCTCCTGCCCCGCGAGCTGCCCCCGAAGACCAGGGTGCGCGCCCTGCCCCTGCCCGCGGGCGCCGCCTTGCCCACGGGTGAACGCCACCGGCTGATCGTGAAGTTCCAGGACGACGTGCGGGCGCGCGCCACGCCCGAGGGCGGCGTCCTGTCGCTCTCGGACGCGGACCTGAGCGAGGTGCGCTCCGCGGCGCAGCGCCTGCACCTCGCGTTCGCACCGGCGATCCGCCTGCCCGAGAGCACGCTCGGCGAGCTCACGGCGCGCGCCGCGGCGCGCTCGGGCCGCGCCCAGCCCGACCTCGCCGGCATCCTGTACGCCGCTCTCCCCGGTGCGTCTCCGCACCAGCTCGAGGACGCGGGCGCCGCGCTGCAGGAGCTTCCCGCGCTCGAGTTCGTCGAGATCGAGACGCTGGGCGCCCCTCCGCCCGGGGACATCGCGCCCGCGACTCCCGATCTGTCCACCCTGCAGGACTACTTCGCCCCGGACCCGGGGCTCGACGCGGCCCACGCCTGGTCGCTCGGCGTGACCGGCCAGGGGATCCGTCTCTCCGACTGCGAGTACGGCTGGGTCTACGCGCACGAGGACCTGGTCGACCGCGACTGCCACCCCGAGCCGGGACAGACGATCCACCCGATCTCGGTGAGCCTCGGTTTCGACGAGCACGGCACGGCCGCGATCGGCGAGGCTTCGGCCGTGGTCAACTCCTACGGCTGCTCCGGAATGACCCCGGGCGCCGAGGTGTACACCTACCCGGAGAGATCGGTCGAGGAAGGGTACAGGCGCCTCACGTGCATCACCCATGCCATCGCCAACTCAGCACCCGGCGACGTCGTCATGCTGGAAATGCAGGCGGTCGGCGCTGGCGGGGACTACGCGCCGGCGGAGACGTCGCTCTCGATCCACACGGTGACCAAGACCGGCGTGGACGCCGGCGTGGTCGTGGTGGCCCCGGCGGGCAATGGCAACCAGAACCTGGACAGCGCGTCCTACGCCACGTACCTGAGCTGGGGAGACAGCGGGGCGATCATCGTCGGCGCCGGGAGCGCGAACCTCTCCCACGACAAGCTTTCCTTCAGCACCTATGGGTCGCGCGTGAACGTGCAGGGATGGGGCGACGAGGTCTTCTCGCTCGGCTACGGCTACTACGCCGAGTACGGCGGCGACAAGAACCAGCGCTACATCTCCGCGTTCGGCGGCACGAGCTCGGCGACACCCCTCATCGCCGCCGCGTGCGCCCTGGTCCAGGAGTACGCGGTCCAGACGTTCGGCCAGCCGCTCGCGCCCCAGGACCTCCGCGACCTGCTCGTGACCGCTGGCGTGCCGCAAGGAACGGGCGGCCACATCGGGCCCTTCCCTGCCCTGGAGGCGGCGTTCGACCTGCTCTTCCCGCCGTGGAGCGACGCGGGCTTCGCCCTGGCCGGGACGTCCGGCGAGCCGCGCCTGCGCGGAAACGGCTCCCTCGTCGCTGGCGACCCGTGGAAGCTCGAGCTGGACAACGCCCGGCCCCAGGCCTCCGTCCTCCTCGTGCTCGGCCTGACCAGCGTCCACCTCCCGTTCCTGGGCGGAACGCTCGTGCCCTCCCCGGACATCGTCTGCGGCCTCGCCACGGACGCAGGCGGCGGCCTGGTGCTCGGCGGCGTCGCTCCCGCCGGCATCCTGCCGGGCGTCAGCCTCTACTTCCAGTGCTGGATCGACGATCCCGCCGGCCCGCAGGGCGCCGCTGCCTCGAACGCGGTCGCGGTGACGACGCCCTGAAGAGAGCGCCGGGCGCGCCCAGCGCGTGTAGAGGGCGCTCGCGAGGCACTCCCGTTGCTATGCTTCGGCGTGGGCTTGCGACGACCGCGGGAGCGGAGTCTCGTGGCGCGGGTCCGGAATCGTCCCATCCAGGATGGCGGAGGAAACCCATGTTCATGTTCGCGTGCGTGTGCGCTCTGGCGGCTGCCGTCCAGACGCCCCACTGGCGCTCGGAGGTCCTCTTCCAGGCGCCCGTCAAGCTGAGCGGCTGCGCCATCGGCGACGTGGACCCCGCGCTTCCCGGCGCCGAGGTCGCGGCCGTGGGCGGCAACGGCGGCGTATTCGTCGTGGGGCGCGGCGCCGAGGGCTGGACCGGACAGGAGGCGTTCCTGGCCACCGGGGAGATGATCCAGTGCGCGATCGGAGAGGTTCTGCCCGACGTTCCGGGCCTGGAGATCGTGGCCGTCGGCAAGGCGGCAGGCGCGGAGCGCGAGCCCGGGGACGGAGCGGCCTTCCTCGTTTCCCGCACCGAGGAAGGCTGGCGCGGGGAGCGCATCCACGGCTCGGCACGCCTGGTGCACGGCGTGTGCATCCACGAGGGCCGCGTCTACGTGACGGGCTACGACCAGCGGTTCGTGCGCCTCGCCTTCGACGGGACCTCCTGGACCGAGGAGGAGCTGGCCTCGCTTCCCGGACCGGGCAAGAACTGCATCCCGATGGGCGACGCCTTCGTGATCGCCTGCTCCAACGGTTCGCTGGTGCGCCTGCGCGCGCACGACGGCGCGTGGCAGGCCGAGACCATCGATCAGCGCGAGAAGGGCCGCGGGCGCGTCGGCACGGACGGGAAGCGGCTGGTGGTGAGCGACGACGACGGCGTGTTCTCGCTCATCGAGGACGGCCGGCGCACCGAGCTGCTGCACGGCTCGCTGCGCCAGCGGGGCGCGGTCCTCGCCGACCTGGTGCCGGAGCGGGCGGGGCTGGAGATGGCCACCGCCGGCTACGACCGCACGGTGCGCGTGTTCTGGACCGCGGGCGAGGGCTTCGAGACCGTGGCCCCGTACACCGACACCGAACGCTTCCACCACCTCGCGGTCGGCAACCTGGATGACGATCCGGCTCTCGAACTGGCCGCCTGCTCCTTCTCCGGCCGCGTGGTCCTGGTGGAGCACGTGTCCGGCGCGCCCTGAGCGGCCGCGGCCGCGCGGCCGGGGAGATCGATGTTCGCGCTGCCATTCGACTTCGACGCGCTCTGTCATCGGCTCTTCGTGGTCGACGCCGAGCCGAGGCCTGAGCTCGCCGAGGAGCTGTGGCGCGAGTTCGCGGCGCTCGATCGCGCCACGACCCGCGCCACGCTCCTCAGCGTGGGCGGACCCTTCCGCGAGCGGGACCTGGTCAAGGGCTTCGGCGTCGAGCTCAGCGAGATCGGCACGGGCTCGCTCGAGCGGCGCGGCTTCCTGGCGCGCGCCCTGCACCTGCGTCGCAGGCTGCGGGAAATCGCGCCGCACCAGATCGACCTCAAGGTCGCCGGAGACCGCTGGGCCTGGCGATTGGCCATGGCCGGCGCGCGCCCGCCCGCCCGCCCCGCGGCGCCCGCGCCGCGGGGCGCGCGCGCGCGCGACCGCATCGCCTTCTTCCTGAAGAGCGACGCGTCGCGCCAGAGCGCGCACGTGACCCAGGCGCTGCACACCGCGGCCGGGCTCGCGTCCCTCGGCGCGCGCGTGCGCGTGCTGTCGCCGCTCGAGTCCGCGAGCTTCGCCGAGGCCCTCGCCCCGCTCGCGTGCGACTATCCCGCGCTGGCCCTCGACCGCATCGAGCACCAGAGGCTGGTGGAGGTGCAGCGCTCGGCGCGCCCCGCCCTGCGCCTGCGCCCGCTGCTCGAGGAGCTCGCCGCCGCGGGCTTCGGCACCCTCTACTTCCGCCAGGTGCGCGTGGCTTCCATGCTGCTCCCCCACGCCCGCGCGCTCGGCTTCCGCACCTTCATGGAGGCGCACCAGCCGTATACGACCTGGGCCGTGGCCGAGAGGCGCCGCCTCTGGAACGGCCACGAGGTGGCGCGGCGCTTCCACCTGACCATGGCGCGCTGGGACCGCCGCTACGAGCAGCGCTGCTACCGGGAACTCAGCGGCGTGGTCGCCACGACGCGCGCCATGTGCCGGCGCGTGCGGCGCCTCGACGCGGACTGCCCGGTCCTCTTGCTGCGGAACGGCGCGCCGCCGTCGCCCGCCCCCGCCACGCGCCTGGCGGACGAGGAGCGCCCCTACGACGTGGTCTACGCCGGCAAGACCTCCCTCGAGAAGGGCGCGGGCGTGCTCGTCCAGGCGCTCGCGCGCCTCCAGGGCGCGCGCCTGCTCGTGGTGGGAGGACCGACCGAGAACGAGTTCGCGCCGTTCCGGGCGCTGGCGCGCGAGCTCTGCATCGAGGAGAGGATCGAGTTCCGCCCGTGGCTGCCGCAGGCGGAGCTGTTCGACCTGATCCAAAAGGCCAAGGTGGCGGTGCATCCGCTGCCCGGGAAGGGCTCGCGCGAGTGGCGCGTGTTCACCTGCCCGCTCAAGGTCCTCGAGTACATGGCGCTCGGCACCCCCGTGGTCGCCACCGACCTGCCCGCCCTGCGCGAGATCGTGCGTCCGGGCGTTTCCGGCCTGCTCGTGGAGCCGGACCGGCCGGAGGCGCTCGCCGCCGGGCTCGGCGCGCTGCTCGCTGACCCCGAGCGCGCCGAGACGCTGCGGCGCGGGGCGCTCCGGCGCGTGCGCTCCCTCGGCCGGGAGAGGCGCGCGCGGCGCCTGCTCGCGTTCCTCGCCGGGAGCGAGAGAGCATGGTGAGGTTTGCGCGCCGGAGCCGGCTCAGGTCGTGGGTGCAGAGGCTGCGCGCGCGCCGCCGGGTGCTCTTCTCCGCCAGCTCGCCGGTCAGCGTCGTCGTGCTGCGCCCGCTCCTCGAGGTCCTCGCGCGCGACCCGCGCATCGAGCTGTTCTTCACCGGCGAGTACCGCGGCCAGGACGACGGCCGCGAGCTGCTCGCCTGCTCCGGGCTGGAGCGGGTCGAGGTGCTGCGCGAGAGCGAGGCCAAGGCGCTGCGCGGCGACCTCTACCTCTGTCCGGACAACAGCCGCGCGGGCAAGGCGTGCCTCTCCCGGGTGCTGACCTTCCACGGCGTGTCGTTCAAGGGCCGCTCGCTGGTCGAGCGGGCGCGCTGGTTCCACCGCGTCTTCCTCGTCGGCCCGTACCAGCGCCGCCGCCTGGCAGAGCTCGGCGTCTTCCCGGAGGGGGACGCGCGCCTGCAGGACATCGGCATGCCGAAGCTCGACCGCCTCGCGCGCGGCGAGGTCGACCGCGACGCGGCGCGGCGCTCCTGCGGCGCGGCGCCGCGCGAGGTCTGCGTGCTCTACGCTCCGACCTGGGGCGAGCACAGCTCGCTCGTGACCATGGGCGAGAGGCTGCTCTCCGAGCTGGCGGCGCGCGGCGACGTCAAGGTCGTGGTCAAGCTGCACGACCACCACGTCAACCCGGAGCGCTCGGCCGTCGACTGGGCGGAGCGCGTGCGCCGCCTCGGCCTGCAGAACGTCGTCCTCTACGAGGGCGCGGACGTGGTCGCGCCGCTCGCGGCCGCCGACATCCTGATCAGCGACGCCAGCTCGGTCTCGCAGGAGTTCTGCCTGCTCGACCGCCCGATCCTCTTCGCCGACGTGCCGGAGCTGTTCAGGAGCGAGCGCTACCGCGACACGCTCGACCTCGAGACTTGGGGGCGCAGGATCGGGATCACGTTCCGCGCGCCCGAGGAAGTGCACGCGGCCCTCGAGCGCAGCATGCGCGAGCCCGGGGAGTTCTCGGCGCCGCGGCGCGCGGCCGCGGACGACCTCTTCTACGGCCCGGGCGGGGCGACGCGGCGCGCCGTCCTGGCCCTCTACCGCGAGCTGCGCCTGAGCGACCCGCCTCTTCACGCCTGACGCGCCGGCGCTATGCTGCGCGCGTCACGCTGCCGGCCCGGGAGGCGCCCATGATCGCCAAGAAGATCCTCATGCTGGTCGGCGACTTCGTCGAGGACTACGAGGTCATGGTCCCCTTCCAGGCCCTGCAGATGGTCGGGCACACGGTGCACGCCGTCTGCCCCGGCAAGTCCGCGGGGGAGACGGTCGCCACCGCGGTGCATGACTTCGAGGGAGAGCAGACCTACAGCGAGAAACGCGGGCACCACTTCGCCCTGAACGCCACGTTCGACGAGGTCGATCCCGGGAAGTACGACGCGCTCGTCATCCCCGGGGGACGCGCGCCCGAGTACCTGCGGCTCGACGAGCGCGTCATCAGCTGCGTGCGCGCCTTCGCCGAGGCGGGGAAGCCGATCGCCGCGATCTGCCACGGCGTGCAGCTGCTCGCCGCGGCCGCCGTGCTCGAAGGGAAGACGTGCACCGGTTACCCGGCCTGCGCGCCCGAGGTGATCGCCGCGGGCGGGCGCTACCGCGAGGTCGGCCTGGACGAAGCGCAGGTCGACGGCAGCCTGGTCACCGCCCCGGCCTGGCCCGCGCACCCGCAGTGGCTGGCGAGCTTCCTCGAGCTGCTCGGGACCAAGATCGAGCCGTGAGCGGGCCGGCGGGCGCTCCCGCGTCCGCTGGCCCGCTTCCGCATCATGCGGGCGGGATTGTACGACCCCAAGGAAGCTACGCACCCCGGCCTGCGGAGCAGCCACAGACTCGCCTACGGAGTCGACGAGACCCACAGCACGCCTGACCGCCAGCAACCCATGGCTCGGGCGTTCTTCCATTCCTCTGGTCCTCTGCCGTGCCCTTCCGACAACGGCCCTCGATCGATCCGGAGGAGAAGCGCGAGTGCTCGTTGGATACGCCGGCGACGCGCGCGTGCCGTGCCCGCAGTGTGCTGCGGCGTGCTGCCGGTTCGATCACCGGTTGCGGCGTTTCCGCCACCTGGACACCTGCCAGTACCGGACGATCCTGGAGGTCGAGATCCCGCGCGCCGCCTGCCCCGAGCATGGTGTGCATCAGATCGCGGTGCCGTGGGCCGAACCAGGCAGCCGGTTCACGGCGTTGTTCGAGGCCCTGGTGATCGACTGGCTGGGCGAGGCGAGCACCAAGGCCGTGGCTGAACCGATGCACCTGATCTCGCGCGAGGTCGACGGCATCCAGCGTCGCGCGGTGAGGCGTGGTCTCGCACGGCGCTCGGGCGACGCGCCCACGCGGATCGAGCTCGACGAGATTTCGTTCCAGAAGCGCTCGGTGAACGCGAAGATCCACAAGATTGGGCCCGGGCCTGTGGCTTCCGCGATCGCGCCCGCTTTCGAACCTCGATCCTCTTCCATCTCGGCGGCCTCGATCTCTATCCCACCGAAGTGCCGTTACCCACACGAAAGGTCGAAGCCACTTGCCGTTCAGCAACTCGGTGGCGGTACACGCTCGCCCGAGCCCTTTGCATCGGCAGTGACGCGATTCCGAAGGACTGCGGGTCGTGCTGTCGGGGCTCTGGTGGCTGCTTGTGGCCTGGCTGCGCTGGAGCCGTCGAAGGGAACTGATCCGGGATGGCGACTCGGACTGGAGGCCACGCGGCCGCGAGCAGCCGCCGGCGCGACCCACCCGCCTGGCGCGGCGCGGTCCGTGCGCTACGCCTTCTTGCGCCGCGCGACGACCTCCACCATCTTGAAGCCGTCCGCGAACTTCATGGGGCCGAGCTCGGTGAAGACGACCGAGAAGACGTACTCGTCGGCGCTCTTGATCTCGATTTCGAAGCGATAGACCTGCCGGCCGAGCTGCGGATCCTCGTCCGTCCCGCTCATGCTGATGAACTTCGCGTCAGGCGAGGCGGCGCCGCGCGCGGTCACGTAGTAGGTGCCCATGGTGTCGAAACCCACGGCCGTGAACTCGCCGTGGCGGCGGTCGAAGCCCAGGATCTGCAGGCTCTCCGTCTTCATCCCCATCATCAAGCCCGTGGACTGCAGCTCGAGGAAGCGCCCGCCGAGGATCATGCGCGCCGTGCCCTCGCCGCGCGACTGCATGGCCTCTCCGCCCGGCTCCATCCACATGCTGTAGCTCATCTCCCACTCGCCGGCGAGCGTGGCCAAGAGCTCGTGCTCCTCGCCGGGTTGGGCCAGCTCCATGACTTCGGCCATGTTCGGCGCCCCCTCGCCACCGGCCTGCGAAACGAGCTTCTCGGTCATGAGCAGCACGCCGCCCAGCACGAGGGCGGCGATCACCTGGTTCCGTGCCTTCATCGCTTCAACTCCTGCGCCGCGGCCGGGCCCAAGGCAATAGCCGCAGGCGCGCGCTTGTCAATGGACTCCGGGCCGCATGCATCGCCGCCTCCCGCTTCCCTCTGACCGCTTCCCGCTCCCCGCTCCCCGCTCACGCCGGCTCGGGCTGCGCCCCGCCGAAGTCCTCGAGCCCCGCCTCCCCCTGCGCGCGCGGCTGGCCGCGCAGCCTCTCCTCGGTCCTCGCCGCGTTCTGCGCGTTCTCGGCCCGCTCGCGCTCCTGCTCTTCCCTCTTCAACTGGTCGATGTCCTGCCCGCCGGCGATGGCGGCGACCTCCGCGCCGGTGAGCGTCTCGTACTTCATGAGCGCATCGGCCACCATCTGCAGCACCTCCCGGTTCCCGGACAGGATCCGCTTGGCCCGATCGTGGCACTCGATGAGGATGCGCTTGATCTCCTTGTCGATCTCCAGCGCCATCGACTCGGAGTGGTTCTTCTGGCGCATCAGGTCCTGCCCGAGGAAGATGGCGTCGGACGTCTCGGAGTAGGCGATCGGCCCGATGTTCTCGGACATGCCCCACTGGCAGACCATCTGTCGCGACAGCTCCGTGGCGCGCTTGATGTCGTCGTAGGCGCCGATGGAGACGTCCTCGCAGAACAGCTCCTCGGCGCACCGGCCGCCGTAGGCGAAGGTGATGATGCCGAGGATCTCGGTGCGGTTCTCGTTGTAGCGGTCCTGCTCCGGGAGCACCATCGTCGCCCCGAGCGACAGGCCGCGCGGGATGATCGTCACCTTGTGCAGCGGCTCGACCTCGGGCAGGAGGTGGGCGACCACGGCGTGCCCGGCCTCGTGGATGGCGGTCACGCGCCGGTCCTTCTCCTCCATCACCCGATTCTTCTTCTGGCGGCCCCAGCGCACCTTGTCGCGCGCCTCCTCGAAATCCTGCAGCTCGACGTGCTCGCGGTTCCGGAGGGTCGCGATGAGGGCCGCCTCGTTCACCATGGCGGCCAGCTCCGCTCCCGAGAAGCCTGGGGTGGCGCGCGCCAGGAGCGTCAGTTTGATGCCCGGCGACACCTTCACGCGCTTGGTGTGCACCGCCAGGATCGCCTCGCGCCCCTTGACGTCGGGCAGGGTCACGGAGATCTGGCGGTCGAACCGCCCGGGCCTGAGGAGCGCCGGGTCGAGGACGTCGGGCCGGTTGGTGGCCGCCACCAGGATGATGCCCTCGTCGGTCTCGAAGCCGTCCATCTCGACGAGGATGGCGTTCAGCGTCTGCTCGCGCTCGTCGTGGCCGCCGCCCAGGCCGGAGCCGCGCGTCCGCCCCACGGCGTCGATCTCGTCCAGGAAGATGAGGCAGGGCGAGTGCTCGCGCGCCTGGCGGAAAAGGTCGCGCACCCGGGAAGCGCCCACGCCGACGAACATCTCGACGAAGTCGGAGCCGGATATGGAGTAGAAGGGCACGTTCGCCTCGCCCGCGATGGCCTTGGCCAGCAGGGTCTTGCCCGTTCCCGGCGGCCCGACCAGGAGCACGCCGCGCGGGATGCGCCCGCCGAGGCGCGAGAAGCGCGCCGGGTTCTTGAGGAACTCGATGATCTCGAAGACCTCTTCCTTGGCCTCGTCGATGCCTGCCACGTCCTCGAAGGTGACCGTGCTCCTCTCCTTGGTGACCATCTGCGCCCGGCTGCGCCCGAAGGAGAGCACGCCGCCGCCGCCGCTCGAGCGCATCTGGCGCATGAGGAAGAACCAAAACAGCCCGATGATCAAGAGCCAGGGCGCCAGCGTGTAGAGCAGCTGGGCCATCCAGGTGTTCGGCTGCGTCGCTGCCAGCCCCTCCTCGTTGGCGAGGGCGTGGTTCACCACCTCGAGCTTCGGGTTGTTCTTCTGGATGGCCGCGAGCAGACCCTCGAGGTCGACCCCCGGCGTGATGGCCGCCTCCCAGTAGCCGAGCGTCGGCCGGGGCTGCTGCCCGTCGCCGTCCCACAGGAACTGCGCGCACAGGAAGATGCCGTCGCCGCGCTCCACGGTGTAGGCGTCGCGCACCCGGATCTTCTCCGCGGCGAGGAGCGCGCCCAGCCGCTCCGCCTCGATCGGGTTGAACTCCGACGACACCATGCGGCTGATCACGTCGTACTTCTCGGCCAGCACGCCGCCGGGGAACTCGACCGTGAAGCGCTCGGCCTCGCCCTGCCCCGCGCCCGGCCGGTAGGACCCGTTCAGCCGCAGTTCCCCTTCCTGTTCGATCTGCTCCACGCGGCCGGAGTAGAGCCTCTGGAAGAACTGGTTCTGGGTGATCTCCTCGCGGTGGCCGAGGAAGGCGCCGTCGTCACCGAGCATGCTGACGACGAGCACCACCGCGAGGACCACGATCAGGACCGTCATCACCGTGCTCAGGGCCGAGCGCGGCCGCTTGCCCCGGGCAGGGTCGCTGCCGCGCTGCCGATCGCGGTCGGGCTGCGTCTCCTGCGTCACGGTCCTCGGACTCCTCGCCGCCTGTCGCCGGCTACCAGTCGGCCTCGAGCTGGAAGACGATGCGGCGCGCCAGCTCGTAGAAGGCCTCGCGCTGGGCCGTGTTCAAGTCCTCGCCCGTGGCCAGGGCGAAATCGATGCGCTGCCTCTCGTCGAACTCCTTGAGCACGTCCCCGGTGCGAGCGTCCACCACGCGGCACTTGACCGAGGTCGTCGCCGAGGACTCGGACGCGCTCTCGCGCTTGGTGATCGCCAGCACGCGCTGGTCCACGCGCGTGATCTTCCCCTCGAGGACGATGTCCGCCTCCTCGCCCTCCTGGACCACGTGGATCCCCGGCCGCGAGCGCAGCTCGTCGCACACGCTGCGCGTCAGATCGAACTCGATCTGGCGGAAGAACGTGTCGTTCTCGAAGATCGGCACGGCGATGCGCCGCGCCCCGGCCGGGAAGAGGGTGCCGCTGCGGTAGCCGGCGCAACCCGCGAGAATCAGGAGCGCTGCCGCCGCCAGCATCGCGCCCCGCGTGCTCCTGCCTTCGTCCTTCATCGGCCCTTGACCTTCCTGAGGCCGCCCCAAGAACCGGCCTCCTCGTGCGATTCTACCGCCGATCGCCGTCCTCCGCGCCTGGATCCGCCGCCGCTCCCGCACTCGCCTGCCGCCGCCAGGGCGGCCGCTCCTCGCGCGGCCGGAGCAGCTCAAGGCTCTCGCACCCCTCGAGTTCGGGCAGCTCGGCCAGGCGCGACGAGGCCGCGGAAGCCGCACGCGCCTGCGGAAAGCGCCCGGCCGCGTTCGACAGATAGAGGCGCTCTCCCCACTCCGAGCCGCGCGCGCGGTAGTACTCCGCGATTTCCAGCTCGTGCCGCCCCACCTCCTCCTCGATCTCGAGCAGCTCGGCGCGCGCCGCTTCGGCGAAGTTGCCGTCGGGGAAGTTGGCGAGGTAGCGGCGCAGAGCCGCGTGCGCGGTGAGAAGGGGATCGACGTCGAAGGCGCTGCCGCGCGACAGCGCTCGGTAGGCACGCGCGACCTCGTAGAGGGCGAGGTCGCACCACTCGCTCTCCGGGTACTCCCGCACGAGGCGCTCGTAGATGTCCGCCGCTCCCTGGTGCTGGTGGTCCTCGACCTGGGCCTCGGCCAGCTCCTTCCAGGCATCGTCGGCATAACTGTCTTTAGGAAAGTGCGTTACATAGAACGTCAGCGCCTCGAGACCCACGTCCCGGAGAGCGCTGAGATCGCCCAGGAAGCGCCCCTTGCGCTCGACCAGCTCCTTGCCGATCGCCCACACGCGGCGCGAGATCTCGGGCGCCCGCTGCGTGAAGCGGTTCTCCTCCAGGAGCCGCCGGTAGTGCACGAAGGCCTCGTCCAGGTCTCCGGCGTGGAAGCGCGCCTCGCCCGCGAGAAAGCGCACCTTCTCGATGTTCGCATGCTCGAAGTCGGTGCAGAGCACGTACTCCGCGAGGTCCGCGGCCTCGGCATGATCCTGGTGCTCGAAGCGGTCCTGGGCCCAGGCCAGGACCTCCTCGGTGGTGCATTCCGTGGCCTTGCGGCCGTTCACGTCGGGCACGCTCGCGCAGCCGAGCGCGAGGCACAGGGCCGCGAGGAGACTCGGCACGCGCCAGGACAGGACCTTCATGCCTTCCTTCATGGCGCCTCTAGCGCGCCAAGTCAAGGAGCCGGCCCGAGCACAGGCGGCTCTCGAGGCGGTACTCGAGATAGGCGTCCAGCAGGCGGCGCGCCTCGTCCACGCTCTGCGCCGCGGGAGCAGCCGGCGGCGCACGCCCCGCGAGCAGGCGCACGAGCAGGTCGAGGACCGGCGCGGAGCAGGAACGAACGCTCCGGTCGCCGGGAGCGCAGCGCCGGCAGAGGAGGCCGCCGCGCGCGAGCGAGAGGGCGGCGCGCGGGGACGCAGCGGCCGCCGACCCGCAGGCCACGCAGGCGTCGAGCGCTGGACGGAAACCGGCGCACTCGATCAGGCGCGCCACGAAAGACGTGGCCCAGAGGCGGGCGACGGCGCGCTCGGGCGCCCCTTCCAGCCCGTCGAGCGTGGCCGCGAGCAGCAGGAACAGCTCGGTCTGCCGGTCGCGCGGCCAGCTGAAGCTCGCGGCCAGCTCCAGCACGTAGGCTGCGGCCAGCCAGCGGTCGAGCGAGCGGCGCAGGCCGCGGTAGGCGCGCGTGACCGTGAAGGAGTGCACCAGGTCGAGGTCCGTCGAACGCCGCCGGCTGGCGTCCACGCGCCCGCGCGTCGCCAGGTCGAACGCTCCGCCGAACGCGGTCTTGTCGCGGTAGATCCCGCGCGCCAGGCAAGCCACGCGCCCTTCGCGCGCGGTCAGCAGGTGGACGATCTGGCTGGATTCGGAGAAGGGGATCCGGCGCAGGACGATGGCGTCGGCTTGATAGCGCACGCGCCCGTCATACCGCGGCCGCGCGCCCGCGCGCCCAAAAAACGAGCGCCGCCGCGGCCGGCGGCGCCGCGCGCCGGCCCGCTTGCATTCTGGCCCGGGAACACGAGTTGGCCCGACTCGCGCGTGACGGCGGCGGAAGATCCAGGCTAGAATCACGCGCTTGGCGGTCCGCGGGCCTCCGCCATCGCCAGGCCGCGGCTGCCGGAGCACTTTCGTCGATGTCCTTTCCCCTGCGCCGCCGCCGCTGGATCCTCTGCTCGGCGAACAACGGCGTCAACGTCGTCATGTACCGGCCGCTGCTCGAGCGCCTGGGCCAGGACCCGCGAATCAAGACGTACCACACGGCCAACCTGAGCCACACGCGCTGCTTCGACCAGGAGGTGCGCTCCGACGTCCACCAGTTCTTCCGCACCCACGGCATCCACGATCACGTGGTCCACTTCCGCGTGGCGCGCTACATGCCCTTCGACATCTACCTGAGCCCGAACTTCTCGCAACGCATCATCCCGCGCTTCGCCCGCGTGAAGGTCCAAGTGTTCCACGGCGTGTCCTTCAAGAACTGCGCCATCAACAACCGCAGCGTGCACTTCGACCGCCTCTTCCTGCCAGGCCCCTACCACCGGCGCATGTTCATCCAGCGCGGCCTCTACCGTGAGGGAGACCCGCGGCTGGTGATGACCGGCATCCCCAAGCTGGACCGGCTGGTCGACGGCTCGCTCGACCGCGCTCAGGTCCTGCGGTGCCTCGACCTGGATCCGGCCCGGCCCGCGGTCCTCTTCGCCCCGACCGGCGACCCGGGCAACTCCCTCAGCCGGCACGGCGAGGAGATCATCAAGACCCTGCTCCGCCTCCCGGTCAGCGTGATCGTCAAGCCGCACGACCACACCGCGGACGATCCTCTCTGCCCGATCGACTGGCGCGCCCGCCTGCGCGCGTGGAAGCACGAACGGCTGCGCGCCGAGCTGGGCTCGGACGTGGTGCCGCTCTTGGCCGCGGCCGACCTGCTGATCACGGACGCTTCCTCGGTGGCGTTCGAGTACACTCTGCGGGATCGGCCCGTCGTTTTCATGGACGTGCCGGAGATCCTGAACGGTCCGCGCCGAAGGAAGATGGACCTCGACACCTGGGGGCGGAAAGGGGGCGACGTGGCTTCCGCCCCGGCGCAGCTCCTGACCCTGGTGCCGAAGCTCCTCGAGAACCCGCAGGAGAAGAGCGAGTGCCGGCGCGCCATCGCGCGCGACCTGTTCTTCGAGCCGGGCAAGGCCACGGACAGGGCGTTGCGGCGCATGTACGAGGACATGGACCTGGAGGCGCCGGAGGCGGTCTCGCGGGTTGAGGCGGCGGCGATCGGCTAGTCCGCGCCGCGGTCGCGGCCAGAGCGGAGGGAGCAGCGATTCCATGAAGGACCGCAACGGACAGCCGCGCAGGGGAGGCAGGCGCGGGAAGCGGCGCGTCGAGGACGAGGAGCAGATCCTCGGCCTCGACGAGCAGGACGCGGCCGACCTCGCCGGCGGCAAGAAGGCGATCGGCTGGAAGGAACGCCTCCAGCGCCTGGCTAATCCCGTCTCGCGCGAGGACCGGCGGGTCTACAAACGCATGGTCGGCTACATCCGGCCCTACCTGGGCCGGATCCTGGTCTCGGCGTTCTTCGCGGCCGTGGGCGGCAGCCTCGTGGCCGCCAACCTCGCCATCCTGGACAGCGTGCTCGAGGCCCTGAGCCCGGAGCCAACCGCGCAGAGCGAGCCGGCGCGGCTGGACGGCACCGCCCCCGCGCCGCAGCCGGACGCCGATCCCACGCCCCCGGCGGCAGCCCCGGGCGGCGCGGCGCCCGCGGGAACGGAGACGCGGGACGCAGGGAAGAAAGACGCAGGGAAGGAGAAGGACGGCGAGCGCAAACCGCTCATCTCGACCGGCAACGCCCGCCAGGACCTGAACCTCTCCGTCCTCATCCTGCTCGGCCTCGCGCTCTTCGGCTCTCTCTGCAAGTACATCGAGGCGGTGATCATGGCGGCGGTGAGCCGCCGCGTGATCAGGAACCTGCGCGAGGACTGCTTCAAGCAGCTCGTGCGCCTGCCGCTGCGCTTCCACATGAAGACGCACTCGGGCAACATCCTGTCGCGCATCATCAAGGACATCGAGAAGCTCAAGATCCTGCTCATCAGCCTTTCCATGAGCGGGGTCAAGGAGATCTTCGCCTTCGCCGCCATCCTCTTCATCATCATCTGGAAGACCTCGTGGATCGCGCCCTTCGCGCTCCTCTTCCTCATCCTGGTCTTCATCCCCATCCGCCTGGTCGCGGACAAGCTGCGCCATCGCGACCGCGAGGCGGAGGCCGGGACCGCCGACATCTTCGCGATCGTCTCCGAGGCGCTCGCCAACCAGAAGGTGCTGAAGTCGTTCACCGCCGAGAAGTACGAGATCAAGCGCTTCAAGCACGCCACGCGCAGCGTCTACAAGCGCCAGGTGGTCACTTACCGGCTGCGCTCCGTCACCGAGCCGATCGTGGACATCGTCAGCGGCGTCGCGGTTGCGGGCTGCATCTGGTACCTCGGCCACGAGGTCCTCGACCAGGACATCAAGATCGGCGCGCTCGCCGTGGTGATCGTCGCCCTGCAGCGCCTGACCGCGTCGTCGCGCAAGCTCGGCAAGATGCAGAACGACTTCGTGCGCGGCATCACCGCCGCCGGACGCGTCAGCGCGCTGCTCGAGCAGAAGCCCGAGATCAAGGAGGCGCCGGACGCGGTGCCGCTCGAGGACTTCCGCCAGGCGATCGAGTTCCGCGCCGTCACCTTCGAGTACGAGAAGGACTGCCCGGTGCTGAAGGAGGTCTCGTTCACGGTCGGGAAGGGAGAGACGGTCGCGCTCGTCGGCCCCTCCGGAGCAGGCAAGACCTCGCTCGTGGACCTCTTGCCGCGCTTCTACGACGTCGACCAGGGGCACATCCTGATCGACGGCCGCGACGTGCGCGAGTACACCCTGAAGAGCCTGAGGAAGTGCATCGGCGCCGTCACCCAGGAGACCCAGCTCTTCCGCGACAGCATCCGCGAGAACATCGCCTACGGCCTGAAGTCGGTGCGCGAGGAGGCGGTCGTGGCCGCGGCGCGCGCCGCCTCCGCGCACCAGTTCATCATCGCCAAGCCCAAGGGCTACGACACGCCGCTGGGCGAGCGTGGCGGCCGTCTCTCGGGCGGGGAGCGCCAGCGCATCGCCATCGCCCGCGCCCTGCTCAAGAACCCGCCGATCCTCATCCTCGACGAGGCCACCTCGTCGCTCGACGCCGAGTCGGAGGCGCAGGTGCAGCACGCCTTGAACCGCCTCATGGACGGGCGCACCACCTTGGTCATCGCCCACCGCCTCTCCACCATCCGCCGGGCCGATCGCATCATCGTGCTCGAGGACGGCCGCGTCGCCGAGTCTGGCACGCACGACCAGCTCATGGCCCTGAACGGCCGCTACGCCCGCGCCTACAACCTGCAGGTGGACGCGCTCGCGCGCGGCGAGCTGGACGCGACCCTCGACGACTTCTTCGGCGAGGAGCAGGAATGAGCGGGAAGCCGCTGTCGATCCTGCACGTGCTGACGCACCACAAGGTCAACGCCGGCGGTGCCATCCAGGCCTACCTGCTGGCGCGCGAGCTGGCGCGCCTGGGGCATCGCGTGACCCTCGCCTTCGGCGAGCGCAGCGAGGGAACGAGCGATGACACGCGCCGCCGGGTGGAGGAGATCGGCTGCTGCTACGCCGGCCTGCGCCTCAGGAGCATTGCCTCGATCCGGGACCTGCGCGCGCTCCTGCGCCAGGGGTACGACGTGGTGCACTTGCACCGCGAGCTGGCCCTGCAGCGCTTCGTGCAGGCGGCGCCCTTCTCGCCGCCGGTCGGCGCGGTGGCCAACGTCGGCACCAGCAAGGTGCCAACGCCGGCGCGCGCGCGGCGCCTGCGCTCCAGGCGCGTGGACCGCATCGTCGTGGTGGCGGAGGCCTTGAAGCGCCTGCTGGTGTGCACCGCGCGCGTCGATCCGGCGCGCATCCACGTGGTCTACGGCGCGTTCGACGAGGAGCGCTTCCGCCCGGACGCCGAGCCCCTGGACGTGCAGGCCGAGTTCGGCCTGCCCGCCGGCGCGCGCCTGATCGGCCTCGTCGCCAACCTCGACCCGAAGAAGGGGCACCGCCTGTTCGTGCGCGCCGCGGCCCAGGTGGCGGCGCAGCGCGACGACTGCTGGTTCCTGTGCGCGGGCAAAGGCCCGGTTGCGCGCCTCAGGAAGGTCGCGGCCGAGGCCGGCCTGGCGTCCGAACGCCTGCTCTTCCTCGGCTTCCGCGAGGACGTGCCGCGCCTGCTCAAGACCCTCGACGTCTCGGTGTGCGCCTCCACCAAGGGGGAGGGCTTGACCGGGGCCATCCGCGAGTCGCTCGCCATGGGCACGCCGGTCATCTCCACGGCCGTGGCCGGGAACGTCGAGATCGTGCGCCAGCGCGAGACCGGCCTGCTCGTGCCGCCCGGGGACGCGAGCGCGCTCGCGCGGGCGATGATCGAGGTCCTGGACGATCCACGCCAGGCGCGCGAGCGCGCCGCGCGCGGCTGCGAGGAAGTGCGGCGGCGCTTCACCTCGCGCCGCCGCGCCGAGGAGATGGCGGCGATCTACCAGGAAATCGTCGCCTACCGCGAGGTGCGCAAGATGAGCGCCGCGGCGATCCTCTACCCCGAGGTCACGTGAGGCGGGGCGCGCGGCGCCCGCGCGCCCGCGCGCTATGATCGGGCGCGTTGGCCAAGTGACACGAGCGAGATGAGCGCGGAACCGACGCCGATCCGTTGGGGGAACCTCCGCCAGTGGCTGCGAGAGACCAGGGAGGTCGACGATCGCCACTACCGGGTGCGCGCGCGGCCGCTCACCGCTTGGCGCCTGCTCCAGAATCTCGTCCCGGCCATCGGCCAGCCGCTGTTCGTGGTCGGCGCGCCACGTTCCGGCACGTCTTTCCTCGGCGAGGCGTGCGGCATGCTTCCGGAGTTCTCCTACCACTACGAGCCGCCGCTCACCAAGGCCGCGGCGCGCTGCGTGCACGAGGGCTGGTGGAGCTTCCCCGTCGCGCGCCGCTTCTACCGCTACGCGTACTGGTGGCTCACGCGCCGGCGCCTGGCCGGCGACCTGCGCTTCGCCGAGAAGACGCCGCAGAACTGCTTCCTGATCGGATTCCTGAAGAGCGCCTTCCCGCACGCGCAGTTCGTGCACATCATCCGCGACGGCCGGGACGCGGCGCTCTCCTACCGCAAGAAACCCTGGCTCAGGGCCGACTCCGCCGGCAGGAGGAAGCGCGAGACGGGCGGATACCGCTACGGCCCGTTCGCGCGCTTCTGGGTCGAGGCGGAGCGCCGCGAGGAGTTCGAGCGGACCAGCGACCTGCACCGCTGCGTGTGGGCCTGGCGCCGCCACGTCGAAAACGCGATCGAGCAGGGCGGCCGCCTGCAGGCCGATTCCTACCACGAGCTACGCTACGAGGCGCTCGCCGCAGACCCGCGCGCCGAGGCTTTGCGGCTGCTCGACTTCCTCGGCATCGAGGCCGCGGCGTCGCGGGCGGCCTTCTCTGCCTACCTCGAGCAGGCGCGCAGCCACTCGGTCGGCCGCTGGCGGACGGAGCTCACTCCGGACGAGGTCGCCGCGATCCAGGCCGAGGCCGGGACCCTGCTCGCGCGCCTCGGCTACCTGGGCGCGGGCGCGGAGCTTTCGCGGTGACCGGCGCGGACTTCCTCGGCCCGGTCTTCCTGGTCGGCTGCCCCCGCTCCGGGACGACGCTCTTGCAGCGCCTGCTCGACGCCCATCCGTTGGTGTCCATCGCGCCGGAGACCTTCTTCATCCGGCGCTTCTGGAAAAAACGCCGCGTTTACGGCGACCTGCGGGACTGCGGCCGGTTCGAGCGCCTGGTCAGCGACGTCACGGCGCTGCAGGAGTTCGCCGACATGGGCCTCGACGCCGAGGGCTTTCGCGCCGCGGCGCGCGCCGTGCCGCGCGCGATCGACGCGCTCTTTTCCCTGCTGCTCGCCGAGTTCGCCAAGCTCCGCGGCACGCCCTGGGTGGGCGAGAAGACGCCCAACCACCTGCTCTACATGCGCACGCTGGAACGCTTCTTTCCCGACGCGCGCTTCGTGCACATCGTGCGCGACCCGCGCGCCGTGGCTCTCTCCTGGCGCGGCGTGCCCTGGTCGAACGGCAGCCTGGCGCAGGACGCCGAGGTGTGGCGCCGCTATCTGGCCACGGCGCGCGCCAAGCCGCCGCGACAGCGCGAGCGCCTGCTCCTGCTGCGCTACGAGGAGTTGGTGGCGCACCCCGAGCCGCAGCTCAGGAAGCTCTGCGAGTTCCTCGGCCTGCCCTTTCACCCGGCCATGCTCGCCGGCGAGGCGGCGCGCGAGCTGGTCGTGGATCTCGAGCGCGAGCCGTGGAAGCAGGGCGCGGCCGGGCCGATCCACTGCGCCAGCGTTGATCGCTGGCGCTCGGTTCTCAGCGCGGCCGAGGTGCGCGCCGTGGAAACGGTCACCTGGTTCGAGATGAAGGCGGCGGGCTACCGGCCGGAGCACGGGCTCGTGCGGCTCCTGCCGGGGATGGCGCGCCACGCCGCGCGCCGCGCGGCGAAGACGGCGCGCAAGGCGCTCAAACGCCGGAGCAGCGCGCCATGAAGCTCGGCTACGTGCATGCCGGCGAGCGCTCCCACGGCGTGAACCGCTACGGCCGGATGCTCGCGCTCGAGCTCGGCGCCCGCCCCGGCGTCGAGCTGGTGGAAACAGACCTCGCGCTCACCGGAAACGCGCGCGCGGACGCAGCCGCGGCGCAGCGCGCCGGCGAGGCTCTCTCCGCCGCGGACGTCGTACACGTGCAGTACAACCGCATGATCTGGGGCGAAGGGTGGCGCCAGGTGCGCCTGCTTCGCGCCTTCATCGAAGGCTCCGCCGCCCCGCTCGTCGCCAGCCTGCACGACGTCTACCCGCGCGATCCGTGGCGCGCCTGGCGCAAGCGGCCCAAGTCGCTCGGCGGGAAGATCGGCAAGTGGGCGAAGGACCTCGGCCGGCGCCTGCCGGCCAACCGCGCGCTCAGCCTGCTGTTCGAGCGCTCTGCGCACGTCATCGGCCACTTCGTCGAGCCGCGCGCGGACCTCCCCGAGCGCAGCGCGGCGCGGCGCGCGCTCGGCGTGGAGGCGCGGCGCGTGGTCACGCTGCTCGGCTTCATCCACCCGCGCAAGGGCTACGACCTCGCGGTGGACGCGCTCCCGCTCGTGCCGCAAGACGTGCTCCTGGTATTCGCGGGCGCGCCGAGCCCGGGCAACGAACGCGCACTCGAGAAGTGGGTGCGCCGCGCGCGCCGGAGCGGCGCGGGCGAGCGGTTGCTCGTCACCGGCCACGTCAGCGAAGAGACGCTCTCGCTCTGGCTCGCCGCGACCGACCTCGCCATTTGCCCGTTCCGCTTCTTCTCGGCCTCGGGCTCGCTCGCCACCTGGATCTCGACCGGGCGGCCCATCCTCTGCCACGCCCTGCCGCAGGTCGAGGAATACCGGAAGGTGGCGAAGGACGCCTTCGCCACCTTCGCGCCCTACACGCCGCAGGCGCTGGCGCAGGCCGTGGCCGCCGCCCTGGAGGGCGCGAGCGGCGCGCCCGACCCGGCGATCCTGGCCTTGAAGGAGCGCTTCGCGCTCGCGGCCGTGGCGGACCAGCACCTCGCGCTCTTCCGCGAGGTTGCGGCTCGCGGCGCTGCGCGGCACGCGAGCTCGGGTCGGCCATGAACCAGCTCAAGGTCCTCTTCGCCCCGTTCATCACGGCCACGCCGTATCAGGAGCGCCTGCGGGAGCTGCTCGCCCCCGGAGGGATCGAGGTGCGCGGCGTGCCGCCGCCCGAGAACGGACCCGGCGCGTTCTTCGCCGAACTCTGCGCCTGGCGGCCGGACATCCTGCACCTCCACTGGCTGCACCCCTGGTTCCTGGGGCGCAACTGGCTGACCACTGTCGTGCGCAGCCGGCGTTTCCTCGCCGAGCTGCGCGCGGCACGCGCGCGCGGCACGCGCCTGGTCTGGACCGCCCACAACATGGTCAACCACGAGCGGCAGCACGTCATGATCGACCGCCGCGTCACGCGCCGGGTCGCCCGCGCGGCGGACGCGATCATCGTCCACGGCCGCCACGCGCGCGAGCAGGTCGCGGC
>JACQZJ010000182.1:0-3505 GCA_016213895.1 Planctomycetota bacterium | reverse complement strand
CGGCCTACTGCGGCATCGAGGACCTGGAGCGCATCGCCGTCATCCCCCAAGGGAACCACATCGACGACTACCCGAACGAGATCGGCCGGGAGGCGGCGCGCGCCGCGCTCGGCGTGGCGGCCGAACCGTTGATGTTCCTCTTCCTCGGGCGCGTGCGGCCCTACAAGGGGGTTTTCGAGCTGATCGACGGCTTCGTCCGCGCCGCGCTTCCCCGCGGCTCTCTGCTGCACATCGCGGGCAAGACGCACGGGGAGCGCGACCGCCTGCGCCTGAAGAAGCGCTGCCGCAAGACGCCGAGCGTCACCCTGCATTACGGCTTCGTCGAGGCCGAGCGCGTCCAGGTGTTCATGAACGCCGCCGACTTCGTGGTCCTGCCGTATCGCGACATCCTCTCCTCGGGCGCGGCCATCCTGGCCACGTCCTTCGGCAAGGCCATCGTCGCGCCCGACCTCGGTCCGTTGCGCGAGGCGGTCGCTCCCGAGGGGGCGATCCTCTACGACCCCGCCGCGACGGGCGCGCTCGCGCGCGCGCTCGAGGCCGCGGCGCGCGCCGCACCGCAAAGCGCCGAGATGGGAGAGCGCAACCTGGCGGTCGCCCGCGCCTGGCCCTGGTCGAGCATGGCGGAGTGCACGCGCGCGCTCTACCTGCGCGTCATGGAGGGGCGGACCGCCAGAGCCGCTACGGAATGATGGTGTCGTTGCCGGTGCCGGCGTTCAGGACCAGGTTGCCCTGGACCGTGGTGCCGGTGGTGTTGATGAAGTCGTCGCCGTCGCCGGTCTTGATCGTCAGCCCGCCGTTCACCGAGGAACTCACGATCTCCGCGCTGTTCCCGCCGTCCTTCAGCAGCACGCGCACCGTTCCATCGAAGGCGGCGCCGAACGCGGACACGTCGTCCTCGCCGTCCTTGCCGGTGACCTCGAGATCGTCCAGCTGCGAAACCCCGGAGATCGTCAGGTCGTTGTTCCCCCTGCCGAGCTCGACCTCCGTCGGGCCGTTGATGACGACGTCGCCGAGGTTGATGTCGTCGCGCTTCTTCCCGCCGGCGTTGACGTTGTAGAACAGGCCGGCGCCGGCTGAGCACGCTCCGATCGAGACGGAGTTGTCGCCCCCTTCGAGCAGCAGCTCGAGAGCGCCTCCCACGGCCGTATTCGACAGGGTCAGCGAGTCGTCGTCGCTCGCCGCTCCGGTCAGGAGGAAGGAGCCGTTCATCGAGCAACCCGACATGCTGATGCTGTTGTCGCCGGTCTCGAGCAGCAGCGTGAAGCTGCCGGTGCAGGAGATGCCTGTCAGCGAAATGGAGTCCCCTTTCTCGCCTCCCTTCACCCTGAACTCGCCGTTCACCTGCGGCGGGGAAGCGCTGAGCGACAGTTCGCCCAGCCCTCCGTCCACGAACAGGCCGGCGAACGATGCCGAGGCGCCGCTGATGGACACGGCGTCGTTGCCGGTGCCGCACAGGATCTTGGCCTCCTGGCCGGACACGACGTTGATCAACTGCACCGCGTCGCCGCCCGAGCCGACGTCGATACGCACGCTCTCGCCCACGGTGACGTTGATCAGCTGGACTGCGTCCGCGCCCTTCTCCAGGCCGGCCTTGAGGCGCCCTGGGATCGTGGCGTCATGGATGCCAAAGGCGTCGCTCTTCTTGCCGAGGTCGATGATCACGTCGTCCGTGATCCCGGTGACGATGATCGTCGCTGAACCACCGTTCACGAGCGTGGCGTTGTCCGGGTCGACGCGGAACTCGCCGGGCTGGAGGCCCAGCTGGTCGACGGTGAACCCGACCGATTCATCGCCCCCCTTGATGACCAGCTTGCCGCCGCTGTTCTTGGCGCTGAGGTTCCCGAAGCCGGCCGGCGCGGCCGGCGCGGCGGCGGACAGGAGGCAAACGAGGCTGGTGAGGAACAGCGGCAGACGAAAAGTGCAGTGCAAAGGAAGAGCCCTCTGTCCGGTCGGGCGTGCGGCCGGCGTCTCGCGTGCCGAACCACTCCCGCCGGATCACGGTGATTCCCTGGGCGAGGGGCTGGCCGGGTCGAACGAAGACCTCGGGCCAGGCGAGACGGGCGTCTCGAATAGCCCGGGCTGCGGACCGTGGGGCGGCAAAAAAGAAGAGCGGGCGACGTCGCGCCCGGCGCGTCCGGCTCCGCCGCAGGACATGCCGTCGCGCCAGTGGTTCACCTTCCCTCTGGATCCGCGGTGAGGGTGAGTTCGACCGGCAGCGTCTCCCCGGCCCGGACGGTGACGACGGCGGACGCGACGCGGTCGAGCGTCTGCTGCGCCACGTCCTCGCGGAGCGACCGGTCGGAAACGAGCTGCGCCGCCAGGCGGCGAACGCATGCGGATCGTTCCAGCAGGTCCTCGGGGCAGAGCGGCGGCGGTCGATAGTCCATTGCATCCACGCTACTCGTGATTCCCGCGCCCCCAGTGTTGCAGGGATTCCCGGCCGGTTCCAGCGGAAGGACGTTGCGCAAGGGACTCCCCGCGGCCCCGCCCGGCTGCCGCGCACCGTTCCCTCTCGCCCGCAAGAGCACGCTCATGCAGTGGCCGACCAGGTCGGCGGTGGTGATAATGCCGACGAACTCGTCGCCGCGCGCCGCGGAGATGGACTATGGTTCCCGATCCAGCTCGGACTCGTCCCCATCGTCGAGCAGCCGGTCGAGAACCTCAGGAGGAAGGAGCTCTCGCAGGCTCTCGTGGCGCTCTTCGCGCAGGGTCGACTTCGCCTCCTGCTGGCGACGAAACCGCTCCAGGCGCTGCTGCGGGTCGCTCAGGTCCCACGTCCGCTCCCCTTCGATCACGGCCAGCTTCTCCCTGAGCTGCTTCTCCAGCCGGGCCATGGCGGACGCGATCTTGTCGAGGGACTCGTCGTTCGGCGTGTGCCCCAGGTCCGTCAGCAGGGCGTCGATCGTCCCGGCGCAGTCCGAATCCATGACGCGTGCGCGCGTCTCGGGGGTCAGCTTCTCGAGGAAAGGGAACTCGGGCTCTCCTCTCGCAGGTTTCGGGGAGGACGCATCCGCGCGCGAGTCCTCCTCAGCGCGTTTCCGGGGTGCTTTCGGCCGCGGCGCGAAGGACGGACCGATGACCGACTCCTTCTCAGCGCCGCTGGCAGGCACAGCCCCTGGCCGAACGGTCACGGGATCGTTCACGGGGGCCGGACCGAAGAGAAACCAGACGACGAATAGGACGACAGCGAGGAGAAGGACGACAAGCTGCCTTTTCATGGTCTTCCTCCGCTGCGCCGGAGGGTGGACGCATGAACCGCGTCCCGCCGATCGGTTCCTCATTCTAGCCTGCACGCCTTCGCTCGGCGCGGCCTTGCGGAGAGATTCCTGTGCCACTAACCGCCAGGATCTTCGCACGGCGCAAAGATCCCGAGCTTCCTCACCGAGAGCCCGAGGAACTCGAACGCGTTGCGGCCCTCAGTCGGCCGAACGGTCTTCCGGCCTCTAACCACGGACTTCGGACTTCGAACTCGCGGCAGCGCCGGCCGGACTCGACCAGCGAGCGC
>JACQZJ010000186.1 GCA_016213895.1 Planctomycetota bacterium | reverse complement strand
GCCGCCCTGGCGTGCTCCCTGCTGCTCGCTTGCTGGATCGAGGGCGCGCTGCGCGCCGCCCTGCGCGCGGGCGACGCCTCAGGCGGCGCCGTCGCCCTGCTCGCCGGCCGCTGCCTCGCCGGCATCTTCCTCTTCGACGCCGCGCTCGCCCTGGCCGCCGGCGCGCCGCGCGCCGCCTTCCTCTTGGCCGCGTTCTTCGGCGTCGCGCGCGCCCTCTCCCGGCGCTTTCCGCCTTCGTGACGAGCCGCCAGCGGATATGCTCGCCGGCGATGCTGTCGCCCGCCAGACGCGCAGAACTCTTCGACCGCCTGCAGCGCCATTCCGTGCCGCTCGCCGGCCTGCTGGTCCTGCTCCTCGTGTTCATGCGCTCCTGCGCGCCGCAGGTCGACGGCGCCGAGACCGTGCGCCGCGAGCAGCGCGTCCTCGCGCTGCTGCAGGCCGTCCACAAGGCAGAGCTCGAGGCCGCGGCGCGCGGCGCGCACACGCTCCTCTGGCTCGACGAGATCTGCTCCTCCGCGCCGCAGGACTCCCCGCTGCGGGAGCTGGACGTGGTCGAGACGCGCGTGCCCGGAGTGGACCTGCGCGCCCATTCCGGTTACTACCTCGCCCTCTGCCTGCACGACCCGGGGCGCAACGACGATCGCGCCTGGTCCCGCGCCATGGCCGTGTCGCCGGACGTCGGCACGCGCGGCTACAGCGCCTTCGCCTGGCCCGCCGAGTACGGCCCCGCCACGCAGTGGGCCTTCTTCATCGATCAGCGCGGCAAGCTGCTCGGCGGCTGGAACCACCGCGGTCTGTTCGACGGCCAGCAGGACCCGTTCCCGCCCGCGGCGCATCCGCTGCGCGACTACCTGATCGCCAAGAAGGAAGGCACGGACGCCGAGTGGTTCGTCTTCGCCGAGCTGGACGAGGTCCTGCTGCCGCGCGAGCAGGGCGGGCAGCAGTGACGGCCGCTCACGCGTAGTCGTACAGCACGAGCAGCGCCTTCTGCGCCAGCTCCCTCTCCCGGTACTGGTCGAGCACGGCGAAGAGCGCCTCGAACAAGTCGCCCCCCGCGAGGCGCGGCAGCGACTCAAGCGCGGCCATGCGCACCGCCAGCGACTGCTTGGGGTCGAGGGAGACCGCGATCAGCTCGCGCAGGCAGTCCGCGCCTTCCAGGCCGCGCAGCGCGTCCACGGCGCGCAGCCGCGCCTGCTCATGCACGTCCTCGCCGAGCACGGCAAGGAGCGCCTCCTGCGCCACCTTGCCGAGCGCCGTGATGTGCAGCACCGCGGTCTGCGACAGGGGGATGCCGTTGCCGTCCACGGGCTCGCCCGGGCGGGCGGCGCGGATGAAGTCGAGCAGCGGCTCGAGGCCCGCGGCGGCCTTGAGCTGCCCGAGGCCGGCGATCAGCATGGAGGTGTCGGTGGCGCCGGGCGCCGCGCGCAGCCGGCCCAGGATCAAGGGCAGCGCGCGCTCGTCCCGCACCAGGCGCACGGTCACGTCGAGCGCGATGTTCAGCCCCATCCCGCTGGCCGCGGCGATGCCCTTGAGATAGGGCTCGACCACGTCCCGCCGGCCTCCCTGGTAGAGCCCGACGAGAGCGGCGTCGCGCACGCGCACGTCCAGGTCCGCCGCCTGGCGCGCGAGCAGCTCCTCGACCTTGTCGCGCTCGCGCGCCTCGGGAGCGCAGAGGAGCATGGCAAGCACGTTCGCCGTGACCACTCGCATTTCCGGCATGGCGTGCGTCAGGAACGGCTCGATCCACGCGTGCTCCACGGCCTCCGGCGGCGCGAGTAGCAGCATCTTCAGGGCGCGCGACTGCTCGACGATGTCGGGCTGCAGGAGCTTCTCGCGCAGCACGTTCATGGCGTTCGCCTCGCCGAAGCGCACCAGCCCCTCGAGCGCGATGATCCCCGCCTCGTCGTGCCGCAGGAAGTACTGGCGCAGCACCGGGATGACCGACGGATCCTCGGCGCTCTGGGACAGGCGGAAGAGCACGTGCCGCAGGCCGTCCTCGGGATTGCGGATCGCATACTCGTGCAGAACGTCGAGCGCCTCGGGACACTCCATGACGGTCAGCGCCCGCACCGCGGCGCGGCGCACCATCTCCACCGGATCGTCGAGCAGCTCGCCGGCGCGGAGCGCCGCCGCCGCGCTGTCGGTCACGCTCAGCGCGCGCGCCGCCTCCGCGCGCACGCGGTTGTTGGCGTGCAGCGCAGCCTCGAGCACGAGGTCCTCCGCCTCCTTGACGGCGAACGCGCCGAGGCAAGTGATGCACACCGCCGCGCGCCCGGCGTCGCGCTCGTACTCCTGGCGCACGAGATCGACGAAGCGGCGCTGCTCGGCCGCGTCGAGGTTCTTCGCGATCAGGTTCTGCGTGTAGAACACCTGCTGCGCCGGCGCCCAGAGCAGGCGGCCGAACCAGCGCTCGCAGCGCGCTCGCACCGGCCCCTTGACGAGCACGGGCGAAGGCGGCTGCGGGAAGTCCAGGTCGAACAGCAGATGGAACGTGCGCTGGCGCGGCGGCGCGGCCGTCTCGTCCACGCCACCGTCTCCCGGCCCCGCGTCGCGCCCCGGCCGGAAGTAGATGAGGCCCGCGACCACGAGCGCGGCCGCGAGCGGAGGCAGGATCGTCTTCGGGTTCAAGCGCATGCGGGTCCGGTCCTCGACTTCATCCAGGCGCCGCGCAGAGACTACCAGCCCTCTCCAGAACACCCGCTGGATTCGCGCAACCCCGCGCGACGAGCCCGATCAGCGCAAGTCGATTTCGGGTTTCTTTTTCCGTTTGACCGAGATACCACCGTTGCTACACTCCCGCCGACCTCTACAGGGCGCCGCGACCGGTTGCTGCTACCGGCCCACGGCTGACCTGTAACCGCTTGAACAGAGCGAACCTACATCTCGACTCTCAGGTAAGGAGATCTTCATGGCTCGCCGACTTCGGGCCCTCCTGGTGGTCGCCCTCGCCGTGCTTCCGTTCGGCGGGTGCAGCACCGACTCCGTGTATTGGTGGGGCGCCCACATGAGGGGTTACTACCAGGTCATCAGGCGCGATGTTGAGCACATCTACCGGTCCTTCGACCGGCACTTCATGAACTACGACTGGGACGATCCCTACATCGACTGATCGTCCGCAGGTACGGCTGGGAAACGGAGTCGATGGCTCCAGATCGTCTCGAAACCCACGCAGGGAGCACGAAGACGCATGAGTTCGTATGCGCGCATCGGAATGGGCCTGCTCCTCCTGGGCCTGTGCGGCTGCCAGGCCACGTCGGTCCCGCCTGACCAGGAGAAGTTCTTCCGGAACGACATCGACAAGAAGTCCGGCT
Organism: Planctomycetota bacterium; assembly: GCA_016213895.1. Classification (GTDB taxonomy): domain Bacteria; phylum Planctomycetota; class B15-G4; order B15-G4; family JADJEK01; genus JACQZJ01. The sequence continues at coordinate 8,619 of JACQZJ010000186.1, read as the reverse complement.
GGCACCACCTCGGCATGTACGCCAAGGACGTGGGCCTGGACCTGCTCGACATCGTGACCGTGGACGTGGGCCTCGGCAAGTCCGGCCCCTTCGGCCCCTACGTCGGCAACGCCTGGATCATGCCCTTCTGGCTGCCGATGTTCGCCAACGCCCACGCGACCAAGTACGCGGAGGCCGGCTTCGGCAGCTGGACCGGGTACAAGGTCGGCTGGCTCGGCCGTGGCATGGGCGTGTGGCGCGAGGAGCGCACCGAGGGCGGCTTCACCGTCGGTCCGGTCGCGAACTACTCGGTGCACGCCGCGCGCGTGCCGGTCTACGGCACGCCGTGGCTGCACGACAAGTATCTCGACGCCCACGGGTACAACATCGATCTGGACCAGAACGGGCACTGGCTCGACTTCGGCGCGTCGCTGCACGTCATCGCTCTCGGCGCGGACGTCAACGTCAGCCCGTTCGAGTTCGCCGACTTCGTCTTCGGCTTCTTCGGCAACTTCCCCAACCCGGCGTGGGTGACGAGCCGGCAGATGCCCTGGGACATCGGCGTCGACGTCGCGGACGACGACACACGCGTGTCGCTCTACGACGACAAGATCGGGCGCTACCGCGCCAACGCCTACTCGGTGTGGCCGACCATCTGGCCCACGACTTTCGGCCAGCACGAGCAGATCGAGGGCGCCGAGTGGGCCCAGAAGCCGAGCGACAGCCATGAGACCGGTTCGGTCGGCGGGGCGTTCGGCGGTACGCACGGCAAACCGCACCGGACGGGGCGCTAGGAGCGCAGGAAACAGACGAAGGACTCGAGGCAGGAAATGAAGACGATCGTTCTTGGACTTGGCGCCCTCGCCCTCCTCACGACCACGGGCTGCATGCAGCAGTCCTACAAGTTCACCTCCTCTCCGGAGTTCGAGGACTACTCGCGGGAGATCAACGAGTGGACCGGACCGGAGAAGTTCGGCATCTACCTCAAGGACCGCTTCCTGGACGTCTGCGACATCCTCCAGTTCGACCTCTCGGTCGGCGACGGCTTCCTGGCCAACGCCCACGCCACCAAGTGGCTGCAGGCCGGCGGCGGTTTCCTGAACCACGGCGCGCGCTGGGGCATGCTCAAGCGCTCCGCCGGCTTCTGGAGCGATGACCGCGTGGAGGGCGGCGTGGCCGCGGGCTTCAACCTCTACTGGGTCGACATCAAGCGACTCCCCGTCTGGGGCACCTCGACGCTCTTCGAGCACGAGTTCGCCTACGAGGGGCCGGACTACCTCAGCAACCACGACCGCCACTGGAGCGATCTCGGCGCCACGCTGCACTTCGCCTGGATCGGCGGCAACGTCAACGCCTCGCCTTACGAGGCGTTCGACTTCGTCCTCGGTTGGTTCGCGCTGCCGTCGCTCTACGCGGGCCCGACGTCCCCCGAGATGGACCTCGGCGACGACGACACGCGCGCCCGCCTGCGCGAGAAGTACAACCTGCCGCACTTCGAGTACACGCTCGAGCACTGGGGCCAGCACTAGGCCTTGACCAGGCGCCGGGCAGCTTTCCTCGCCACGGCCATCCTGGGCGCCGCGCTCCTTTCGTTGGGGTGCGGCGCCTTCGGCTATCGCGCCGCCGCGGGCGAGCATCACCGCGACGCGCTCCGCCTGCTCGGGCAGGAGAGGATCGCGCCGGCCCTCGCGCAGGCGGACCAGGCAGTCGCCTGCTCCCCCGCCGATCCCCTGGTGCTGCTCACGCGCGCGGACGTTCTGCGCCAGGCCGGGCGCCCGGACGAAGCACGCCGCGACCTCGAGAGAGCGCGCCGCCTGCAGCCCGACCTGCCCGTCGTGGTCCTGGTCAACGCCATGGAGCGCGCCTCCCGCGGCAACGTCGAGGAGGCTCTGGCGCTGCTCGAGGAAGCTCTCGCGCGCGGCGTGGCGAGCGAGGACATCCGCTGGTTGACCGGCCTCCTCCGCCTGCGGCTCGGCCGCCACGAGGCGGCCGAAGCTGCGTTCCTCACCCTGATCGAGCGCGCCGAGGTCGCGCAATCCTCTTTCGGCGTGGCCGCCCGCCTCGGGCTCGCGCTCGCCCGCTCCCCTGCCGCGCCGGACGCGGCCGCAGAGGATTTCGCCGCCGCCGCCCGCGGCGACCTGCAGATCTGCCTGGCCGCCATGCAGGAACTGGGGCAAGACGGCTTCGAGCAGGACTTGCGCGCGCTCGCCGCGCGCGCCGCCGCGCTGCAGCCGGACGATCTGGCCGTGGGCCTGGCGCACGCCGGCCTGCTGCAGATGTCCGGATGTTGTGACGAGGCCGTGGCCGAGGCGGAGCGGCTGTTGGCGCTCGAGCCGGACCCGGCAACGGAGGTGCAGCTCTGGCTCGTGGCCGCGGCCGCGGACGCGCGCTCCAGGCGCTTCGCCGGCGCGCGCGAGAAGACCCGCCGCGCCCTCGACCTCGATCCCGCCTGCCTCGATGCCCTCTTCCTCTTGCACCACGCCGTGGTCGAGGGCCGCGGCGGCCCTGAGGATCTCGCCGATCTGCGCCGCCGCATCGCAACGGCGCGCGGCACGCTGCAAGACGCCGAGGCGCGCCGCCTGTTCGACCAGCTCGAACGCAGCCTGCCCTGAGCCCCGCGGCCGCGCGCCGCGCTACTCCCCCTGGAACAGCCGCACGACCTGCGCCACCAGCTCCGCGTTGCCGCTGCCCTCGGTCCTCTCCACCCACGCGATCTCGGGAAAACGCCGGAACCACTTCTCCTGCTTGCGCACCAGCCGGTGCGTCGCGCGCACGATCTCCTCGCGCGCCTCGGCCAGGGACAGCTCGCCCCTCAAGTGGGCGGCGATCTCCCGGTAGCCGATCGCCTTGGCCGCCTCGCCCTGCAGCACGCCGCGCGCGAGCAGCCCGCGCACCTCCTCCACCAGGCCCCTCTCCAGCATGCGCTCCACGCGCGCCTCCTGGCGCTGCCTTGCCAGATCCGGCCCGCAGCGCAGGCCCACGACGCGGAACGTGCCATCGATCGCCGGGTGCGTGTAGAGGCGCTGCAGCTCCGAGATCGGCCGCCCGGTGAGCGCGTAGACCTCGAGCGCCCGCGAGATCCGCTTGAAGTCTCGCGGAAGGATCTGCCGCGCCGCCTGCGGGTCGATCTCCGCGAGCCGCCGGTGCAGGGCCTCGACGCCCGCCGAGTCCGCCTCCTCGCGCAGCCGCGCGCGGATCTCCGGGCTCGCCGGCGGGCCGGCGAACAGGCCCCGGAGCAGCGCGCGCAGATACAAGGGAGTGCCGCCCAGAAAGAGGGGCAGACGGCGCTTGCCACGGATCTCCTGCACCGCTGACGCGGCCGCCGCCAGGTAGCGGCCGGCGGAGAACGCGTCGCTCGGCTCGACCTGGTCCATCAGGTAAACGTCGATCCCGCGGCGTTCCTCGGCCGAGGGACGCGCCGCCCCGATCTCCAGGCCGCGGAAGACCTTGACCGAGTCCATGGAGACCACGTCCGCGCCGAGCTGGCGCGCCGCAGCGAAGCCCACGTCCTTCTTCCCGGTCGCGGAGCAGCCGGTGAGCAGGTAGATGACGAGCGGATCGCGCGGCGCCGGACTCACGACTCGCCGGCCCCCGCGCCCTCCCCCCGCGGCAGGATGATCGCATACGCGCGCTGCTCCGCGTCGAGCAGCTCCCGCGCCCGCTCCTCCACGTCGCCGGGCCGCATGCCCTCGATCAGCCCGAGCGCGTCGAAGGGGGTCGTGTCGCGGAAGGCGCCCGCGGAGAAGGCGTAGGCGATCCCCTCAAGGGAATCGAACATGCCGGTGAACCTCCCCAGGAACTTGTTCCGCAGGCGCATGAAGTCCTGCGCGGCGATGCCCTGCTCCAGGGCGCGGGCGGTCCTCTCGAGCAGCAGGTCCGCGAGGCGCTCGGGCTCGTCCGTGTCGCCGCCGATCGTGGCGAAGCCGAAGCCGAGATCGCCGGTGTAGTCCGTCGAGAACGACTCGTCGATCAGCCCAAGATTGTAGAGCTCCTCGTGCAGCAGCGAGGAGCGTCCCAGGAGCAGGTCGAGCACCACGCTCGACAGGATCTCGCGCCGCACCACCTCAAGGCCGCTGCCGCCGATGGCGCGGTCCTTGTAGCCGACGAGCAGCTTGGGCCGCGCCACGTCCATCCGAAGGCGCGCCGTGCGGCGCGCCACCGGGCCGTCATCGCACGGCACGCGCGCGTGGCGCGCGGGCGCGCCCGGCTCGCGCCCGGCGAGGTTGCGTTCGACCAGATCGAGGAGCGCGCCGGCGTCGAAGCCGCCAGCGATGGTCAGCGCCATGTTGGCCGGCCGGTAGAAGGAGCGGTGGCAGGCGAACAGCACCTCCGGGTCGATGCGCGCGATCGACTCCTCGCTGCCGGCGATGTTGATGCGCACAGGATGCTCGCGGTAGAGCGACTCGAGCAGGTCGAAGAAGATGCGCCACCCCGGGTCGTCGTGGTACATGCGGATCTCCTGCCCGATGATCCCCTGCTCCTTGGCGACCAGCTCCCTGGTGAAGTGTGCCTTCTGCACGAAATCGAGCAGCAGGTCGAGGCAGGCCGGCACGTTGCGCGTCGCCGAGAAGACGTAGGACGTGCAGGTGAAGCCGGTGGACGCGTTGCACGCCGCGCCCAGCGCGGAGAAGCGCTCGGACACGTCGCCTTGCTCGTCCTCGAACATCTTGTGCTCGAGGAAGTGCGCCACGCCGTCGGGCACGGCCACCGCGGCGCCGCCGCGCGGGTCGTGGAAACGGTTGTCCACCGAGCCGAAGTGCGCCGCCATCACGGCGAAGGTGCGCGCGTACTCCGGCTTCGGCACCAGCGTGACGCGCAGGCCGCTCTCGTGCGTGCCGGCGAGCACGCTCTCGGCCATGCGGTTGTCAAGGCGCGCCAGTTCCATGCTCATCCGTTCCCTTCAGCACGTAGCAGACGCCCTCCACGGGCAGGGCGGCAGCCTGCACCACGTCCTCGCGCGCGAGCGAGCGCACCAGCCCGGCGACCGTCTGCACGCACGGCGGCCTGCCGGCGGCGCGCGCCACCGAGGCGAAGTCGATCGCCTGCCCGGGCGAATCATTGACCGAGTCAAGTGAATTGAGCAGCGCGGCGCGCGCCACCTCCATCTCCTCCTCGCTGAAACGGCCCTGGCGCATGGCCAGCACCTGCTCCCGCATGACGGCCGCGGCCTCCTCCCAGCGCGCCGCCGCCACCCCGGCGGAAAGCAGCAGGAACCCCTTCAGCCGGTCCAGGCTCGAGTGGGCGTAATAGGCCAGGCCGCGCTTCTCGCGCACCTCCTTGAAGAGCTTGGCCTGGCTCCCGCCCGCGCCCAGGATGGCGTTGAACAGACCGAGCGCGAAGTACTCCCTGTCGCCGAGCCGGCGCGTGTCGACGCGGTAGCCGATCAGCAGCTTGCTCTGGGCGACGGGATGCTCCTCCACCACGGTGCGCGTCTCCGCCCGCGCCGCCGAGGACTCCGGTGCGGCCGGCGCCGCCTCGTCCCGGCTGCAGAGGGCGCCAAGCGCCTCGCCCAGCCGCGCGACCTGCGCTTCGTCCAGGCCGCCCACGGCGAACGCCTCGAGCGGCGCGCCGCGCAGCCGCTCGCGGTGGAAGGCGAAGACCTGGTGCCGCTCGAGACGCCCGGCGCTCTCGACGTCCCCGAGCTCGAAGCGCGCGTACGGCTCGCCGCGGAACATCTCCTCGACCAGGCGCTGGTGCGCGTAGGCGATCTTGTCGTCCAGCAGGCCGCGGATGGCGCGCACCAGGTTGACGCGCTCCTGTTCGAACTCCGCGGCGCGGAAGCCGCCGTCCTCCGTCACCGGGTCGGCGAGCACGTCCTTGAGGAGCGCGAGCCCCCCGCCGAAGGCTCCGGCCGCCGGGCCGAGGAAGCGGTCATTGACCACGGTGAGGCGCACGTGGGTGTCCTGGCGTTCGCCGCGCTTGCCGACGTCGACCGACAGCCCGGCGCCGTACAGCTCCTCCAGGCGCCGCGCGAGCGACATCATGTCCGGGTGCGACCGGCAGCCGCGCTTGAGCAGCGCCGCGATGATCGCGCGCGCGCTCGCCTGCGCGTCCAGGGTCTCCAGCAGGCCGACGCGGATGGTGGTCGTCTTGAACTTGGGCGTGCGCCACACCAGGAGGTCGATGCCCCCGGGCAGCGCCGTCCTGGCGAAGACGCCGCAACGCTCTGCCTCCATCTGGGATGCTCCGATGCTCCGGTGGTGACGGCGCGGCGAGAGTAGCACAGCATGGGTGGATGCCAAGGACGATTCGCGGCCGCCGGGCGCGGCGGACTCGCTACGGTAGTGGAGCGGAGCGCTTCCGCCGGAGCGAAGGCCATGACGCAGGTGGCACGCTGGTACAGCAAGCTCTTCGGCTCCTCCAAGCCGCTGCTCGGCGTCGTGCACGTCGCCCCGCTGCCGGGTACGCCCCGCAGCCGCCTGCCCTTCGCCCGCGTCGCCGCCCGCGCGCTCCAGGACGCGCGCAGCTACCTCGACGCAGGCCTGCACGGGGTGATCGTCGAGAACTTCGGCGACGCGCCCTTCGCCTGCGGCCGCGCCGAGCCGCACACCATCGCCTGCCTGACGCGCATCGCCGCCGCGATCAAGGAGATCGCCGGCGCGCGCCCGGTCGGCGTCAACGTGCTGAGGAACGACGCCGCCGGCGCCCTTGGCGTCGCCCTGGCCGCGGAGCTCGACTTCATCCGCGTCAACGTCCTGACCGGCGCCGCCGTCACCGACCAGGGCCTGATCCAGGGCGACGCCGCCGCCCTCCTCAGGTACCGCCGCGCCCTGCGCGCGCGCGTGGCCATCTTCGCCGACGTGCGCGTCAAGCACGCCACGCAGCTGCGGGCCGCGCCCGTCGCCCTGCAAGTGAACGAGCTGCTCGAGCGCGCCCTCGCGGACGCCGTGCTCGTCACCGGAGCGGCCACGGGCTCCCCGCCGGCGGCCCGGCACGTGCGCGAGGTCAAGCCCGCGGCGGTTGAATCCGTGCGGCGACGCGCGGCGGAAGGCAACGATGCGGTACAATCACGTCTTTACCGTGAGACCGGACAGCCGATGGAATCCGAGCCCTATCGCATCGCGGAACCGCTGATCGTCCCTGCCTCGCTCGATCCCGACGCCGTCAAGATCATCCGCCGCCTGCAGCGCTACGGCCACGAGGCCTACCTCGTCGGCGGGTGCGTCCGCGACCTGTCCCTCGGCCGCATGCCCAAGGACTTCGACGTCGCCACGTCCGCGCGGCCGCGGCAGGTGAAGCGCTTGTTCCGCAACAGCCGGATCATCGGCCGGCGCTTCAAGCTGGTGCACATCCAGTTCGGCCGCAAGATCATCGAGGTGTCGACCTTCCGGCGCAAACCCGGCGAGGACATCCCGGAGGAGTTCGTCGCCGAGCAGGAAGCCCCCGACGGACCCGTCGACGACGGACCCATCGACGACGCGGAGGAAGAAGGGCACGACGACCTCCTCATCCGCCGGGACAATGTCTTCGGCTCGGCCGAGGAGGATGCGCTGCGGCGCGATTTCACGATCAACGCGCTGTTCTACGACGTCGCCGACAACGTCGTCCTCGATTACGTCGGGGGCACGGACGACCTGGAGCAGAGGACGATCCGCACCATCGGCGACCCGCGCATCCGCTTCCAGGAGGACCCGGTGCGCATCCTGCGCGCCATGCGTTTCGCGGCGCGCCTCGACTTCTCCATCGATCCCGCCGCCTACGACGCCATGATCGACTACCACGCCGACCTGGAGAAGTGCGCCGCGCCGCGCCTCACCGAGGAGCTGCTGCGCCTGCTTTCTTGCGGCAACTCGCGCCGCGCCTGGGAGCTGCTCGACCGCACCGGTTCGCTCGACGTCGTGCTTCCCGAGATCGGCGCGTTCCTCGACGACAACCCGGACCTCGAGGGCTGGCGCGGGCACGTCTACGACCAGCTCATCCGCTACTTCGAGGTCGTGGACGACATCGACCGCGGGCGCCGCACCCTGGCGAACGCCGTCCTCCTCACCGTCCTGCTGATCGGGCCGATCCGCCAGAGGCTGGCCGACCTGCACGGCAGCCGCGATCCCGGGCACGCGGTGGACGATGTCCTCAGGCCCTTCTGCGCGCGCATGTCCATCTCGCGCCGCGACGCCTTCCGGGTCAAGCAGATCATCATCGCCCAGCCCAGGTTCCGCGTGCAGGGCGCGAGCCGGCGGCGGCGGCGCATCAAGCCGTCCGAGATGGTCCGGCGCGAGTACTTCAAGGACTCGCTCGACTTCTTCCGCATCGAGGCGGAGGCCCTCGGACTGAACCGCGACGAGCTCTCGCGCTGGACCAACCTCCACTACGAGTACCTGCGCGAAACCGATCCAGACGAGTACCAGCGCGCCATGGTCGAGGCTCCCTTCGGCCATGCCGTCCTCGAGTCCGCGGAGCGGGAAGGCGCGCCCGCCGCGCGGCGCGAGACCGCCGCCAAACCCGCCGCGGCCGCGCGCGGCCGCGGGCGCCGCGGCACGCGCGCCTCCGAACGCCCGCCGGCCTGCCCGGAGGACGAAGAGGAGAGCGCCGCCCCGCGCCGCGCGGCTCGATCCGCGCCGGCGCGCGAGCCGCGCGCGCCCGCGCGCGCGGCGCTCAGGGAGGAGCTTCCCCCGCCGAGCGCAGGCGCCGAAGAGCCGCGCA
>JACQZJ010000185.1 GCA_016213895.1 Planctomycetota bacterium | reverse complement strand
GCTCGGCGGCGCCGTGATCACGGCGGTGCTGGCCGGAGTCCTGGTCAACGAGCTGATCAGCCCGGCCCTGGCGCAGGCGGTGCTGCGCCGGGCGCGCGGGGGCCAGGCATGAGGCGCGCCGCCGGGCTCCTGCTGGCAATCGGGCTCATGCTGGCGCTGCTCGCCGCCGAGCGTTTCGCGCAGCTCCTGCCGCAGGCGCGCGCGGTCTACGGCCTCGGCTTCCTGCTGATCGCGGGCTGCCTCGCCGGGGACGTGGTCGCGGCGCTGCGCCTGCCGAGGATCACGGGCTACATCCTGGCCGGCGTCCTGTTCGGGCCGCACGCCCTGGGCTTCCTCGACGCCGGAGTCGTCGCGGACCTCAAGCTCATCGACGACCTGGCGCTCTCCTTCATCGCGCTCGCCGCGGGCGGCGAGCTGCGTCTCGGCGAGCTGCGCGCGCGCCGCCGCGTGATCGCCCTCACTGCCTCCTGCCAGATGGCGATCGCGTGCGCGGGCGTCGCCTTGGTCGTGCTGCTCGCCGGCCCGCTCCTGCCGTTCGTGGAGGGGAGGCCTGTGGCGCACCTGCTGGCCGTGGCAGCGATCCTGGGCGCGTTCGCGCCCGCGGCCTCGCCCGCCGCGGCGATCGCCGTCATCAGCGAGTGCCGGGCGCGCGGCCCGTTCACCGAGGTGCTGCTGGGCGTGACCGTGGTCATGGACGTGCTGGTCATCCTGGTCTTCGCCGCCGTGGTGTCGCTCTGCCAGACGCTGGTCGCACCCGGCTCGCACCTGGATCTCGCCCTGAGCGCGCTCGTGGCCGCGGAGGTGCTCGGCGCCGTTCTCGCCGGGATTCTCCTCGGCCTGCTCATCGCGCTCTACATGCGCCATGTGCGCGCCGATCTCCTGGTCTTCATCCTCGGCGTCGCCTTCCTCACCACCTTTTTCTCGCGCCAGCTCGCCGACTTCCTCGACCGCATGCACGGCATCCCCTTTCACCTCGAGCCCATGCTCATCTGCATCACGGCGGGCCTCGTGGTGCAAAACGCCTCCCGGCACGGCGGGCTGTTCCTGGAGGCGATCGACCGCGCCTCGCTGCCGGTCTACGTCGTGTTCTTCTGCCTCGCGGGCGCCGCGCTCGACCTGGGCGCACTCGCCACGACCTGGCTGGCGGCGGTGTTGATCACGGTGCTGCGCGTCGCGCTCCTCTGGGCGAGCAGCTGGCTCGGCGGCCGTCTGGGCGGCGATCCGCCCGCCATGGCGCGCGCGAGCGGCTGGGCCTTCATCACCCAGGCCGCGGTCGGCCTGGGCTGCGCGGGCATCGTGCAGCGACGCTTCCCGGACTGGGGGAATGAGCTGGCCGCCCTGATGGTCGCGGTCATCGGGCTCAGCCTGCTTGCCGGCCCCGCTGCGCTCAAGCTGGCCCTCAACGCCGTCAAGGAGACGCGGGAGGCGCGCGACGCGCACGCGGCGGCCGGGCGCTGAGGCGTCTTTCTGCTAGCTGCGCTCCTCGACGCGCACGCGCATGTCCACGCCCACCACGCCGTGCGGGAAGGCGAGGATCGGGTTCAACTCCATCTCGGCGATCTCCGGCAGGTCGATGGCCATCTGCGAGACGCGCTGCAGCACCGCGACCAGCTCGTCCTCGTTGATGCTCGCCTGGCCGCGGATGCCCTCGAGGATGGCGTAGCCGCGGATGCCGCGGATCATCTCGCGCGCGCGCACGTCCGTGACCGGACAGAGGGCGAAGGAGACGTCCTTCAGGACCTCGACGAACACGCCGCCCAGGCCGAACATGAGGATCGGCCCGTAGTGCGCGTGCGCGGTGAAGCCGACCACGACCTCGCGGCCGCCGCTGAGCATCTTCTGCACGTTCACGCCCTCGGCGTCTGGCCGCATGAGGCGGGCGAAGGCGTTCCACACCGAGGGGGCGTCGTTCACGTTGAGGAGCACGCCGCCCACGTCGCTCTTGTGCGGCATGCCCGGCACGGACATCTTCATGACCACCGGGTAGCCCACGCGGTCGGCGATGGCGACCGCCTCGTTCGGGCTGTGCGCCAGGCCGCCCGGCACCGCGGGGATGCGGTAGGCCTGCGCCAGCTGGCGCCGCACCTCCACTCCCTGCCAGCCGGGCTTGAGCAGCGCGCGCAGGCGCGGGATGTCGACGCGCAGGCGATGCACCTTGCCCTCGGGCCGCTCGAGGATGCGCCGGCGCTCGTCGAGCGCGGCGAGCGCGCGCACCGCCGACTCGGGGTAGAGGTAGACCGGCACCCAGTCCTGCGGAGCGCTGGCCGCGATGTCGTCCATCACCTCGTCGCGCGACATGAAGCAGCCGACCACGGGCTTCTGCGCGCCCTTGACCGTCTCGAACACGCGGTGCGCCACCTCGACCGGGTCGAGGATGATCGGCGGCACGAAGATGACGAGCACCATGTCCACGGTCGCGTCGTCGAGCAGGAGGCGCAGGCAGTCGGCGTAGTTCTGCGCGGTCGCGCCCGCCACCATGTCGATGGGGTTCTGCACCGACGCCTCGGGCACGAGGATGCGGCGCAGCCGCTCCGCGGTCTTCTTCTGCAGGGGCGCCATCTCCAGGCCGGAGGCGACCAGGGCGTCGGTGGCCATGATCGCCGGCCCGCCCGCGTTGGTGAGGACCGCGACGCGCGGGCCCTGCGGCAGGGGCAGGCGCGAGAGGGCGAGGGCAACGTCGAAGAACTCCTCCACCGTGCCCACGCGCTGCACGCCGCAGTCCTTGAGGATGGCGTCGGCGGCCACGTCCGCCCCGGCCAGCGCGCCGGTGTGGCTCGTGGCGGCGAGCGCGCCGGCCTTGGAGCGCCCGGACTTCACGGTGACGATCGCCTTGTGGCGCGTGATGCGGCGCGCGATCGGCACGAAGTTGCGCGGGTTGCCGAACGACTCGATGTAGAGCAGCACGCAGCGGATGCTCTCGTCCCTGGCCCAGTAGTCCAGGAGGTCGTTGGCGCTCACGTCCGCGCGGTTCCCCACCGACACGAACATCGAGACGCCGAGGTTGATGCGGTCGGCGTGGGCGAGGATCGCCTCGCCCATGGCGCCCGACTGCGAGACGAAGGCCACCGGTCCCTGGTCAGGGAAGTTGCGCGAGAACGAGGCGTTCAGGCGCACGCCTCGCTGCGCGTTCTGGATGCCCATGCAGTTCGGGCCGACCATGCGCATGCCGTGCGCGCGCGTCACATCGAGAATGCGCTTCTCCTCCTTGGCTCCTTCGGGGCCGGTCTCGCGGAAGCCCGCGGTGATGACGACGATGGCGCCGACCCCTTTCTTCGCGCACTGCTTGACCGTCTCCAGCACCAGCTTCTTCGGCACGCAGATCACCGCCAGGTCGACCGGGTCGGGGATGGCCGTGACCGTGGGGTGGCACTTGAAGGAGTGCAGGACGCTTGCCTTCGGGTTCACCGGGAAGACCTTGCCCTCGAAACCGCCCGAAACGAGGTTGCGCAGCACCTCGCGGCCGATCGAGCCGGGCCGGCGCGAGGCTCCGATCACGGCCACGGCCCGCGGCCGGAACAGGGCATCGAGCCCGGCAGCGCCCTGCACCACGGGCTTCGCGGCCTTGCTGCCGCGCGTCTTTCTCTCGGGTCGTGTCGTCGCTTTCTTCCTGGGTTTCTTCACGTCGCCAGCACTCCGCGCCTGAAGCTCGAAGCTCGGTAGAAACGGGGCATTATAGCGCCGTTCACTCCCGCGGTGCCTGTAAGACGCGGCCATTCCGCGCCGGGCAGGCGGTCCACGTGCCCGCCGGCAAGAAACTCGATCGAGCCGGTTTGCACCCAGCCCGAGTTCGGGGTACACAGTGACTCAAGGAACCCATCCGATCGCATGCCCGTGATTCGTTGGGGACGACTGCCGGTCACGAATGAGGGGCTCTGGAGGTCACGATGCGTGTGCGTCTTGAGACGTTTCTTGTCTTCGTCGTCGCGATGTTCTCGGCTGTCCAGGAAGTGGAGGCGGGCTGCCCGGGCGACCCGGGTCTGATCCTGTCCATCGACCCGCCGCAGGTGCCGATCGGAACGAGCTTCGCGGTCTCGCTCACGGCTCCCCCTGGATCGCTGTCCCTGATCCTGCTGTCCCACGGCGCCGGGCCGACGCCGACCCCTTGGGGCATCCTGTGCGTGGGGCCGTCTCTCGTGGGCGTGGCGCCGGTCCCCATGTACGCGCCGACCGTGACCTTCAACCACTTCGTGGACTGCAACGCCGCGTTCGTGGGCATCACCGGCCACTTCCAGTTCCTGAACCTCGACCCGGCCAAGCCGGGCCAGGTCGGCCTGTCGAACTCGGCCTCGATCACGATCGTCACCAACTCCTGCGGCTCCGGCGGGTTCGATCCGGGCGACATGGTCACGTTCACGCAGGGCGGCTGGGGCGCGAAGTGCTGCGGCAACAACCCGGGCTGCCTGCGCGACGCGCACTTCGCCGCGGTCTTCCCTTGCGGCCTCGTGCTGGGAGACCACGACGGTCCGGACTGGGATTGCTTCCACGCGGTGCTTCTGACGTGCGCCAAGGCGGTCGAGAACTTCCTTCCGGCTGGCGGGCCTCCGGGCAAGCTGTGCCACGACTACGTCAATCCTCTGACGACGAGCGCGGGCGTGTTCGCCGGCCAGCTCACCGCGGCCAAGATGAACGTCGGCTTCGACACGGCCGGCATCTTCGATCCGATGAAGACCGACCCGGCGGTGAAGCTCAAGGACCTGATCTTCGTCGCCAACGTCCACCCGAAGATCAAGGGCTACTCGGTGGAGGAGATCATCTACATCAGCGACATGGTGATCTCAGGCGAGCTGCCCACGCCCGTGGACCTGGACGGCAACCTCGTGGGCGACGTGAACGAGTCGGACCTGTCGAACGCGCTCGATGCCCTGAACAACAACTTCGACAACGGCACGATCAACCAGGGAAGCCTCGGCATGCCTTAGCGGCGCAGGCGCCGCTCGCCTGCCGTCATGCTCAGCGCCGCCCAGGCGGGACGCGGATCCGCCCGGGCGGCCGCCGCTTCTGGCCGCGCATGCCCAGCAGGTCGTCTCCCAGCTCCTCGCGCATGGCCTGCGCCAGGTCGGCAAGCTCCGTGGCGACGGCCGGGTTGGCCGCGATCACGTTCCTCCACTCGCCCGCGTCCGTTTCCAGGTCGTAGAGCGCCAGGGGCTGGCCGCGGGTGCTTGAATGGGGGATCGAGCCGAACGTGAGCTTCCAGCGCCCGCTGCGCGCCGCCTCGAGTCCATTGCGGTTGTAGTAGAAGAAGGGCGCCCGGCGGCCACGGGCGCCGGGCTCGCCCTTGAGCAGCGGTTCGAGGTCCTCGCCGTCGATGGCGCGGCCCGGCGGAAGGGAGGCGCCGGCCAGGGCGGCGAACGTGGGAAGAAGGTCGAGCGCGGTCACGACCTCGGAGCAGGTCCTCCCCGCGGGGATGATCCCGGGCCAGCAGAGGGCGCACGGAACGCGCATGCCTCCCTCGCCGGTCGTGGCCTTGCCCGAGCGCAGCGGGAACGCGCTCCCCCCATCCGCGCCGTGCTCCAGCGCCGGCCCATTGTCGGACGTGAACGTCACCAGGGTCCGCTCGGCGAGCCCCAGGCGCTCGAGCGCGCCCAGGATCTCGCCCGTGCTCCAGTCGAGGCATTCGACGACGTCGCCGTAGAGGCCGCGCGCCGACTTGCCCGCGAAAGCGGGCGAGACCGCGAGCGGCACGTGCGGCGCGCTGTGGGCCAGGAAGAGGAAGAACGGACGGTCGCGGTTCTTGTCGATGAAGCGGATCGCTTCGGCCGTGTAGCGTTCGGTCAGCTCCTCGCGCGCCAGGAATGCCGTCGCCCCGGGCGTTCTTTCGTCCTCGTCGTGGTCCACGACCTCTGCTCTCCCCGCTGGCCCGAAGTACTCGTCGAAGCCCTGGTTCTCCGGAGAGAAGGGCGGGCAGCCCAGGTGCCACTTGCCGATCAGGGCCGTGGCGTAGCCGTGGTCCCTCAGGACCTCCGCGAGGGTGACTTCCTTCAGGGCGAGACCGGCGTTCGAGTCGGTGTAGAGCACCGGCCGTCCCCGGGGGTCGGGGAGCGACATGCCCACGCGCACCGGGTAGCAGCCGGTCAAGAGCGCGGCGCGCGCGGCGGTGCATAGCGGGGCGGCGCTGTAGAAGGAGGTGAAGCGGATGCCCTGGTCAGCGAGCCGGTCGAGGTTGGGCGTCCTGATGGGCGCGGGCGCTCCGGCTGCGCCAGCGTCGAGGTAGCAGCCGACGTCGGCGTAGCCCAGATCATCGGCCAGGATGAGCACGAAGTTGGGCCGCGGCGTCTCCGGCGGCGCGCATCCGCCCGCGGGCAGAAGGAGCAGCAGGAGAAGGAGGGAACGAGGGACGTCTCGCCGCGGGCCCAGGCGTCCTCCTTCCTAGGGAATCGTGAGCTGGACGCCGTTCGAGTTCGCGAAGTGCATGGGCCCGCCGGAGTCGTCCGTGAACGCCTGCAGCGTGATCACCACGCCGGAGACGCTGGCCGGCATCGTTCCGCCGAAGGTGACCGATCCGGCTCCCGGTCCGCTGCCGCCGATCGGGAAGGCGAGGACCAGAGGCAGCAGGGGCACGACGTTCAGCGTGCAGCCGCCGCCCATGGAGAGTGCGCCCTGGCCCAGGCCGAAGAAGAGGAAGCCGGTGCAGGGGCCGAGGGCCTGCGTGATGTCCACCGTGACCGTCTGGCCTCCCACCGGGCAGCCGCTCGCCGCGAGGACCGGCACGAAGCCGCCGCTCCCCGGGCAGCCGGAGCCATGCGTGCTGATCGATCCGGCGCACGGCGCGCCCCGCTTGAAGGCGATGCCGCGCCACGCCGGGGTCGAGTACTGGAAGGTCGCGGTGGCCTGGACGAGGTTGATGCGGTACATGCCGCCCACCGCGTCGACGCCCCACAGGCCGTCCGACGTGTCGAACGCCAGGTCCTGGAAGAAGTACGTCAAGTTCAGGTCGCCGAGGTGCGTCGCGGCGCCGGTCGCCAAGTTGAGCTGGAACAGCCCCACGCCGCCGGAGTCGGTGACGTATGCGTTCCCCTGGCTGTCGATGGCGATGGACGTGACCTGGTCGAGCGTCGCCCCGGTGATGGGCGCGATCAGCGTGGCGGCGCCCGTGGTCTTGTCGAGGATGAAGAGCTCGCTGTCGTGCGCGGCGCACAGGACGCCCGTCGGAGGGTGCACGTCGACGCAGCGGAAGTTCCAGTTGTAGCCCGTGTTGCCCACGACCGTGCCCGCGCCCGTGGCGAGGTCGATGCGGAAGGTGCGGTCGGAGTTCACGTCGTTGTAGCCGTCGATGCTGTAGAGATCGCCGTTCAGGTCGCACGCGAGGCCGCCGAAGAGGGCCTCCTCGTTCGTCACCGGGACCGACGCGCTGACGGATCCGGTCAGGGGATTGGCGGTCAGCAGGTTGACGTTGGAGAACGACTGCGTGGCGTAGAGCACGTCCTGGGCCGCCGCGGCGGCCGTCAGGAGGCCCATGGCCGCCGCGCAGCAGGCGAGCGTCTTCATGGTGTTCAGTCCTTCGAGTGCTTCTGTTGGTGCTTGCCCGGAACCGAGCCCAGTCTAACCGGAAGTCCGGCCGGGCTGAAGCGCCAGGTCCGTGCCAGCATGACCTGGGTAGAGACATCGAAGCACGTTCTGGCTGCCTCTTCCGAGTCGCGGGATTCCGAGGAGGTCGGATGCCGGCCTCCGCGCGGGGCGCCCGGCGCACGATGCCGTCGCACGCGCCCCTGCTCTTGACCGTGATGAAGGAATGGAAGTCGAAGTGGCCGCGGTCGACGACGAAGGTCACGCTGCGGGAATGCGAGAAGCCCACGGTGCCGAGACACCGTGGGCTTCCCTAGTTGGGCAGGTAGTGGCTACCCGATCCGGGCGCGGATCCCGTGCGCGGGGTTACGCACAGCGACGGTGCCTCTCCGATCTCTTGATCAGTAGCCCCAGCCGTAGGTGGATCCGTTCGAGCCGGTCACCGTGTTGCCCGTGCCGCCGTTGCCACCCCAGATGTTGTCGTTGGAGTTTGAGCCTTCGGTGCCGTGGTTGCTGTCCGAGCCACCGCCGACGGTCATCGTGTTCTTGTCGCTGTCGACCTTGGCGTCGTTGTTGTCGCCATTCACGTTGACCGTGTTCTCCCCTCCCTTACCGTTCGGAGTGCCGACGGTGATCTCGGTGTCCGGGTCGTTGTCCGGGTCGGTCCCCTGGTCGGGTCCGTCCGGGACGGCCCCGCCGTCGCCGTTGTAGGTCACCGTGTTGTCGGTTCCCGTGATCTCGACGTTCACCTCCTCGCCCTGGCCGACGTGGATGGTGATCGTGTCGTCGCCGTTGACCATCACGATCGGAATGCCGTTGACGTTCTTGTAGAACGCCTTGCCTTTCTCGATGGTGATCGTCGAGTGTTGCGTGCCGGGGATGATCTGCCCGTTCACCAGGGGCTTGGGCAGCACGTTGGGCGCCACGGGGGCGCTCGCCGTCGCCACCGCGGCGGCGAAGGCGAGGGGCGTGGCCAAGAGGGCGGCGAATGCCGCGATGATGAGTTTCGAGGACTTCATAGAGAACCCTTTCCTTGCCTGCTTCCCATTACTCGAACACTCCTGACAGGCCAGCGGGAAGCACTGAGCTGACCTGAAGGCGTCTCTCTTCCTTGATCCTCAGCAGTTCCTCATATGCCGCTTCTGAAGCGGCCGTCGTAATATGCGAGCCGTCCGGCCGAAGCGGACGATTGTCATCTTCCTTCCTGTGGCGCTCGCGAGCGGCGTCCACCAGGGGGTCATACTTCTCGAGAACCGGCCTGACCTGGCGCTCGAGATAGTCGAACGTGAGACTTGTCAGGGCCTCCTCGCAGCCGGCTTCTTGAGCGCCTGCCTCGATGTCCTCGAGGAAGTTCTCGACGGCGTCGGAAGGCGGCAGGCCACGGCTTCTTGCCTCGATGACGTAGCGCGTCGCCAGAGGGAGCGAGACCGCGAGACGCGGATCGAGGAGCACGTCTGCGAGCAGTTTGTGGAGTTCAGCCACCTCGTCCTGGAGGCGCGCATTGTCCGCGTAGAGCGAGGCGAGTTCCTCTGCGTGTCCGCAGTCCGGGAGGGGCTGTGGCTCGTCGTCGAGCTGTGCGGTCTCGACAGGGACTCGGACGTCAGGCTCGGCAGGGTCAGGGACGGCGGCGAGTCTTTCGTCGTGGGAGACGGGGGCGTGAGAGGGGCTGGTTGCGCCAGAGGAATCGAGGGGAGGCCGGTCGGGGGTGAGAACGACGAGCGTGATGTAGGCGACCGTGAGGAGGGACAGCGCGATGAGCGTCGTGAGTATGGGCCGGTTCATTGCGTGCGGTCCTGTCGGAAGAGAGGAAGAGGCAGCAGAGGGAAGTGCGGCCATGGGTGCGCCGGGGGAAGTCCGGATGGCGGGCGAGGCTTCGGCAGGCGCGGGGAGGCGCTGGTTCTGCGCGGGGGGCGTTCAGCGGTTTCCATTGGACGGCGTGCGGCTCTTCTGGTTCGTCCGAGCCGGGAGAGAGGGCGCTTCGGCTGGTGCGGTGGGTAGCATTGACTGAGTTCGGATCGGGGCGACGGGCCTGCGGCCGTGAATGTTGAAAAGCCATTTCCTTGCTTGCTTTCCATCAGTCAAACATTCCTGACAGGGCAGGGGGAAGCACTGAGCTGATCTGAAGGCGTCTTTCTTCGCTGATCCTTAGCCACTCCTTATGCGCGGCCTCCGAGGCGGCCGTCGGCAGACTCGAGTTGTCCGGCCGAAGCGGACACTTGTCCAATTCCGCCCAGTAACGCTTGCGAGCGGCGTCGTCGAGAGGATCGTACTTCTCGAGAACCGGCCTGACGTGGAGCTCGAGATAGTCGAACGTGAGGTCAGTCAGGGCGTCCGCGCAGCCGGGTTCCTGGGCATGTTCCTCGAGGTCGTCGAGCAACTCCGCGACGAAGTCCGAAGGCGGTACGCCACGGCTTTTTGCTTCCATTGCGTAGCGCGTCGCCAGAGGGAGCGAGACCGCGAGACGCGGATCGAGGAGCACGTCTGCGAGCAGTCTGTGGAGCTCAGCGACCTCGTCTTCGAGGCGCGCATTGGCCGCGCGGAGCGAGGCTAGT